>DASWCJ010000192.1:0-9169 GCA_036390155.1 Anaeromyxobacter sp.
GGGATGTGCCGGACCTGGATGAACGAGAAGCCCTGGAGGAGCTGGCGCGCCTCGTCGTGGAGCGGCCGGAGGTGCTCGGCCTTCACCTGGTACTCGCCCGCGAGCTGCTTCACGAGGAGCTCCGAGTCCGAGTAGACCTCGAGCTCCTTGATGCCCATCGCCCGCGCCCGCTTGAGGCCGAGGATGAGCCCCATGTACTCCGCGACGTTGTTGGTCGAGTCGCCGAGGAACTTGCCGATCTTCGCGACGATGTGGCCGTCGGGGTTCAGGATCACCGCGCCGGCGCCGGCCGGGCCCGGATTCCCGCGCGCCGCGCCGTCGGTGTAGAGCCGCGTCCGCTTCGCCAGCTCCGCCTGCTCGGCGGCCTGGACCGCCTGGCGCTCGCGCTCCTCGGCGGCGGCCCGCTCGCGGCGGCGCTGCTCGCGCTCGGACTTCGAGAGGTCCATCGCCTCGTCGATCTCCTCGGCGGCGCGCTGCGCGGCCTTCTCGACGTCGGTCTGCTTGCGGACCTTGATGCCCTTCGAGCCGGCGCCGGGGACGGCCTCCTTCGACTTCTCGAGCTCCTCGATCCGGTCCGCGGCCGCGGTGAGGATCTTCCCGAGCGTGTCGCGGTCGTACCCCTTGTAGCGCTGGAGCGTCAGGGGCAGCTGCTCGTTCGCCGCGAGGAAGCGGAGGAGCTCCGCGAGGATGGGCTTCGCCACGGGGCCTAGGCGGGCGACGGCGCGGGCGGGTTCACCGCCTCGGCCGAGTAGATGATGCGGTGGCAGCTCGGGCAGGTCTCGATCGAGTTCGCCCGCTGCAGGGTGATGGCGAGCTGGGGCGGGATGTTGCGGTTGCAGCCCTTGCACGTCATCCCGACGATCGGCGCGATCGCGACACCGGCGCGGCGGCGCTTGATGTTCTCGTACTTCGCGAGCAGGGACGGGTCCACCTGCTTCACCGCGTCGCCGCGGCGCGCCTCGAGCGCGGCGAGCTTCTCGTCGGCCTGGGCGCGCTCCTTCGCGACCTCCTCGACCGCGGCCTGGGCGGCGGCCTCGCAATCGGAGAGCTCCTCGTCGCGCGCGTCGAGCGCCGCCTTGATCTCGCCGGCCTGCGTGACGAGCTCCTTCAGCGCCTCCGACTGGCCGTCGTTGGTCTTCTTCGCGATCTCGATCTCGCGGGACAGGGCAGCGTACTCGCGGGGGGTGCGGATCTCGCCGAGCCGCCCCTCCCACTTCTTCACCTTGTCGCGCTCCATGCCGAGCAGGGTCTCGAGCTGGCGGCGCTCGCGCTCGTTGGCGTCGAGCCTCGCCTGCTCCTGCTCCCACGCCTTCTTGGCGGCGGTGACGCCCGCCTCGAGCGCGGCCTGCCGCGCGGGGAACGCGGCGAGGGTGGTCTTGATCTCGTGCAGATCGAGGTCGATCTGCTGCAGCTCTTCCAGCGCCTTCAGCTTTTCACGCAGCGACGACAAGGCCTTGCTCCCTCCGACAGAACGTCTTCATGGGCCCACCAGGATTCGAACCTGGATCCGATCGGTTATGAGCCGACAGCTCTGGCCGTTGAGCTATGGGCCCTGCGTTCGTTCCCGGCGCGCAACCGTCTATCACGTTTCGACCTCCAGCCGCCTCTAGCTCTCGACGAAGCTCTTGAGCCGCTTCGAGCGCGAGGGGTGCCGCAGCTTCCGGAGCGCCTTCGCCTCGATCTGGCGGATGCGCTCGCGGGTGACCTCGAAGTCCTGGCCGACCTCCTCGAGGGTGTGATCGCTCTTCTCTCCGATGCCGAAGCGCATCCGGAGGACCTTCTCCTCGCGCGGGGTGAGCGTAGCGAGCACCTTCCTCGTCTGCTCGGCGAGGTTCATGTTGATGACCGCGTCCGACGGGGAGACGAGCGACTTGTCCTCGATGAAGTCTCCGAGGTGGCTGTCCTCCTCCTCGCCGATGGGGGTCTCGAGGCTGATCGGCTCCTTCGCGATCTTGAGGACCTTCCGCACCTTGTCGAGCGGCAGCTCCATCTTCTCCGCGATCTCCTCCGGGCTCGGCTCGCGCCCGAGCTCCTGCACGAGGTACCGGCTCGTCCGGATGAGCTTGTTGATCGTCTCGATCATGTGGACGGGGATGCGGATCGTCCTCGCCTGGTCGGCGATCGCGCGGGTGATGGCCTGCCGGATCCACCACGTCGCGTACGTCGAGAACTTGTAGCCGCGCTTGTACTCGAACTTGTCCACCGCCTTCATGAGGCCGATGTTGCCCTCCTGGATGAGGTCCAGGAACTGCAGGCCGCGGTTCGTGTACTTCTTCGCGATCGAGACGACGAGCCGGAGGTTCGCCTCCACGAGCTCGGTCTTCGCGCGCTCCGCCCGGTGCTCGCCCTCGCTGATGGCGCGGTAGGTGCGGCGCAGGTCCTCGGCCGACACCTCGCGGCGCTGCAGGGCCACGTCCTCCTCGCCCGGGTTCGCCTCCTCCTCGACGCGCCGGATCTTGCGGACGGCGCTGCGGAGCGAGCGATCGACCTCCTCGAGCTCGTCCATCGACGAGCGGAGCTTCTTCGCGATCTTCTTCCGCTCGGCCTCGTCCTCGCGCGAGTCGCGCAGCAGGCGGGCGAGCTCGCGCCAGGGGATGCCGATCCGGCGCTCGGCCTCCAGCCGGTCGCGGTCGGCCTCCTCCAGCCGCTTGATGAAGCCCTTCAGCTTGAGGACGATCCGGTCGATCTGCTTCTTGTTGAGCTGGATGGCGTCGAGGTTCTCCATCATGTCGACCTCGATCGCCTTGATGTCGTTGCGCAGCTCGCGCCGCTTCACCTCCGACATCTTCTTCGTCGCGAGCGTCTCGCGCTGGCGGGCGACGTCCCGGTCGAGCTTGCGAATCCGGTCGATGTGCTTCAGCACGTGCTCGACCTTCTTCTCCTCCTCCTTCGGGATCCGCGGCTTCTCCGGCTCGCCCGTGGCGACGACGACGGCCTCGCCCTCGCCCGGGGTCTCGACCTCCGCAGCCTCCTCTTCGGCCTCCTCCTCGCGCTCGGCCTGCGCCTCGTCGCCCGCGTCCTTCACGATCTCGCGGACGCGGATCTTGCCCTTCTTGAGCCGCTCGCCGAGCTCCAGGATCTCGCGGATGGCGATGGACGACGAGAGGACCGCGCCGAGCACCTCGCGCTCGCCCACCTCGATCCGCTTCGCGATCTCGACCTCGCCCTCGCGGGTGAGCAGGGAGACCGACCCCATCTTGCGGAGATACATCCGGACGGGGTCGTTGGACTTGCCGTAGCCGGCGTCCTCCTCCTCCTCCTTCTCGTCCTCCTCGGCCTTCGCCTCCGGCTTCTGCGGCGGCTCGTCCGGCAGCTTCATCTTCTTCTCGGCGCCGTCCACGACCTCGATGTCGTGCTCGCCGAACATCGACATCACGTCGTCGATCTGGTCGGAGCTCGTGTCCGACGGCAGGGCGTCGTTCACCTCGTCGTAGGTGAGGAAGCCCTTCTCGCGGCCGCGCTCCATGAGCGCCTTCACCTCGGTGCGCTCGGTGATGTCGCTCATGTCGTCGGCGGGGAGCTCGTCGTCGTCCTCCTCCTCGGCGTCGTCCTTCTCCTTCTCCTTCTCCTCCTCGGCGTCGAGGTGCTCCTCGTCGTACGGGCGGGAGGCCTTCCGGAGCTTCGGGCCCTTCTCGCCCTTGCCCGGCTTCTCGGCCTTCGCGGGCTTCTCGAGCTTGGCCGCCTTCACGCCCCGGGCGGCCTCGGCGGGCGGCGCGGCCTTGAGATCCTTCTTCTTCGCGCCCTTCTCGGGGACGACCGGCGTCTCGGCGCGCGCCACGGCCGCGGCCTTCGCCTTCTTCGCGGCCCTCTCGATCTTGTCGCGGCGGTCCTTCTTCGGCGTCGACCGCTTCGCCGGCGCGGCCTTCTTCGTCGCCTTCTTCTGGGCGTGGCGCTTCTTCGTCATGTCGGTCCCGTCCTCGAGGCGGCTCGGCTGCTCGGTGCTGTGTAACGGCTCCCGGTCCGGCGAGCCCGCTCAACTACTCCAGAATCCTTCGGCGCTGCGGTTTCATCCGCCGCTCCGCTCCATCGTGCGGAGCCGCTTCTCCAGATCGCTGCGGCGTCGCGCCGCCACCTGCGCCGCGAGGGCCAACTCCTGCTCGACGGGCGCACCCTTCTTCGCGACGAGTGCGAGCAGGCGGTCCTGCTCCGTTCGCACCGCCTCGATCGTCGCCTTCGTCGCGGCCTTCCGGAGCTCCCGCTCCGCCGCATCCCTCGGAGGACGGGCGGGCCCGGCGATCTCTCCCACCCGCCGGACCGTCGCCGCGTCCGCCGCCTCGGCCAGCCGGGCGAGCGCCTCCTCGGTGGAGACCGTCCCCCCGATGAGGGCGCGGGCCAGCTCCGCGAGGGGCCCACCCGGGAGGAGCCCGGCGAGCCCCTCCTCCTCCGCCACCGGCCCCAGGTCCGGGAACGCGGCGAGCAGGCCGAGCGCGTCCGCGGCCGGCCCCGGGAGGAGGATCCTCGACCGCGAGGCGGCGCGGGGGCTGGCGGGCCGCTGCGGCGGGACGGGCGCCTTCCCCGCTCCCGGCCTCGGGGACGAGGCCGGACGGCCCTCGCCCGAGAGCTCCTGGCGCAGGGCCGCGAGGTCGAGGTCGAGCCGCTTCGCGATCGCGTCCTCGAAGACGGAACGCGCGAGACCCTC
Source organism: Anaeromyxobacter sp. (assembly GCA_036390155.1). Lineage (GTDB taxonomy): Bacteria > Myxococcota > Myxococcia > Myxococcales > Anaeromyxobacteraceae > Anaeromyxobacter. The sequence goes on from DASWCJ010000192.1 coordinate 4,640, forward strand.
CGGCATCATCCGCACGAACGGCGCGAGCTCGCGGACCGCGGCGACCTTCGCCTCGAGCGGCGCCTCGCGCGGCTTCCCGGCGCAGGTACGCTCGACCGCCCGCTCGACGAGGAAGGTGGAGAGCGGCGTCGCGGCGGCGAGCAGCGCGTCCATCCCGGCCTTGCCGTGGGCGCGCGCGTAGTCGTCGGGGTCGACCTTCCCCTGCTCCGACGGCAGCACCGCGACCTTGCCCGCGAGCCCCGCAGGGAAGAGCGCGGCCGCCGCCTTCGCGGGCGCGGCGAGCCCGGCCGCGTCGCCGTCGAAGAGGATCGTCACCTCGCGGCAGTCGCAGCGCTGGAGGAGCTCGACGTGCTCGGGGGTGAGCGCGGTGCCGCACACCGCCACCGCGCCGGCGACGCCGGCCTGGTGCAGGCCGATCACGTCGAAGTAGCCCTCGACGAGGACGGCGTGGCGGGTCTTGCGGATGGTCTCGCGGGCGAGGTCGAGCCCGTAGAGCACGCGGGACTTCTTGTAGGCCGGCGTCTCGGGCGTGTTGATGTACTTCGCCCCCTTCTCGTCCTTGGACGAGCCCGGGAGCGTGCGCCCGCCGAAGCCGATCACCTGGCCGTCCATCGCCGCGATGGGGAACATGAGCCTGTTGCGAAAGCGGTCGTACGCGCCGCCCTTCTCCCTCTGGATGGTCAGCCCGGCCCGGAGCAGCGCCTCCGCGCCCACTCCCTTGTCCGCGAGCCGCCGCGGCAGGTCGTTCCACTCGTCTGCCGCGACGCCGAGGCGGAACCGCTTCACCGCCTCCTCGCCCACCCCGCGCTCCGCGAGGTACCCCTGCGCCTCCGCGCCGAACCGGCTCTGGAGCCGCGCCGCCCAGTACCGCGCGGACGCGTCGCACGCGACCGCGATCTCGTTCCGCTCCTTCCGCCGCCGCTGCTGCTCGACGGACTCCTCCCCGGCCTCCGGGATCTCGACCCCCACCTCGCGCGCGAGATCCCTCACGACGTCCGGGAACTCCTTCCCCTCGAGCTTCTGCAGGAACCCGAACACGTCACCGTAGGCTCCGCAGCCGTAGCACTTGAAGTGCTTGTCCTCCGGGTAGACGTGGAAGCTCGGCGTCCGCTCCCCATGGAACGGGCAGTTGCCCTTCCACGTCCGGCCCGACCTCTTCAGCTCCATGTGGCGGCCGATCACCGCCACGACGTCGACGCGGCCGCGAATCTCGTCGATCACCGCGTCCGGAATCAGGAGGGCTCCTCCGCCCGGCGCCGCCTACTTGCCGGAGAGCCGCGCCTTCACGAGCTCGGACACGGCCGAGCCCTCCGCGCGCCCCTGGACCTCGGGGAGGAGCGCCTTCATCACCTTCCCCATGTCCTTCATGCCTTGCGCGTCCACCGCCGCGACCGCGGCGTCGACCTTCGCCCGGAGCTCGTCCTGCGAGAGCTGCTGGGGGAGGTACGCCTGGAGGATCACGATCTCCTTCTCCTCCTTCTCGGCGAGCTCGGGGCGATTGCCGGCCTTGTACTGCTCGGCCGCGTCGCGCCGCCGCTTCACCTCGGAGGAGATGACCGAGTAGATCCCCGCGTCGTCGAGCGGCTTCATGAGCTCGATCTCGCGGTACTTGATGGCGCTCTTCAGCATGCGGATCGTGTCGAGCCGCAGCTGCGCCTTCTCGCGCATCGCGGTCTTGAGATCCTGGTCGAGCCGTTCCTTGAGGCTCATGGCGCGGGCCTCAGGTCCTAGAAGGACTTGCGGCTCTTCTTCATCGCCCGCTTCTTCGCAGCGAGCGCCTTCTTCTTCTTCTTCACCGAGGGCTTCTCGTAGTGCTCGCGCTTGCGGATCTCCGACAGGATCCCCGCCTTCTCGCACTGCTTCTTGAAGCGCTTCATCGCGTTCTCGAAGGACTCGCCGTCCTTCACACGCACACCGGTCATTCGGGATCCTCTCGGCTTTCTTGCAACGGTCCTGGGCTCGAAACGCAAACGAGCCGGGCCCCTTCGGGGCGCCCGGCTCATCCGCGATTGGAACGGCTTCCTAGCGCGAAATCCCCTCCGCGGTCAAGGGTTTCCGGGCCTGTGGCGGCGCTCGAGCACCGCGTACACCTCGGCCGGGGTGACGTCGGCCGACGCGAGCAGCACGAACAGATGGTAGAGCAGGTCCGCCGCCTCGTGGGCGAGGTGATCCTTCGTGTCGTGGCCCGCGACGAGGGCCTGGTGGGCCTCGTTCACCTCGTAGGCCTCCTCGATGATCTTCCGGCGGATCCGGGGCGGCGCCTCGAGGAGCTGCCGCGTGTAGCTCTTCGTGGCGGTGTCATCCGCCCTCCGGGACTCGATCGTCGCCCACAGCTGGGCGAGGAAACGCTCGTCTGGCATCTGCCGCTCTCCTCAGGGTCTGACGTCGATCCCGCGCTGGATGAGGTAACGCTTCGCCTCGTCCACGGTGTGCTTTCCGTCGTGGAAGATCGAGGCCGCGAGGGCCGCGTCCGCGATCTCGAGCCCCTGGGCGAGGTGCTCGAGGGTCCCGACGCCGCCCGAGGCGATGACGGGGATGGTGACCGCGGCGCAGACCTTCTCGAGGAGCTCGAGGTCGTAGCCCGCGAGGGTCCCGTCCCGATCCATGCTGGTGAGGAGCAGCTCGCCCGCGCCGCGCGCCGCGACCTCGCGCGCCCAGGCGATCCCCTCGACGCCGGTCGGCTTCGAGCCGCCCGCGACGTGGACCTCCCACTCCTGGGGCCGGGAGCCGGCGCGGCGCTTCACGTCGATCGCCACCACGAGCGCCTGCGCCCCCGCGATCCGCGAGAGCCGGTCCACGAGCGAGGGATCCTTCACGGCGGCGCTGTTCACCGAGACCTTGTCCGCACCGGCGCGGAGGAGGCTCACGAAGTCCTCCTCCGAGCGCACCCCGCCGCCGACGGTGAGCGGCGCGAAGACGCGCTTCGCCGTCCGCTCGACGAGGGCGACGAGGGTCCCCCGGTTCTCGAGGGTCGCCGCGATGTCGAGGTAGGTCACCTCGTCGGCGCCCTGCTGGTCGTAGCGGGCGGCGGCCTCGACTGGGTCGCCGGCGTCGCGGAGGTTCTTGAAGTGGACCCCCTTCACGACCCGCCCGTCCTTCACGTCGAGGCAGGGGATGATCCGCTTCGCGGGCATCAGTTCCTCCGGGGGAGTGCTCGGCTCCCCCACGCTTCGCAGGGGGAGCCTGCGCTCCCCCGGGCCCCCTGCTCGCTCCGGAGCAGCCTCATCCGGCTGCCCCTTCGCTCGCCTCGCGAATCGCGTCGGCGAGACGGATCCGCCCCTCGTAGAGCGCCTTCCCGACGATGACGCCGGCGAGGCCCGCCGCCTTGCAGGCGCGGACGTCGGCGAGGCCCGCGACGCCGCCGGAGGCGACGACCTGCACGCCGGCCTCCGCCTGGAGCGCCCGGGCGCCCTCGACGTCCACCCCGGTGAACATGCCGTCCCGGCCGACGTCGGTGTACTCGACGAAGGAGACGCCGGCGGCCTTCACCCGCTGCGCGACGTCCACCGCCTTGAGGCCGGTGCCGGCGACCCAGCCCGCGATCTTCACCTCGCCGTTCCGGGCGTCGATCCCGGTCCGGACGCGGCCGGGGAACTTCCGGCACGCCTCCTCGACGAGGCCGAGCCGCTCGACCGCGGCGGTCCCGAGAACGACGTACTTCACGCCGAGGGCGAGCACCTTCTCGATGTCCACGAGGGTGCGGAGCCCGCCGCCGAGCTCCACCTCGAGCCCCGGGATGCGGCAGATCGCGGCGACCGCGTCGAGGTTCACCGGCCAGCCCTCCCGCGCGCCGTCGAGGTCCACGACGTGGAGGAGCGTCGCGCCGGAGCGGGCGAACTCGTCCGCCTTGTCGGCGGGCCGGCGCGCGTAGACGGTCTTCGTGGCGAAGTCGCCCTTCTCGAGGCGGACGACCTCGCCTCCCATGAGGTCGATGGCGGGGATGACGAGCAAGGCGGGCTCCTACACGTGGACGAAGCGCTCGAGGAGCGCGAGGCCGACCTTCTGGCTCTTCTCGGGGTGGAACTGGACGGCGAAGAGGTTCCCCCGCGCGAGCGCGGCGCAGTAGGGGATGCCGTGGGTGGTCGTGAGCGCCGTGCCGTCCGCGTCGGCGGAGGCCGCGAAGGAGTGCGCAAAGTACGCGTACTCGCCCTCGAGCGGGCGGAAGAGCGGCGGGCAGGACGCGGTGATGCGGAGCGGCGACCAGCCGATGTGCGGGAGCTTCTGGCCGCCGGGGAGCTTCTTGATCGTGCCAGGGAGGAGCCCGAGCCCCTTCGCGCCGCCGCCCTCCTCTCCGTCCTCGAAGAGGATCTGCAGCCCGACGCAGATGCCGAGCACCGGCGTGCCCTTCTTCACCGCCTCGAGGAGCGACTCGGCGACGCCGCTCTTCCGCATCGCGTCGGCGCAGGCGGGCATCGAGCCCTGGCCCGGGACGACCACCCGGTCGGCCTTCCGGACCGCGTCGGGCTCGTGGGTGACGACCACCTCGGCCCCGACCTCGCGGAGCGCGTTCTCGACCGAGCGGAGGTTGCC
>DASWCJ010000193.1:0-13433 GCA_036390155.1 Anaeromyxobacter sp.
CGACCGTCCGGTGCCGGTTGCGACTCTGGCGGCGGCGCAGGAGGACGGGGGCCATGCCCGAGGCCCGACGGGAGCGTTCGCCGTTAGCGGCCGGCCGCTAAGTGACCCGGCATTGCGGCTAGCCCTACGCGACCGTCTGGCGCGTCGTGGGCGTCTCGGCCGCGAGCTCGACCTCGTGCGCGGGCAGGCGGACCGTGAAGGTCGAGCCGACGCCGAGCTCGCTCGAGACGTCAATCGACCCGCCGTGGGCGAGCACGATCTTCCGCGCGAGGGAGAGGCCGAGCCCGGTGCCCTCGCCCGGCGCCTTGGTCGTGAAGAAGGGCTCGAAGAGCCGCTTCATGTGGCTCGCGGAGATCCCCCGGCCGGTGTCCGAGACCCGGACCACCGCGCTCGAGCCCTCGCGGTAGAGCGAGATCGCGATCTCGTTCGGCCGCGGCTCCTCGCGCGCCTGCACCGCGTTCACGACGAGATTCAGGATCACGTCGACGAGCTCGCCGCGGTGGCCGAGGACGTGGGCGGGCCCGCGCACGTCGACGCGCGCCGCCGCGGCGCGCAGGTCGGAGGAGGCGGTGCGGACGACCGCCTGCAAGACCTCCCCGAGGTCCACCGGGCTCGCCGGCTCGCCGGCCTGATCGCGGCGCGCGAGGGAGCGGAGGTTCGCGACGATCTGCCGGATCCGCTCCATCCCGGTGAGGCTCTCCTGGATCGCCCCCGCCGCCTCGCGCCGCGCGAACGCCACGTCGGAGCGAGCGAGCAGCGCGCGCATCCGGTCGGCGAACCCGGCCTGCAGGGCGAGCTCGCTCACCTCGGCGATCGCGGCCTCGTAGGCGGCGACGTAGCGCTTCAGCTCGGTGAGGTTCGAGCTCACGAACGCGGTGGGGTTGTTGATCTCGTGGGCGACGCCGGAGGCGAGGACGCCCACCGCCGCGAGCTTGTCCGCCTGGACGAGCCGCGAGTAGAGGCGCCGCTGCTCGCCGACGTCGCGCGCGACGTGGACGACGCCGTCGCCGAGCCGGGTGGACGAGACCTCGAAGAGCGTGTCGAAGAGCGGGTCCTCGATCTCCTGGATCCCGTCCCCCGCGACCCTCCACCAGCGCTCGGGGTGCCCGGCGAGGAGCTCGGACAGCTTCGCCCCGGCGAGCTCGTGGGGGCGGATCCCCACCACCTTCGCGAAGGCACGGTTCGCGCGCACGACCCGCATCTCCGGGTCGGTCACGAAGATCATGTCGTGGACGCCGTCGAACGCGGCCTCCCACTCCTCCCGCCCCGACTCGAGGCGCGCCTGGCTCTCTCGCGCCCGCGTCGCCGCGTCCTCGCGCTGCGCGTGGAGGTGCCCGGCGATCGCGGAGACCGTGACGATGATCCCCGCCTCCATCGCCCAGCGCGCCACCACCACCTGGTCGACGAACGCGGGGTCGAAGTGGAAGGACGCCGCGTCCGCGACGATGAGCGAGCAGACCGCCCACATCGCGACGATCGCCACCTCGCCGGTGCGGGGCAGGACCGCCGCCGCCCCGACCACCCCGACGAGCACGCCGTAGCGGAGCGCGCTCGTCGGATCGCCATGGAGCCCCACCACGACGACCGGCACCGCGGTGACGAGCGCCGACTCGAACCGCGCCCATCGCAGCAGCGTCCGGACGTCGCGGCGGCCGGAGAGGAGGACGGAGTAGACCGCGTTCGCCGCGATCAGCACCGCGCCGACGACGAGGGTGGTCCAGGGCGCGCGGCGGTGGACGAGCAGGGCGGTCGCGAGGTCCACCGCGACGAAGACGGGGACGATGAGCCACCGCAGCCGGAGCAGCCACTGAAGCCGCTCGGCGATCTCGGCATGTCCAATCTCAGCGGACCCCGCTGCGGTCTGCCGATCGATGGCGCCCAAAGGCCTCCCCAGGTTCCCCCGGTCGGAGTGTACGCGATCGGGCGCCGCCCGACCAACCCGTGGACGCGGGAGCGGGGGTGCGGCGCAGCGCGCGGGCGGCGACTCCGCGGAATGGGTGGTGCTACCATGCGCGGCCAGGGGGGGAGGGCCCAGCTCCAACGAATGGTCCAGCTCAACGCAGAATCGCGCGAGATCGCCCTCAAGGTCGTCTATTACGGCCCCGCGCTCTCGGGCAAGACGACCAATCTCCAGTCGCTCTACCAGAAGATGGATCCGAAGGTGCGCGGGCGGCTCATGACGCTCGACACGAAGGACGACCGGACCCTCTTCTTCGACATGATGCCCGTCTTCTTCCGCACGCAGGCGGGCGTGAAGGTGAAGCTCAAGCTCTACACGGTCCCGGGCCAGGTGATGCACGAGTCCACCCGGCGGATCGTGCTGCAGGGGACGGACGCGATCGCGTTCGTCGCGGACTCGCGCCGCTCCGAGACCGCCTCGACGCTCGCGTACTGGCAGAACATGCTGAAGAACCTGGTGGCGAACGGGCTCGACTGGAAGACCCTGCCCATCGTCATCCAGATGAACAAGCGCGACCTCGAGGACTCGCGCACCGAGGCGGAGCTCGGGGACCTCCGCTCCGAGATCCAGCCGCCGGTCGTCTCGGCGGTCGCGATCCGCGGAGACGGCGTGGTCGAGACGCTCCACGCGGTCCTGCAGCTCTGCTACCGGAGCCTGGACCGCTCCCTCGGGCTCGACGCGAAGTGGCACATCACGGAGAAGGAGTTCCTCGAGAAGATCTTCTCCCACGTCGATCTCCGGGGCACGAAGCTCGGGGGAGCGCCGCCGCGATGAACCTCCCGGCGTCCTTCCTCCAGCAGCGGATGCCGCTGGCCGACCTCCTCGACCTGAAGGCCTTCGAGGAGGTGTGCCGCTCGTTCGCGGAGCTGTACCGGATCGGACTCAAGGTCTTCGACGAGACCGGGAACAAGCTCGTGGACGTGAAGGTCGGGAACGCCGACTTCTGCGGCTACATCTGGACGAAGCCCGCCGGCCGCGAGCAGTGCATGGCGACGGTCGGGCGGGTGAAGTCGCAGTCGATCGGCGAGGAGCAGGCGCCGACGACCTTCGAGTGCTTCTCCGGCTGCCGCTACGTCGCCGAGCCGATCCTCTACGAGGGCGACCTCATGGGCCGGGTGGTGTTCGGCCCGTTCGTCCCCGAGGAGCTCACGTCCCTGCCGGAGTCGCTCCGCCGGATCGCCGCCGACTTCGACGCGAGGGCCGCCGAGGGCTACCAGCAGAAGATCCGCAAGGTCGGCGTCCCCACCGCCGAGAAGATCCTGAAGCACTTCATGGGTCTCCTCGACGTGATGGTGTTCACCGGCCACAAGAACCTCATCTCGGCGAAGCTCCACATCGAGGCGGTCACCGAGAGCTACCGCGAGCTCACCGAGAAGAACCGGCAGCTCGAGGAGAGCTACGCGAGGCTGAAGGAGCTCGACCGGCTGAAGTCGAACTTCCTCGCCACGATGAGCCACGAGCTCCGGACCCCGCTCACGAGCGTCATCGGCTACTCCGAGATGATGCTGGAGGGGCTCGGGGGGCCGCTCACCGCGGAGCAGCGCGAGTACCTCGGCATCATCATGGAGAAGGGGGAGAACCTCCTCCAGCTCATCACCTCGATCCTCGACATCTCCAAGATCGAGGCGGGGCGCGTGCGGCTCGTCCTCACCGAGATGGACGCGGGGCAGGTGATGCGGGACGCGGTCGCGACGGTCCTGCCGCTCTCGCGGAAGAAGGGGCTCAAGGTGGTCTGCGATCCCCCCGCCGTGCCCCGGATCCACGCCGATCGCGACAAGCTCCGCCAGTGCCTCGTGAACCTCTGCTCGAACGCGGTGAAGTTCACCCCGCCGGGCGGGAAGATCACGGTGAGCGCGGAGCGCGCGCCCGGCGACCGCGTCGCGATCCACGTCTCGGACAGCGGGATCGGCATCTCCGAGGAGCACCTCGAGCGCGTCTTCGACGTCTTCTACCAGGTGGACGGGTCCTCCACCCGCGAGTACGGCGGCGCGGGCCTCGGCCTCGCCATCGTGAAGAGCTTCGTCGAGGCGCACGGCGGCGCGGTCTCGGTCCGCTCCCGCCCCGGCACGGGCTCGACCTTCACGGTGCTCCTCCCGGTGAACCCGCCGCCCGCCCCCGCCCTGACGCCGACCGGGCTCCCCGCCGTCGTCTCCTGAGCCCTCCCTTGGCCGCGCGGCCACCCGGCGAGTTCGAGCTCATCGCGCTCTTCACGAGGGCCCTGCCGCTCGAAGGCGGCGAGGTCGTCCTCGGCCCGGGGGACGACGCGGCGGTCCTCCGTCCGCGCCCGGGCGAGGACCTCGTCGCGACGGTGGACGCGGTGGTCGACGGCGTCCACTTCGACCGGCGCGCGACGAAGGCCGACGTCGGCTGGAAGTCCCTCGCGGTGAACCTCTCCGATCTCGCGGCGATGGGCGCGCGTCCGGTCGCGGCCCTCGTCGCGCTCGCCCTGCCCCGCGGCGTCCGCGCTGCCGCGGTGCGGGAGCTCGCCCGCGGCCTCGGCGCCTGCGCGCGCGCGCACCGGATCCCGATCGTGGGCGGAAACGTGACCCGTGCCGACGTCCTCTCGGTGACCGTCACCGCGCTCGGCGCGGTGCCGCGCGGGCGCGCGGTGCTCCGCGCCGGGGCGCGGCCCGGCGACCTCGTCGCGGTCACCGGCACGCTCGGCGACGCGGCCCTCGGGCTCCGGCGCGGCGCCGCCCCGGCGCTCGCGCGCCGGCAGCGCCGGCCCACCCCGCGGGTCGCGGCCGGGCTCGCCCTCGCGCCCCTCGCGCACGCCGCGGTGGACGTGTCGGACGGGCTCGTCCAGGATCTCGGCCACCTCTGCCGCGCGAGCGGCGTCGGGTGCCGGATCGGCGTCGCGGAGCTCCCCCTCTCGCCCGCCTACCGCCGCGCGGCGGCGCGCCTCGCTGATCCCTTCGCGGCCGCGCTCGCGGGCGGCGAGGACTACGAGCTCGTGCTGGCGCTGCCGCCCACCGCGCTCGGCGCGGCCCGGGCTGCGGCGGCGCGCGCGCGGACGCCGCTCGCCGTGATCGGCCGGTTCGTCCGGGGCGCCGGAGTGGAGGTGGTCGGGACCGACGGCAGGCCCCGGCCCGGGCCGGCGGGGCACGACCACCTGAGGTCGCCTGCTTGGTCCGGGCCCGGCGGCCGGCTAGGATGAAGCCCGCTTCGCGGGGCAGCGGAAGCCCGTGGTGAAAGGGACACGTGGCGCGAGCACCGAGGGAAGAGCGGATCACCTCCACCCGCCCGAGCGCGCGCTGGCAGGACGCCCCGCACCTCGTCGCGATGCGCGGCCGGGGCGCGTCCGAGCCCACCTCCGCGGCGCCGCCGCACGGCGGCATGACCGCGTCGCTGCAGACGAAGATCCTGGTCTCGTACCTCATCGTCGGGATCATCCTCGTCTTCGCGGTGCCGTTCATCCAGGACCGGGTCGAGAACCACGTGATCGGGGGCGCGATCGTGCTCCTGCTCACCGCCGCCCTCGGCCAGGGCATGACGGTGGCGATCGCGCGGGTCTCCCGCGTCGGCCGGCTCAAGGCGAGCGCGGTGGAGATCAGCCGCGGCGACCTCTCCCGGGCGGTGGTCTCGGAGGGGACGCACCAGTTCCACGACGAGATCGACGACCTCACCCAGGCCATCCGGACGATGCAGGAGAACCTGCGGGACCTCGTCTCGCGGATCCAGCGGACGGCCCAGTCGGTCTCCGACTCCGCGAGCGATCTGCAAACCTCCGCCGAGGAGGTGAACGGCTCCACCGACGAGGTGGCCTCCTCGATGGAGAAGATCGCCCAGGGCGCCGGCCAGCAGTCGGAGCTCGTGGAGCGGACCTCGAAGGTGATCGGCGAGATCGCCGACTCGATCGAGCGGACCGCCCGGAGCGCGGAGGAGGCGGCCCGCGCCTCGGCCGAGACCTCCTCCGGCGCCGCGTCCGGCGGCGAGGCGGCGCGGCTCGCCGGCGAGAAGGTGAAGAAGGTGTTCGCCCGCATCGAGGCGGCGAGCGAGCAGGTCTTCGCCTTCGGCGAGCGCACGAAGGAGATCTCGAAGATCGTCGAGGCGATCACCCAGGTCGCGAACCAGACGAACCTCCTCGCCCTGAACGCCACCATCGAGGCGGCCCGCGCCGGCGAGTACGGCCGCGGCTTCGCGGTGGTCGCCGAGGAGGTCCGCAAGCTCGCCGAGTCCGCCGGCCGCTCGGCCGAGCAGATCTCGTCGCTCGCGACCGACATCTCCGGCCGCGCCGCGAAGGTGGTCGAGACGATGAAGGAGTCCGTCTCCGAGCTCGGCGACGGCCGCGAGGACCTGAACGCGATCATCCGTGCCCTCGCCGACATCGCGAAGATCGCGGCGGTCGGCGCGGACAAGGTGGGCGTCATCTCGCAGGCCGCCCGCGATCAGCTGAAGGGCTCGGCCGACATGGTCCAGGCGATGGACCACATCTCCGACGTCGCCTCCTCGAACGCGAGCGCCACCGAGCAGGTCCGCAAGGTCACCGCGGAGCAGACCGCCGCGGTGGCGCAGATGGCGAGCGCGGCCCAGGAGCTCGCGAACCTCTCGGTCGAGCTGCAGACGGTCGTCTCCCGGTTCCGCCTCGGGTAGGGCCAAGGGGCACGAGTGCGCCACGTCGTGTTCCGGGTCGCGGGCGAGCGCTTCGCGCTGCCGCTCGGCGCGGTGCGCGAGGTGGTCGTGCCGCAGCCGCCCTTCGCGAGGGTGCCGCGCTCGTCCGAGGCGGTGCGCGGGGTCATGAACCTGCGTGGCCGGGTGGTTGCGGTGGTGGACCTCGCCGCCCTCGTCGGGCTCGCGGCGCAGCCGCTCGCGGCCGGAGGGGGGCACGTCCTCATCCTGGAGCTCGGCAAGCGCGCTCTCGGCTTCCTCATCGGGGGCGTACTCGGGGTCGAGCCGCTCGAACCCCGGGAGGAGGGACCGGCGGGGATGGTGCGGGGGGTCGCGCCGGGCCGCGCGGGCGCGGTCACCGTCCTCGCGCCCGAGCCGCTCGCCCTCGAGGCGGAGCGGCTCTTCGGCGGCCGATAGCCGCCTTGTCGGGGGGCCGAAACAAAGGTAGCCTCGGCGTGGATCGACCCGGTCCGGGGGATCACACCGATGGCGAAGCGAGTCCTGATCGTCGACGACGCAATCTTCATGCGCAACATGATCAAGGACATCTTCTCCGGGTCCGGCTTCCAGGTCGTCGGCGAGGCGGCGAACGGCCTCGAGGCGGTCGAGAAGTACCGGGAGCTCCGGCCCGACCTCACCACGATGGACATCGTCATGCCGTTCAAGAGCGGCATCGAGGCGACGCGCGAGATCATCAAGGCCGACGCCAAGGCGGTGATCGTGATGTGCAGCGCCCTCGGCCAGGAGTCGCTCGTGATGGAGGCGATCGAGGCCGGGGCGTCCGACTTCATCGTGAAGCCCTTCAAGTCCGAGGACGTGCTCTCCGTCGTGAAGAAGGTCCTCGGCGACGCGTAGCCTCCCCGGGGCCGCGTGACGCTCGACCTCCAGAAGTACCTCTCGCTGTACGTCGGCGAGGCGGGGGAGCACCTCTCCGCCTTCTCGAAGGACCTCGTCCGCCTCGAGGAGGCCGCCCGGCACGGCGCCGGGGAGGGCGCGCGCGCCGCCATCGACTCCTGCTTCCGCCACGCCCACAGCGTGAAGGGGATGAGCGCGTCGATGGGGCTCGACGCGATCGCCGCGCTCGCCCACCGCGCCGAGGACCTCGTCGACGTCTTCCGCCGCGAGCCGGGTCGGCTCGAGCCGAGCGCGATCGACCTCCTCCTCGAGGCCTCCGACCGGCTGCAGGACATGGTGCTGGGCGCCTCGCGGGGGGAGGGGGTCGCGCCCGATCCCGTCGCGGTCGAGAAGCTCGCGGACGCGGCGCGGCGCCTCCGCGGCGGCGAGGGGCTCGGCCGCGCCGAGCCCGCCGCCCCGCCCGCGGCGCCCCCGCCTCCCCCCGAGCCCGCCGCCGAGCCGAGGGCGGAGCACCGGCCCGCCGGCCGCCGCGTCTCGGTGGACGTCGAGATCGCCGGCACCTGCCCGGTTCCGGCGGTCCGTGCCTTCCTCGTCGTGAAGAAGCTCTCCGCGCTCGGGCAGGTGGTCCGCTCGAGCCCGACGCTCGAGGACCTGAAGGCGGGCCGGATCCCGTCGAAGAAGCTCGAGGTCGAGCTCCAGACGGCGGAGCCGCTGCAGGCGGTGGAGCGCTCCCTCGCGCAGATCTCGGACCTCGCCGGCGTCCTGCTCCGCGAGGCCGGCGGGGACGGTCCGCCGGCCGCGGCGGCGCCCACGCGCGAGACGGTGCCCGCCGCCGAGCAGGCGCGCACCGTGCGCGTCCGCACGGAGATCCTGGACGGGTTCCTCGACGCGGTCGGCGAGCTCATCCTCGCGACCGCCCGGATCCGCGAGGTCGGGCGCGGGCTGCCGCCTGACTCGCGCACCGCGCTCGACGAGGGAGCCGACCGGCTCCACGCGATCGTGAAGGACCTGCACGACAAGGTGATGAACGTGCGGATGACCCCCCTCGCGGTGGTCACCGAGCGGCTCCCGCGCGCGGTCCGCGATCTCGCGCGCAAGGTCGGCAAGGAGATCGACCTCGAGGTGAAGGGCGCGGAGATCGAGCTCGACCGCGCGATCCTGGAGGAGCTCGCCGATCCGATCCTCCACGTCCTCCGGAACGCCGCGGACCACGGCATCGAGCCGTCGCACCTGCGGCTCCTCGCCGGGAAGCCCGCCGCCGGCAAGGTGACGGTCACCGCGCGGCGCGACCGCGACCGGGTGATCGTCGAGGTCGCCGACGACGGCAAGGGCATGGACCCCGCGAAGCTCCGCGCGTCCGCGGTGGCGCGCGGGACGATCACCGCGGAGCAGGCCGCCGCGCTCGGCGACCGCGACGCGCTCCTGCTCGCGTGCGTGCCCGGGGTCTCGACCGCGGAGGTCGTGACGGACGTGTCGGGCCGCGGCGTCGGCCTCGACGCCGTGAAGAGGGCGGTCGAGGCGGTGGGCGGGACGCTCGAGCTCGACAGCGTTCCGGGCGCCGGTACGCGGGTGACCCTTCGCCTGCCGCTCACCGTCGCGGTCCAGCCGGTGCTGCTCGTGCAGGTCGCGGGCGAGGTGGTCGGGCTGCCCATCGCGAAGGTGCACGGGGCGGCCCAGGTCTCCATGTCCGCGCTCGACCGCAGCCGGGGCGGGCCGGTCCTCTCCTACGCGGGCGAGCTCGTCCCCGTGTACGACCTCGATCGCGTGCTCGGGTTCCCCCCTCCCCAGCCCGGCTCCGCCGGGCAAGGGAAGTCCGGGGGCAAGCGAGGCGCGGAGCGGGACGAGCGCGCGGTGGTGGTGGCGGACGGCGGCGAGGGTCGGATCGGCCTCGCGGTGGATGCGCTGCTCGGCCAGTACGAGGCGGTGCTGAAGCCGCTCGGCGCGCCGCTCGACGCGGTCCCCGGGCTCTCCGCGGTGACGGTGCTCGGGAACGGCCGCCCGGTCTTCATCCTCGACGTGCAGAGGCTGCTCGCCTCATGACCGCCGCCGCGCCCTTCGGACCCCGCGAGGTGGACGCGCTCCAGGAGCTCGCTTCGATCGGCTGCGGCCAGGCGATCACGGCCCTCGGGCGGCTCGCCGGCCGCCGCTTCGACATGGACGTCCCGGAGGTCTGGGTGGGCGCGGGAGCCGGCGCCATCGCCTCCTTCCTCGGCGGCCTCGGCCAGGATCTCGTCGCGGTCGGCGTGAAGCTCGAGGGGCGCCTCACCGGTGACCTCCTCCTCGCGCTGCCCGAGCCGGACGCCGAGAACCTCGCCAAGACGCTCGGCCACCCGACCGACTCGGGGTGGGGCGGCGTCGCGGAGAGCGCGCTCATGGAGTCGGGGAACATCGTCGGGTCCGCCTTCGTCACCGCGGTCGCGAAGGTGGTGCAGGAGAAGCTCCTCCTCTCGGTCCCGACCTTCGCGCGCGGGAACGGCCGCGAGTGCGTCGAGAAGCTCGTCTTCCACGCCGGCTCGGTCGCGATCGCGACCCGGTTCTCGGCCCGGGTGGAGGACACCGGCGCGGCCCTGGAGGGGCTCATCCTCGTCATGCCCGAGCCGGAGCGGATCGCGCGGCTCCTCACGCATCTTCAAGTAAGGTAGAGCCGGCATGGACGAGACCGGGCTGCGACGGCTGCTCGCGGCGGTGCGCGCGGGCGACACCACGCTCGACGACGCGGTGAAGCGGCTCCGGGGGCTTCCCTTCGAGCGGCTCGGCGACGTCGCCACCCTCGACACCCACCGGGCGCTCCGGGTCGGCCTGCCCGAGGTGGTGCTCGCCGAGTCGAAGACCGCCGCCCAGATCGCGACCATCGCGCGGAAGCTCGCGCGGAAGGGGCCGCTCCTCGTCACGCGCCTTGCGCCCGAGAAGGCGGGACCGGCGCGCCGCGCGGTCCGGGGCGCCGTCTACGATCCGGTGTCGCGCACCCTCCGGCGCGGGCGGATGGAGGTGCCGGCGCGCGGCCCGGTGGCGGTCTGCTGCGCGGGGACCTCGGACATCCCGGTCTGCGAGGAGGCGGTGGTCACCCTCGACGTGATGGGGGTCGAGGCGATCCGGATCTACGACGTGGGCGTGGCGGGGCTGCACCGCGTGCTCGGCCGGCGCGACGACCTCGACCGGGCGCGGGCGGTGATCGTCGCGGCCGGCATGGAGGGGGCGCTGCCCTCGGTGGTCGGCGGGCTCGTCGGGCGCCCGGTGATCGGCGTCCCCACCTCGGTCGGCTACGGGGCGTCGCTCGGCGGCCTCGCGCCGCTCTTCACGATGCTGAACTCCTGCGCGCCCAACGTCACGGTCGTGAACGTGGACAACGGGTTCGGCGCCGCCGTCGTGGCGGGGCTCGTCGCCCGCGAGTAGGCTTCCGCTCGTGCCGCTCCTCCTCCTCGAGCCCATCGGCGGGATCGCCGGGGACATGTTCCTCGCCGCCGCGATCGACCTCGGCGTCGATCCGCTCGCGCTCGAGGCGGCCCTCCGCACGATCCCGCTCCCGGGCTGGCGGCTCGCCGTCGGCCGGAAGACCGACGGAGGGATCGCCGGCACCCACGTGGACGTGGTGGTGGACGGGCCGCAGCCGCACGCGCGCTCCCTCGCGGAGATCCTCGCCCTGGTCGCCGCGAGCCGGCTGCCGCCGCGGGCGAAGGAGGTCGCGCGGGCGCTCTTCGAGCGGATCGGCCGGGCCGAGGCGAAGGTCCACGGCGTGCCGGTCTCGGAGCTCCACTTCCACGAGGTCGGCGCGGTGGACTCGATCGTCGATCTCTGCGGCGCCGCGGTCGCGCTCGACCTCCTCGGCTGGCCGGAGGTCCACGCGGCGCCGCCCGAGCTCGGCCACGGGCTCGGCCGCTCCGCGCACGGGCCGATGCCGATCCCGCCCCCCGCGGTGGTGGAGCTCCTCGCCGGCAAGCTCGTCCGGCCGGGCGGCCCGGAGGGCGAGGCGGTGACGCCGACCGGGGCCGCGCTCCTCGCGGAGCTCGCCCGCATCGGCCCGCTCCCGGGCCACACCGCGCAGCGGATCGGGTACGGCGTCGGGACCGTGAGCTGGCCCGACCGGCCGAACGTGCTCCGGGCGACGCTCGCCGACCCGGCCGAGGCGGGCGAGCTCTCCGTGCTCGAGGCGAACCTCGACGACGCCACCGGCCAGATGGTCGCGCGGGCGATCGACGCGGCGCTCGAGGCGGGGGCCCTCGACGCGTGGGCGACGCCGATCACGATGAAGAAGGGCCGGCCCGGGGTGACGGTGTCGGTGCTCGTCGAGGAGCCCTGGCGCGCCGCGGTGACCCGGATCCTCTTCGCCGA
Organism: Anaeromyxobacter sp.; assembly: GCA_036390155.1. Classification (GTDB taxonomy): domain Bacteria; phylum Myxococcota; class Myxococcia; order Myxococcales; family Anaeromyxobacteraceae; genus Anaeromyxobacter. The sequence continues at coordinate 11,753 of DASWCJ010000193.1, forward strand.
GACGACGACGCTCGGGGTCCGGCGGCGGGCGGTCGAGCGGGAGGTGCTCGGCCGCGAGGTCCGCACCGTCGAGACCCGCTACGGGTCCGTGCGCGTCAAGGTGGCGCTCCTCGACGGCGTCGAGGTCGGTGCGCAGCCGGAGCACGACGACTGCCTCGCGCGCGCCCGGGAGAAGGGCGTCGCGCTGCGCGAGGTGATCGCGGCGGCGCTCTCCGCGCACCGCGGCGGGCGCTGAGCCCCTCGCTCACGTTCACGTGCACGGGTGGTGGTACACTCCCCGTCCGTGCCACGCCGCGCCACGACCCGCAAGCCCTCCCCCGCGCGGCGCGCGCCCGCGGCGGACGCGGCGCTCCTCGCCCTCTCGCGCGATCTCGCCGCGGCGAGCGCCGAGGGGGAGGTCACCGGCGCCCTCGCCCGCGCCCTCGCCGCCCTCTTCCCGGGCCGGGCCTTCGCGGTGCGGCTCGTCGATCCGCAGACGCTCGCGCTCCGCTCGCTCCACGCGAGCGGCCGGCTCCGCTCCGCGGCGGGGGCGCGGCTCGTGCTCCGCCGGGCTGCGATCGCGGGCGCCGGCCTCGCGGAGGGGCCGCTCCAGGACGCCGGCGTCTTCCTCGCCGAGGAGGACGCGCCCATCTTCGCGGGCTCGAAGCTCGCGACGGCGGTCCCGCTCGCGATGGGCGGGCGGCTCCACGGCGTCGTGAACCTCGAGTACCCCGAGGGCCGGGCGCGGGAGCGCGACCGCGACGCGCCGCTCCTCGTGCGGGTCGCGAACCACGCGGCGGTGGCGCTGCGACTCCTGCGCTCGATCGAGGAGCTCCGCGCCCAGCAGACCGCGGTCGAGCACGCCGAGCGGCTCGCCGGGATCGGCCGTCTCGTCGCGGGGGTCGTGCACGAGCTCAACAACCCGCTCACCGCCGTGAACATGTACTCGGAGACGCTCGCGGAGAAGCTCGGCCAGGCCGGGCACGACCCGGCCGACGTCGAGAAGCTCCGCGCGATCCTCGAGGCCGGGCGCCGGATCCAGCGGCTCGCGCGCGACCTCGTCGCGTACGCGCGGCCGCAGGGCCCGGGCACCGACGCGGTGGACCTCGCCGACGCGGTGGACGAGGCGGTGCGGCTCGCGAAGCCGGCGCTGAAGGACCACCGGGCGGAGGTCGACCGCCGGCTCGACCCGTGCCCACCGGCGGAGGGAAACCGGGCGAGCCTCGTGCAGGTGGTCCTGAACCTCGTCACGAACGCCGCCCACGCCGTCGCGCGCGGCGGCCGCATCGCGGTCTCCCTCGCGCCCGACGGGCCGCTCGTCCGGCTCGTGGTGGAGGACGACGGCGAGGGGATGACGCCCGAGGTCGCCGCGCGGGCCTTCGAGCCCTTCTTCACGACCCGCGGCGGCGAGGGGATCGGGCTCGGGCTCCCCATCGTGCGCGGGATCGTGGAGCGCCACGGCGGGTCCGTCTCGCTCGAGACCGCGCCCGCCGCGGGGACCAAGGTGACCGTGCGCCTCCCCGCGGCCCGTCCCCGCCCCGAGGCGCCCGCGCGGGGCTAGATCCAATGCCGGTCACTTCGCGGAGCCGGCCGCTTCCGGGGTAGCTGCGCATCTTCAGCTTCGGCGAACGCTCCCGAGGGCCTCGGGCATGGCCCCGTCCTCCTGCGCCGCCGCCAGGGTCGCAACCGGCACCGGACGGTC
>DASWCJ010000194.1:0-30749 GCA_036390155.1 Anaeromyxobacter sp.
AGACCGGCGTCCCCGCCACGATCGTCCGCGGCACGGTCAACGCGGGGCTCGTCACGCTCGCGCTCGACGTCTCGGGCGGCCTCTCCGGCTCGGCGGTCCTCTGGGACGACGTCGGGGGCATCGGCACGAACGCCACGTCCATCGGCGCGCAGGTGGCGATCGCCGGCACGAGCTTCACCGGCCTCGTCTGGATCCCGGCTCCGTTCATCACGCCCGCGTCCGGCGCCTGGTCCTTCACCGGGCTGCCGCCCGGCACCTACGACGTGGTGGTCAGCTCGACCGGCCGCAATTGCGCGACGGGCTCGACGCTCGTGGTCGCCTCCGGCGCCACGACCTCCGCCGGTGCCTTCCGCTGCACCGACGCGGTCGCGCCCGGCGCGGTCGGCCTCGGCCAGCCGCTCCCGACCGGCGGCGGGATCTCGGGCTGGGTGAGCGGCACGACGGTCACGATCCCCATCGCGCAGGCGGCGACGGACGGGACCTCGCCCACCTCGAACCTCCGCGGCTACCAGGTCGTGGTCGGCGCCGCGCCGAGCTGGGACGCGGCCACGCTCGTCCCGGTCGCGCCCACCCCGCCGACGCAGCTGACCGCGGGCGGGCTCGCGGCCAACGCGACCAACGTCGTCTGGGTCCGGGCGCTGGACTGGGTGGGCAACGTCGGCCCGGCCTCCAGCGTGGCGGTCCAGCAGGACTCGAACGGTCCCACCGCGCCGACCATCACGGCGCCGAAGGTGGTCTCCGACCTGACCGCGACGGTGGTCTTCACCGGGGCGGACGCGGATCCGAGCTTCCTGCGCTACGAGGCCTGCACCGCCACCGTCGCGTCCACCTCGACGTGCAACCCCAGCCCGACCTGCTCGTTCGCGGCCGTCCCCCAGAGCGACCCCGTCGCGCTCCCCGCGAACCAGCGCACCTGCCTGTGGGCGCAGACCGTGGACAAGGCGGGGCGCACCAGCGCCACGGTGGGCACCTCGATCGTGAACGACTCGGCCGCGCCGTCGCCGCCGATCTTCCGGCCGAGCTACGATCCGGCCGCGGTGACGGTGCGCGCGGAGTGGGTGGACTTCTTCCTCGCCACCGCGCCGACCGACGCCGCGTGGGGCCCGAGCTGGAAGGGGATCGCCTGGATCGAGGTGGACCGCGGCCACGGTTACGAAGCGCTCTGCCCGGCGGCGGCGTGCCACGCGAACGACACCTACACCCCGTGCGGCTGCGGGTGCTCGGACGGCCTCCTGCGCTGCGACGGGACGACCTTCACCGGCCTCCGGATCCCGCTCGCCTCGGAGAGCGTGAACTCGGTCGCGTTCCGTTCGGTGGACCTCGCCGGGAACGCCGGGAACGGTCTCTCCCAGGACGTCGCGACGGAGGCCACCGCGGCTGTCGTCGCGGCGACCATCGGGAACGAGCTCCTCCCGTCCATCGCCGGGAACGTCGTCACCTGGCAGACGTCCAATCCCGTCGACAACTCCGTCGCGCAGGTCCTCCTCGACCTCGGCTCGAACCGGCACCCCGACGCGTCCGACCCGACCTGCTCGATTCCGAATGCGTGGAAGGGCGTGATGGCCTCGCGGACGCTGCTCGTCTATTCGCCCATCTCGGGCGACATCGTGATCCGCCGCCCTGCGGCGGGGGCATCCTTCTGCGGCGTGGGCACGGACACGACCACGTCGCTCGGGTTGCCGGCGGTCAGCCCGTACCAGCTCGCCGCCTCCGGCGAGCGCGTGGCCTGGAGCGACAACTCGTCGGGGAACTTCGTGTTCAAGGTCCGGGAGCCCGGCCCGAACGCGAGCCTGGGCGATCCCGACGACGTGACCACCACGCTCTCGGGCCCCACCTTCACCGCGAACTGGAACCTCCAGCTCGCCGGGACGCAGCTCCTCGCCCGGACCTACACCTCGGCGGTCGTCGGAGGGTACGTCCACCGGATCTGGTCGGCTCCCACCGGCTTCGGGTCGAACGTCTCCACCTTCGACCTCGCCATGTACGCCGGCATCCCGTCGGCGCTCTCGCCCGACGGCAAGATGCTCGCGTATGTCTCGGGCGGCAGCATCGTGATCCAGCTCCCCACGAACGGGCGCTACACGGCCGGCGACGCGAAGGCCTCGAAGGCCCTGCCCCCGGGCTTCTCGACGGGCGAGGCGATCGCCATCGACGGGACCCACCTCGTGCTCGCGGACGTGACCGGCGGCGCCTTCGTCCACTGGGACGCCGGCGCGGACGGGACGTTCGGCACGGGTGACGACCTCTACGCGACCTTCGCGCCGTCGAAGACGAAGCGGCCGTACCTCGCCCTCTCCTCCGGGATCCTGGTGTACTCGGAGAACAGCGACATCTTCTCCCGCGACCTCACCAGCGTGCGCTGGGAGGACGTGCCCGCGGGCTACAACACCACCGGCCCGACGATGGCGAACGCCTCCGGCTCCGTCTTCTTCGGCGGCTACAACTCGTTCGGCGGCAGCCCGCCGCTGCTCACCGCGCGCTGCCCCTCGGGGCGCGACACGTCGAACGGCACGAACCCGGTCTGGTTCGCCGCGAGCGGCGACTACCTCACGACCGGCATCTGGGGCTCCGGGGTGTACCTGCACACCCGCGACACCACCGGCGCGAGCCCGTCCGGCTGCTTCTTCACCGGCTCGTCCACGACGCGCGCACTGTTCGGCCCGGCGCAGGACGCGACGTACGGGAGCGCACCCCTCGCCACCGCGGTCCTCGGCGACGCCGTGCTCGTCGGCAACTGGCCGTGGGGGACTCCCGACACCCGGATCTACGTGCTCGAGCCCCACGTCGTCGGGTCGACGATCGCCGCGTCCGGCGCGGATCCGGTCCTGGTCTCCACGAACATCCAGTACCCGTACGGACTCGGGCTGACCCCGAAGCAGGCGGTCTACTTCTGCGGACGGAGCAGCGGCGGGTACCAGATCTGCGTGAAGGGGAAGGGGACCGTCGCCGGTCTCTTCCGCGACTCCAACGCGCCCGCCGAGCAGGTGCTGGTCCACCCGTCGGACGCGGCGAAGGTCGCGGACCGCGGGACCACGCTGCAGGGCCAGCACGTGAAGGTCGGCGGGAACCGGCTGGTCGTGAACACCTACACGTCAGGGACCGTCGTGGTGGACGCGGGGATCGACGCCGTCTTCAACACCTCCGACGACCACGAGACCACGCTCGTGCCGTACCGTCTCGACGGCGCCGACTACGCCATCGCCGGGAGCTGGGTGGCCTACGTCGACGCCGGGTCGCCCGGCGGCGATCAGATCTACCTGTTCAACGCGGTGGACCACACGGTCCAGCAGCTCACCTTCCACGTCTCGGCCAAGACGAACGTCTCGGTCGACGCGAGCGGTCGGACCTGGTGGGAGGACAGCGTGTTCGGGAGCACCTGGTCGGTCTGGGTCCGGACGCCCTGACGCGGCGCGCGGCGCGGGCGCTACGGCGCGCGGGGCCCGGCCTCCGGGCCGCGCTCGGCGCGCGCGGCGGCCGCGCCGAACTGCAGGGTCGAGATCGCGATCCCGACCTCGCGGAGGAGGCACACCAGCGCCGCGACGTAGGCCGTGATCGCGGCGATGAAGAGCACCGCGACGACCGGGCCCACTCGCGCGTCGAAGAGGTAGCCCACGAACGCGACCGCGATGAGCAGGCAGACGAGCAGCGCCGAGGTCGTCCCGAGGGTCATCGCCCAGTGGATGAGCCGGACCCGCCCCTCGAGCGACCGGAGCTCCACGACCGAGGTCTCGCGGATCGCCCCCGCCTCGTCGCGCAGCCGCGCCTCCACCCGGCGGGCGCGGTCCACGATCCGGGCGAGCCGCGTGCCGAACATGGACAGCGTCGTGCCGAGCGCGGTGAGGAGGAACACCGGCGCGATCGCGAGCTGGATCGTGTGGGTGATGTCCTGAAGCGGGTGCATGGTGCGAGCGTACCAGGGCGGGCGCTATAGTTCGCCCCCGATGCGGCTCACCCTCGGCATCTCCCCCTGTCCGAACGACACGTTCATCTTCGACGCGCTCGCGAACGGCGGCCTCCCGACCGGCGACCTGCGCTTCGACGTCGTGCTCGAGGACGTGCAGACGCTGAACGACTGGGCGCGCGCGGGCCGGCTCGACGTTTCGAAGGTGAGCTACGGCGTCGTCCCCGCGATCCTCTCCGAGTACGCGGTGCTCTCCGCGGGCGGCGCGCTCGGCCGCGGCGTCGGGCCGCTCCTCGTGGCGCGCCCGGGCGCGGGGCCGTTGCGGCCGGAGCGGGCGACGGTCGCGATCCCGGGCCGCGACACGACCGCCCATCTCCTCTTCTCCCTCGCGTACCCGCAGGCGCAGGGCAAGCGCTTCCTCGTCTTCTCCGAGATCGAGGACGCCGTGCTCCGCGGCGAGGTGGACGCGGGGGTGCTCATCCACGAGGGGCGGTTCACCTACGAGGCGAAGGGGCTCGAGAAGGTCCAGGACCTCGGGGAGCTCTGGGAGCGGACCACCGGCGCGCCCATCCCGCTCGGCGGGATCGTCGCCCGGCGCTCCCTCGCGCCCGCGATCCGGCGCGAGGTCGATCGGCTCGTGCGCGCGAGCCTCGAGCACGCGAACGCCCGGCGCCCGACGCTCGGCCCCTGGGTGCGCGCCCATGCCCAGGAGCTGGACGAGGCGGTCATCCGCAAGCACGTCGAACTCTACGTGAACGAGTTCTCGCTCGGGCTCGGGGAGGCGGGACGGCGCGCGGTCCGGACGCTCCTCGAGGTGCACGCGCGGACGACGGGCGGAGAGGCCCCGCCCGACGACCGCGTCTTCTCGGAGTGACGCCGGGCGCTCATGAGTCGTCACATCGTGGCGGAGTGGGGCCGTTACCCACGGCGCTATTCGGCGTCTAGAACACCGCATCCGCGCCGAGGCCAAGGAGCGTCGAGGTGTGCGTGAGCTTCCCGCGCAACTTGTACGCTCCGCCCTTCTGAAGCCCCATCACGACGTTCTTCGCGTCGCTGTCGTAGGAAATCTGGACGTCTTGAATGAGCGACGGAGATTCCGGGTAGCACTTCGCCTGGACCGTGTAGCCGCTGAATGTTCCCGAGCTGACCTCGGTGATCTGCAGCGTCCACTCGAAGTACTTGCCCTCGAAGCTCTTCCACGCTTCTTCCTTCTGAAGGTCGGAGAGCTTGGAACCGGGCCCGAATCCTCTCGCGAGAGTGAGGCAGGATTCCTTGATGTACGTCCTCTGCGGCGCCGCGAGTGCGGGCGTGGGTACGGGCGCGGCGGCGGGAGCGACGGCACTCGGCGGAGTTGACCGCGAACCAGGGTCCGGTGCCTTCGACGCATCACGCACCAAGTTGAGGAACCACAGCCCGAATACGACCGTAAGGACGATCCTGGTCGTCTTCGACCACACCCCACCCATCCACATCGCGAGGGCGCCCAAGGGGTAGACGAACACCAACATCAGCGCGACGAAGAGCCCTCGGTAGTACCAGGGACGAGGAGTGAGAAGGGGCGGCGTGGGCGTCTGGATCGCGGGCTCGGTCATGGATCCCCCTTGCGTAGGCGCTACGTCACGATGAGTGTGGCAAGAAGGTTTCCCTTCCCCACCAACCTACCGGCTGCATCTCGCGTCTGGTCCGCCTTCGGATCGTACGTCCCCCGAAGCCGTCCCGCGGCGTCGCGGCCTTCGAGCTTTCCGTTGCTTAGTTGCTTGATCTTCCCGATAAGCCGTCCAGCCTTGTCTCGCAGCTGCTGTTCCGACACGCGTCCTCCCTTCGAGAGATCTGTCGCTTCTGCTCCACACCCCGAGTTCTGTCTAGGTCTCGAGCTTCCCGTGGTCCGCGAGCCAGCGCTCCTGAAAGGAGCGACGCGCAGCCCAGCCTACCTCCTTCAGCCACCAGCCGTTCGCCGATCCGCCGATGACCGCACCGACTGCGGGAACGACCGCCAGTGCCTTGCGTTTCGTGAGGTTCACGCCGAGTTGCTTTGCGAGGTTGCGGAGTGCGATGACGGCGCCTTCCTTGCTCACCTGGGAAACCACCGCCTTCTCGGTCATCGCCTTCCACGTCTGCCGAATCAGCATGACTTGGAGGGTTCGCAACAACGCGAGCGCCGATACCTTCTCCTTCACGGAGTTGGCGCCCGATGCCGACAGCACGCAATAAGCGAACTGGGCATCGCCCTCGTCCTTCGCCTCGTACCCGTAGCACAGCCCGATCTTGTGAATCGTCCGCAAAGCCAAGGTGATGACAATCGGTATGTCCGCGACCAACCCAGCGAGGCCAAGCGCCCCGGTCGCCGCGCCCTCGGCCGCCGCGACGCCCACGGCCCAGTTGTGGACGACATCTGCGAGCGCGTCGAGGCGCTCCAGTTCAAGGTCGTGCAGCTCCCGCACGGAGGAAACCTCCGCGTCGCGAAGAAGATCGTCTACGTCCGCCAGGTGACTCGCGACGGTATTGCTGAAGTCGAGCGCTCCATGAATGGCCGCCTCCGGGATCGCCTTCTGCGCGACCCACGCCAGCGGAGCCGTCACCTTGGAGATCGCCTTCGAAACTACCCCCGGGCCCTCAGCCTCCCAGGACCTGATCCGTTCGAGCTGCGTCGCCTCGTACTCCGTCAGTCGCACGGCGTCCATCTCAGGTCCTCCTCGGTGCTGAAACTCCGTCAGCGACGGCTTGACCGACCCTGAACAGCGCGAAGATGAACCACTGCGTCTCGACGACACGGCCCTTCCGCGGCCCATCATCCCGACGATAGGCGATTAACGGCTGGGCGCCCCAGACAGCGTCGCGCTCGGAGACCAACCGCCAGAGCGCGTCGAGATCGCCACCGCTCGGATCCGCCGCGTTCACGTTCTCATCGAGGAACCACTCCGCGTATTCTGGTTCCCACGTCGTGCCACCGACGAGACCCCACGTGCTTTCTAGGCGAATGTCACAGCGCTCGAGGCGCGGTGCCGTTCGCGGCGAGAACTCCAGGATCCGTTCCGCGTCGGTCGCGAGGCCGCCGACGGTCTTCGCGAACACGCGCTTGAATTCTCCGACGAGCAGCGTGGACTCACGCGGCTCCAGCACCAGGAGATCGAACCGCCGATTCGTATCGCCGTTCCGGTGGGCTTCCGCGAATGCGAGGAAACCCGCGTCCAAGAAGGCACGGCCGACGTGAAGGGCCTGGTTGGCCTCGGGGATCTCGTTCAAGCCGTTGCTCGGCCAGTAGAACGAGAGACTCTCGGCGAGCGAGAACGCGCCGCGACGGATCACCTTCTCCAGCGCGTACTGATTCACGAAGCCTCCGCTCGACGAGCGCCGACCTGCGTGTCGTCGCCGGCCGGGATCACTCTCAGTCGTCGGTCTTGCAGTCGCGCTTCCGGTCGAGATGAATACCCGCGGCCGCGATCTCGCTCATGAGCTTCTGACGCTGGTCGCGAAGGTAGATGCGAGCAGTCGCGTTCTGCCGCTTCTGGTATAGGTTCACCGTTCCGGACGCCGCGTCGATGCGGCGCTGCATCTTCTCGGCCTGCTCAAGCTGTTCGAGGCTCTGGAGCGTCTGGCAGAGTTGCTCGATGGCCTCAGCGGCATCGGCGCGTGCCTGCTCGGACTTCTTCAAGGACGCGACTCGCGCAGAGGCGCCCTTCAGCACCTTCATCGCCTCAGCAGCGTGGGTTCCGGTCGGGTGGTTCGAGATATATGCCTCGACCTTTTCACAATCCGTAGACGATGTTGGGCGGGCGCACTTGTCGACGGGCGTTCCCTTCCAATTGGCCTCGTCAACGAGCAGCGCCAACCGGGGCTCGGCTTCCTTGAGGTAGGTTTGCGCCTGCTCAGCGTGGCGGCCTGCGCCGTACTCCGCGATGTACTTGCGGACGCCCTCGCACGCGGTGAGTTCATGCGGCTGGCGACACGCATCGGGAGAACTCGCCGCCCATGCGTCATCATCGGCTCGTTCGGCGTGCTGCGCTTCTTCCGCCTTTCGCTTCTCTTCGGCGAGTCGGGCTGCCTCTTCCTCTCGTACCTTCTTCTCGCGGGCTACCTGTTCCTTGCGCGCGCGGTCGCGCTCCCACTCTTGAAGCTGGCGAGCGAAGGCTTCGAGCTTGCCGCTCGAACGAACCGCGGCCAGGGCCCGTTCCAGTTCTTTGTTCGGGACATCGATGGTCAGGGCGCCGGTTCGCTCGATGTCCACACTGCCGCTCGCGGAGAAATCCTGTCGTACCTGGATGAGCACCGCCGTGTCTCGGGCCGCGATCGCCGTCACGGACAGCGTGCCCTCGTAACAGCGCCGATACTTACCGTTAAGGTTGACGTTGAAGAAGCACTTCTCTTCTCTCGCCGGGATCGAGACGTCGATCCGCACATCCGCGGCACGAGCGTCCTGAACGATCGCGTAGCCCGCCGACATCATCAGGTCGGTCACTCTGGCGGCGATCGCTCGGGTGTCCATGCCGGTCGTAGACCGGTCCACTGAAACCGCGATCTTCAGGCTCGCGACTTCGGCCGCAGGCTGCTGTGACGGGGGTTCTGCTGCCCAGACTCCCGTGCACGACGCGATCCCGACCACGACGCACCGCGCCCGGTTTAGTAGCGTAGCTCGCACCCTTCCCCTCCATCGCCTCTGAGGCGCGAGCACAGCACGCGCCACCCGATCACTTTCTTGTGGCAGCCTAGCAGAGGGGCGGACAACGTGTCCGGGTGGTCCTTGTACCGCGCGGTCAGGACGCGGCCCGTCTCCTACCGATGGGTTGGTTTTATGGTAGCGCACACCCCCGCACCGTGCCGGGGGGGGGGTCCTTCAGAAGCTCGCCGCCTGATGCGCACCGTAGGCCGCCGCATCGCCGAGATCCGCGCCAGAAAGCAGCACTTCCCCGAGCGTCTTCTCCCGGACAACCCGGTTCATCCCGACCCACGCTGTCGTACGAAGAGCGCATTCGCGGCGAAGGACGAGCCCGAAGGTGACCGGGGTCGGGCAACGAAGAGGGCGGCGGCCGGGACGTCGCCGTGAGCGGGAGGCGTCGTGACGAGATCGGCTTGCGGCCGGCCGCGAGCTTCTCGTTGGACGACCCGCCCCGATTTCCCAGCGCCCAGGTGCTTGACGCGTTTCACCGTAAGATGATCTCCGCGATGAGGAGCGCGCGGGAATGCCGCTCCTGGCGCCGTAGAGCTCGCCTCGCGCGCGCTGAAGGCGTGCGAGGGGGTTCTCGAGGGCCCGCTCGCGTTCGCGCTCCCTGACGCGAATCCGTGCGTTTCAGGAGGTCCCGAAATCGCGTGCGATGCTCGCGCCATGTCCTCCGCACGCGACCTCTCCGCCCACCTCGCCGACCTCCTCCACCGCGAGCGTGCCGCGCTCGGCGAATTTCTGGTGGCTCTCGCCGACTTCGACCGAAAGCGGCTCTGGGTCGAGCTCGGGCACGCCTCGCTGTTCTACTTCCTGCACCGGGAGCTCGGGCTCTCGAGCGGGGCGGCGTTCTACCGGAAGACCGCCGCGGAGCTCATCCAGCGTTTCCCGGAGGTCGTGGACCCCCTGCGAGACGGGCGACTTTGCATGACGAGCGTCGTCGAGCTCGCGAAGGTCCTCACGCCCGAGAATCGCGACGACGTCCTGCCGCGGTTCTTCCACCTGTCCAAGTCCGGCGCGAAGGCGGTCTCCGCCGCGCTCCGGCCGAACGAAGCCGCGCCGCACCGCGCGGTCGTCACGGCCGTGCGTCCCACGGCGGCCACGACGGCCCTCGCCGCGCCCGTCCTCGCCGCGACCGCAGCGGAGGACCCCATCCTGGAATCCCCGTTTCATCTGGATGAAGCGCCGCGTGCCAACCCGGTCCGGGAGCCGACTCCGCCCGTCCCGCCCTCCCCGCCGCGCACCACGGTCGAGCCGCTCACCGCCGACCTGAGGCGGTTCCACCTGACGGTGTCGCGCCGGTTCATGGAGAAGCTCGCGGCCGCTCGCGCAGCGCTCTCCCACTCTTATCCCGGCGCCACCGAGGACGAGATCCTCGAGGCCGGGCTCGACCTCCTCCTCGACCGCCATGCCAAGCGGAAGGGGCTCGTCGAGAAGCCACGTCGCGAGCCGCCGCCTGCGAAGCCGGACCACGTCCCCGCCCACGTGAAGCGGGCTGTCTGGCTGCGCGACGGCGGGCGCTGTCAGTGGCCGTTGGACGGAGGCGGCATCTGCGGCTCCACCCACCAGGTCGAGCTCGATCACGTGACGCCGCGGGGGCGGGGCGGGCCGCCCACGGTCGAGAACACGAGGTGCCTTTGCAAATTCCACAACCAGCTCGCCGCGCGCCAGGTCTACGGCGACGCTTGGATGGACCGGTTCAGGAGAGGAGGCACCGCAGGGGAACCCATCGCGGTTTGGTCGGCTTCTCCGCGTCGCGGTGAGCGCAGGTCGCTCGAGGCCGAGCGTGCTCGCCTGGACGGCGGGTGAGCCAATCCGGGGCCCGCGGCGACGCGTTGCCCGCAGCGAGCGAGGAGGCTACGGCGTCGCCGGCGGCGGGATCATCCGCGCGAGGAAGCTGCCCTTCTTCACCGCGGGCAGCGCGTCCACCTCGGCGAGCGCCGCGGTCATCTGCGCGTAGGTCGCCTCGTGCGTCACGAAGAGGATCGGGACCCCTTGGTCCTCGCCGCCCGCGCGGCCGCGCTGGACGAGGGATTCGATCGAGATCCCGTGCTTCCCGAGGACGCCGGTCACGGCGGAGAGGACGCCGGGGCGGTCGAGCGCGGTGACGCGCAGGTAGAACTCGCTCCGCGCCTCGCCGGGCGCGCGCAGGCGCGCCTTCTCGCCGCCGCGGATCCGGGCGCCGCTCACCGGCATGCGCGAGACCGCGCCGGAGAGGATGTCGCGGCCGGCGGAGACGAGATCGGCGATGATGGCGCTGCCGGTCGGGAGGGCCCCCGCTCCGCGCCCGAAGTAGAGCGACGGGCCGAGGTTGTCGTCCTCGACGTAGACCCCGTTGAACACGCCATCCACCGCGGCGAGCGGGTGCGAGACCGGGACGAGGGCCGGGTGGACCCACGCCTCGACCTGGCCGTCCTCGGCCTGGGCCGAGGCGAGCAGCTTCATCCGGAAGCCCAGCTCCTCGGCCATCGAGAGATCGAGCGGCGTGACCCGGGTGATGCCGGTCCGCACGATCGCGTCGGGTCCGGCCGTCAGCTCGAAGCAGAGGTCGACCAGGATCGCGAGCTTCTGCGCGGCGTCGATGCCGTCGACGTCGAGCGCCGGATTCGCCTCCGCGAAGCCGTTCGCCTGCGCGTCGGCGAGGATCTCGGCGAACGGCTTCTGCTCCCGCGCCATGCGGGTGAGGATGTAGTTGCAGGTCCCGTTGATGATCCCGGTGACGCGCCGGATCCGGTTCGCGACGAGGCCGCGGCGGATCGCGAAGATGAGCGGGATGCCGCCGGCGACGCTCCCCTCGAAGCCGAGCGAGACCCGCTTCTCCGCCGCCTTCGTGACGATCTCCTCCCAGTGCGTGGAGAGGAGCGCCTTGTTCGCGGTGACGACGTGCTTGCCCGCGTCCATCGCGGCGAGGATGAGGGTGCGCGCCGGCTCGATGCCGCCGATGAGCTCGACGACGACCTGCACCTCCGGATCGCGGATCACCTCGTTCGCATCCGTCGTGAAGACCGCCGCCGAGAGCCCGAGCTTCTGCGCGCGGGCGGGATCGCGATCCGCGGCGCGCACCACCTCGAACGGGACGCCGAGGCGGCGCTCGATGAGCCCGCCGTTCTTGCGCAGGATCTCCACGGTGCCCGTGCCGATGTTCCCGAGCCCCAGGATCCCGACCTTGATCGCCTTCACGCCGTTCATGCGCCGTCCTCCGGAAGCGCCGTGTTGTACCACGGGCGCGCTCCCTCACCCGATCCCGATCACCTCCACCGGGGCGTGACGACCAGCACCTCGAACCGCTCGCGGCCCTTCAGCCCGAGCGGCCCCACCTCCACTACGAGGGGCACGGCGAAACGCCAGCAAATCCGAAGAACGAGCAGGAGCGTTCATCGTCCCAGATCGTTTCCGCGGGTGGCGCGTTCCTACGGTGAAAGGAGAGAACCCATGCGCGCCTTCCCGCTCGCCGCTGCCGTCGCCGCCCTCGTCGCCTGCACCCCGAGGCTCCCCGCCGCCCAGGAGGTCTCCGCCCGCTGGGGCGGGTACTCCGTCGAGGCGGTGGGCGAGTCGGGGCGCATCCTCCCCACGTTCCAGCACCGCGGCAGGACCTACGTGCTCGGCGCGCTCGGCGAGCGTTACCTGCTCCGGTTCCGCAATGGCACCGGGCGGCGCGTCGAGGTGGTGGCCGCGGTGGACGGCCGCGATGTCCTCGACGGCCGTCCGGCGTCCGTGCAGAAGCGCGGCTACGTGGTCGAGCCGTGGGGCGAGCTCACCGTGGACGGCTTCCGCACCAGCCAGGAGGCGGTCGCGGCGTTCCGGTTCTCGAGCGTCTCCCGGTCGTACGCCGCGCGGAAGGGGGACGCGCGGGACGTGGGCGTCGTCGGCCTCGCGGTCTTCTCCGAGCGGGCGCGCCGCGTCCTCCCGCCGCCGCGCGCGGTTCCGTACGAGGAGCGGGACGACGCCGCGCCCGGCGCCTCGCGCGACGGCTTCGAGTCGAGGAAGTCCGAATCCGCGCCGCCGCCGTCGGCGGCGCCTTCGCCCGCGCCCGAGGCGGGAGCCGTCGCCGGCGCGCCGAGCAATCGAGGCCGGGCGATGGAGCGGCCCGGTCTCGGCACGGAGTTCGGAGAGGAGCACGCGTCGCACGTCGAGCGGACCACCTTCGAGCGCGCGAGCGCCCGACCGGATGCCGTGCTCACGTTCCGGTACGACGACCGCGAGGGGCTCCTCGCGCTCGGCATCGACGTGGACGGCCGCGGCCTCGCCGCCGACGAGACCTGGCGCCGCGAGCGCGCCTCCCCGTTCCGGGCGGACGCCGCGTATTGCGAGCCACCCGCGGGCTGGCGCGCGGGCATCCGGTGAGCTACGACGTCCCCGGATGACGAAGCGTGGCTTCTCCCCGGACCTCCTTCGCCTGGACGCGGCCGACGTCGCGCGGGCGCTCGAGGTGCTCGCGCGCGTCGCGCAGGACCGCGGCGCGCTCGCGGCGGTGGACGCCGAGACTCGCGAGCAGCTCCAGCGGCTCGCGGGCGAGGTCGCCCGCCCCGAGGCGCGCCAGCGCCGGCAGCTCCGGAAGGCGCTCGACCGCGGCGAGCGCGACGCGAGGAAGGCCCGCGACGGCGCGCTGCGGCAGGCGACCGGGATCCGCAAGCTCCGCGAGGCGCCGGTCTTCCGCGCGCCGCTCCCGGAGCTGCCCTCGCCGGGAGCGGACGCGTCCGGGTGGTGGCCGGCGGCGCTCCCCGCGAACGCGACCGCGATCCCGCCCGCGACTGCGACCCCGACCCCGGCCGACGAGCTCCACGAGGCGCGCAAGTGCTACGTCTGCAAGCGCGAGTACCGGAAGCTCCACCCGTTCTACGATCAGCTCTGCCCCGCCTGCGGCGACGAGAACCTCGCGCACCGCACCGCGACCGCCGACCTGCGGGGACGGGTCGCGATCGTCACCGGCGCGCGGGTGAAGATCGGCTTCCAGGCCGCGCTCCTGCTCCTGCGCGCCGGCTGCCACGTCGTCGCCCTCACCCGGTTCCCGCGCGACGCCGTCGCCCGCTACGCGCGCGAGCCCGACTACGACGCGTGGCGCGAGCGGCTCACGGTCCACGGCGTGGACCTGCGCCACACGCCCTCCGTCGAGCTGCTCTGCCAGCGGCTCGACGCGACGCTTCCCCGGCTCGACTTCCAGGTCCACAACGCCTGCCAGACCGTCCGGAGGCCCCCGGGCTTCTACGCCCACCTCGTCGAGGGCGAGGAGGGGCCGCTCTCGCGGCTCCCGGAGCGGGAGCGCGGGCCGCTCGCGGAATACGAGGAGCTGCGCGCGGCGCTGCGCGACCACCGACCCGCGGCGGGCGTGACGAGCCCGGCGCTCCTCTCGCAGGCGACGAGCGACGCGGATCTCCTGCTGCCGGGGCGGAGCGCCCTCGAGCTCTTCCCGCGCGGGCTCCTCGACCAGGACCTCCAGCAGGTGGACCTCCGCACCCACAACTCCTGGCGGCTCGCGCTCGCCGAGGTCCCCACGCTCGAGCTCCTCGAGGTGCTGCTCGTGAACGCGACGGCCCCGTTCGTGATGACCGCGCGGCTGAAGCCGCTCATGCTCCGGGCCGGCGCCGCGCCGGCCGGCACGGGCACGAGCGCCGATCCGGCGAAGCACGTCGTGCTCGTGTCCGCGATGGAGGGGCAGTTCTACCGCGAGCACAAGACCGATCGGCACCCGCACACCAACATGGCGAAGGCGGCGCTCAACATGATCGTCCGCACGAGCGCCCCGGACTACGCGCGGGACGGCATCCACCTCAACGCGGTGGACACCGGCTGGGTCACGGACGAGGACCCGGCGCACCTCGCGGAGCGCAAGGTCGAGGAGCACGCGTTCTCGCCGCCGCTCGACATCGTCGATGGCGCGGCCCGGATCGTCGCGCCCATTCTGGACGGCTTCCGCAGCGGGCGGCACCAGGCCGGGCTGTTCTTCAAGGACTACCGACCGGCGCCCTGGTAGGCCGGCCGTCGCCTCGGCGGGCCCCTGGCCCGATCGGCCCTCGCCGCTCGCCCGTAGGCATGGACAGCGTCCGTCTCGATGCGCCCCTGCCGACCTGCCGGTCGGTGAGCGGGCGCCCGAGAGGGAAAGACGATGAGGAAGACGATGGGGTGGGCCCTCGCCGCCGCCGTGGTGGCGACGGGGTGCAATGGGAGCCGCTTCTCGACGCTGGCGAGCGTGGACGAACACCAGGGTCCGGACATCGCCTGCGGCGCGTGCAAGGTGACCGGGGGTGGGCAGATCTTCGTCGGCACGCAGCGGGTTCAATTCGACGTCCAGGCGATCCCCGAGTCCGGCCCGGCCGCGGGGCCCGGGTTCGGCGGCGAGGGCGTCGCCGCGAAGGGGCACGTGAGCTTCCTGGCGGTCCCCGCCTCGGGCGGCGGCCTCGAGATCGACGCCTCGGTGGACACCATCGTCACCTGCACGCGGACGAGCGGCGTGCTCTCCGCGACCATCTCCGGTACGGTCGGGACGGAGCGGTTCACGGCGTTCGTGACCGACGGGGGCGAGCCGGCGGACGACGCGATCTCCTTCGCCGACAGCGTGACGATCCCGCTGACCGCCATCGCGAACGGGAACATCCAGGTGCACGAGCTCGATCGGTGCGAGGCCCCCTGCGGCGAGGGGCTGTGCCTGTGCCCCGACGATCGCGAGACGTGCGAGCCGTGCGGCGACCCGCCGCCGCCTCCGCCCATCTGCCAGGAGGGGACGTGCTGGTCCGTGGACACGCAGAGCTGCGAGCTGTGCTCGACGCCACCGCCGCCGGACCCGGTGCCGCCGCTCCAGCCGTGACGGGTTCGTGAAGAGTTCGTGAAGGGTCGAGGGGTCCGGTCGGGAGGCCGGGCCCCTCGACGGCGTCGAGCCGCTCCGCTCGATCCTCGGGTGCGGTAGGTTGGGGCGGTGAGACCCTGGGAGATCGTGGAACGGACCGCCGCGCCGGACGGGGCGGAGCTCGTGCTCGCGCGGCGCGATGGCGAGTGGGTGGTGCGCGTCGAGGGCCGGACGCTGATGTCGAGCCGCGTGCACGGGTCGGAGGACGCGCTCGCGACCATCGCGCTGCGCGCGGCGGCGGAGAAGCGCGCCGTGCTCGTGGGCGGGCTCGGGATGGGCTTCACCGTCCGCGCCGCCCTGGACCGACTCCCGACCGACGCCAAGGTCGTCGTGGTGGAGCTCGTCCCCGGCCTCGTGGCCTGGAACCGCGGCCCGCTCGCGAAGCTCGCGGGGCGCCCCCTCGACGACGCGCGGGTGCGGCTGCAGCAAGGCGACGTCCTCGGCCGGATCGCCGAGGCGCGCGGCGCCTACGACGCCATCCTTCTCGACGTGGACAACGGCCCCTCCGCGCTGGCCCACGCCGGCAACGCGACGCTGTACGGAGACCGCGGCGTCCGCGCGTGCGCGAACGCCCTTCGGCCCGGGGGGGTGCTGGCGGTCTGGTCGGCGGGTCCCGACGAGCGGTTCCGGTTCCGCCTCGAGCGGGCAGGCTTCGTCGTCCGGGAGGAGCGCGTTCCCGCGCGCGGCTCCGGCGGCGGCGCCCGGCACGTCGTGGTCATCGCGGCGAAGCCCGCCGCGAGTCGTGGCGCGGGCACGGCGAAGCCCGCCGCGACTCGCGGGGCGGGCAAGGCGCGTCCGTCCCCACCGCGCCCTCGCGCGCGCCGGACCTGACCGGGCGCCCCGCCGACCTCTCGACGCTCTAGCCGCCGCGGTCGGGCGAGCCGTCGCCCGCGATTCGTGCAGCGCGCGCCGTCGCGGCGAGCACCGCGAGCGATCACGCACGCGGCCGAGCCGATCTCGGCCGTATATGGGCCGTATATGGGCCGGCCCGGCGCGGCATGCCTCCTGCAAAACGTCCCGAGCGTAACGCCCGGGGGATGCGCTCCGACGTGGTCGCGATGCGGCCGAACCCCCGGGCGAGGACTCGAACCTCGACACGGGAGAACCATGGCTGATCCAACCATTGCCGAACTCGCGAAGGGCCTCACCGACACGCAGAACGCGCTGAACATCGTCTGGACGATGGTCGCGGGCTTCCTCGTGATGTTCATGCAGGCGGGCTTCGCGCTCGTCGAGACGGGCCTCACCCGCGCGAAGAACGTCGCGCACACGATGGGGATGAACTTCCTCGTCTACGCCATCGGCATCATCGGCTTCTTCTTCGTCGGCTTCGGCCTGCAGATGGGCGGCGTCGGCGCCGTCTTCGGCGGCGACCCGATCCTCTCGAAGGAGTTCGTGATCCACCTCTTCGGGAAGGACTTCGGCCTCTTCGGCACGACCGGGTTCATGCTCCACCCGCTCAACCTCTACACGGCGGGCGTGGCCGCGACCTTCCTCTTCCAGATGGTCTTCATGGACACGACCGCGACCATCCCGACCGGCGCCTGCGCCGAGCGCTGGAAGTTCAGCTCGTTCGTGCTCTTCTCCTTCGTGATCGCGGCGCTCATCTACCCGATCTACGCGAACTGGGTCTGGGGCGGCGGCTGGCTCTCCGCGCTCGGCACGAACTTCGGGCTCGGCCACGGGCACGTGGACTTCGCCGGCAGCTCGGTCGTGCACATGACGGGCGGCGTCATCGCCCTCACCCTCGGCAAGATGATCGGGCCGCGCATCGGCAAGTACACCGCGGACGGCCGGGTGAACCCGATCCCGCCGCACAACATCCCGCAGGTCTTGACGGGCACCTTCATCCTCGCCTTCGGCTGGTTCGGCTTCAACGCGGGCTCGACCCTCTCCGGCATGGACACCCGCCTCGCCGTCGTGGCCGTGAACACGATGCTCGCCAGCGCCACCGGGGCGTTCGGCGCCTACCTGTACGTGAAGGCGAAGTGGGGCAAGGCCGATCCGTCCTGGCTCGCGAACGGCATGCTCGCCGGCCTCGTCGCCATCACCGCGCCCTGCGCGTTCGTGTCCGGCTGGGCCGCCGCGCTCATCGGCGCGATCGCGGGCGTGCTCGTCGTCGTCGCCGCGGTCTTCATCGACACGAAGCTCAAGATCGACGACCCGGTCGGCGCCTCGGCGGTGCACGGCGTGAACGGCGCGTGGGGCATCCTCGCCCTCGGCCTCTTCTCGAACGGCACCTACGGCCAGGGCCTGAACGGCGTCGCCCACGGCGTCACTGGCCTCTTCTACGGCGACTCGGGCCAGTTCATCGCCTCGCTCATCGGCATCGCCGCGAACATCCTCTGGGTCGCGCCGGTCGCCGCGCTCGCCTTCTTCATCATCGGCAAGCTCGTCGGGAACCGCGTCAGCGCCGAGGACGAGGTCGCCGGCCTCGACATCGGCGAGATGGGAGTGCTTGGCTACGACTTCGGCGGCGGGCCGGTCTCCGGCGCCGCCTCCGGCGCGTCGAAGCCCGCGGCCGCGGGCGTGCCGTCGCTCGCGCAGTCCACGAAGTAGGCCTTGAACCCCAAGCGAGAGGTGTGACGTGAAGAAGATCGAGGCGATCATCAAGCCGTTCCGGCTGGACGAGGTGAAGAACGCGCTGCACGCCGTGGGGGTGAGCGGCCTCACGGTGACCGAGGTGAAGGGGTTCGGGCGCCAGAAGGGGCACGCCGAGCTCTACCGCGGGGCGGAGTACGTCGTGGAGTTCCTCCCGAAGGTGAAGATCGAGATCGCGGTGCCGGACGCCCTCACCCCGCGCGTCGTCGAGGCGATCGAGATCGCGGCGCGCACGGACAAGATCGGCGACGGCAAGATCTTCGTCGTCCCGCTCGAGGAGGTGGTCCGCATCCGGACCGGCGAACGCGGCGAGGACGCTCTGTAGCCATGGTGGGCGGCCTCCTCGTCGCGCTCATCGCGCTCCTCGTGGCCGCCAAGGCCGGCGGCGCGCTCGCCGAGCGGTTCGACCAGCCTGCTGTGCTGGGCGAGCTGCTCGCGGGCGTGGCCGTCGGCGCCCTCCCGCTCCTCGGGTTCGACGGGCTCGGGTACGTCTCCCACGACCCGGTGATCGACGCCCTCGCCGACCTCGGCGTCATCCTGCTCCTCTTCGAGGTCGGGCTCTCCACGCGGCTCGCCGATCTGATGAAGGTCGGCCTGTCCGCGCTTCTTGTCGCGACCATCGGGGTCGTCGTCCCGATGGCGCTCGGCTGGCTCGTCGGCCTCTGGCTGCTCCCGGGCCGGCACCCCTACGTCCCGATCTTCCTCGGCGCGACGCTCTGCGCGACGAGCGTCGGGATCACCGCCCGCGTCCTCGCCGACCTCGGCCGCGTCCGGACCTCCGAGGGGCAGATCATCCTCGGGGCTGCCGTCATCGACGACGTGATGGGCCTCCTCGTCCTCGCGGTGATGGCGGGGCTCGTCGGGGGCGGCACGGGGAGCACCTCGGCGGTCCTCGCGATCGTGACCGCCAAGGCGGTCGGGTTCCTCGTCGGCGCGCTGCTCCTCGGCCGCGCCATCGCGCCGCGGCTCTTCCGCGTCGCGTCCCGGCTCCGCGGGCGCGGCGTCGTCTTCACCCTCGCCCTCGTCGTCTGCTTCGGGCTCTCCTGGCTCGCGAACGCGGCCGGGCTCGCCCCCATCGTCGGCGCGTTTGCCGCCGGGCTCGTGCTCGAGGGCGTCGGGTTCGACTCGCTCCTGCCGGACGGGGACAAGCTCGAGCACCTGCTCATGCCGCTCTCGACGATCCTCGTCCCGATCTTCTTCGTGCGGATGGGGCTGCGGGTGGACCTCCCCGCCCTCGCCGGCGGCTCCGTCGCGCTCGCGCTCGCCCTCACCCTCGTCGCGATCCTCGGCAAGCAGGCCTGCGCGCTCGCGGTCGTGACGCGCGGCGCGGACCGCCTCACCATCGGCCTCGGGATGATCCCGCGCGGCGAGGTGGGGCTCATCTTCGCCGGCATGGGGCTCGAGCTCACCCTCGGCGGCAAGCCCGTCCTCGGGGCGGGCGAGTTCGCCGCCGTGGTCGCGATGGTGATGCTGACCACGGTGCTCACGCCGCCCTTGCTCAAGTGGCGGCTCGGGCGCGTCGCGCCGGCGGCGGGCGTCGCCGACGCCGCCTGACTGACCCTCGTCCCCCTCTCCCGCAGGGAGAGGGAGGGCCCCGGTCTACGGCCAATGCCGGTCACTTAGCGGCCGGCCGCTAACGGCGAACGCTCCCGTCGGGCCTCGGGCATGGCCCCCGTCCTCCTGCGCGGCGCAGGAGGACGGCGCCTTCCCCGGCCCGCCTCGGCGGCGTTCGGCCCGGGCGACGAGAGGCCGACACCGCTAAGTGACCGGCATTGGGGCTACGGCTGGATGAAGCTCCCGTCCCGCAGCTCGCGGAGCGTCCGCTGGATCTCCTCCGCCGTGTTCATGACGAACGGGCCGTAGCGGGCCACCGGCTCGCCGAGCGGCTTGCCGGAGAGGAGGAGGAGCCGCCCCGGCCGCTCGCCGGTGCGCACGCGCACGAGATCCCCATCGCCGAGCACGGCGAGCCGGGTCGCCGCCACGCGCCCCTCGGCGCCGCCGCCGAACTCGACCTCGCCCTCGAACACGTAGGCGAGCGCGGTGTGGCCCCGCGGCACCGGCTGCTCGAAGGTGCGATGCGGCGGCAGCGCGACGTCGAGGTACTCGGGCTCGGCGTAGATCTCCTTCACCGCGCCCGCGACGCCGTCCACCGCGCCGGCGACGACGCGGATCCGGACGCCGTCCGGCCGCACGACCTCGGGGATCTTCGCCGCCGCGACGTCCTGGTATCGCGGCGTGGAGAGCTTGAGCTTGCGCGGCAGGTTCACCCAGAGCTGGAACCCGTCGAGGCGGCGCGGGCCGACCTTCGGCATCTCCTCGTGGAGGATCCCGCGCCCGGCGGTCATCCACTGCACGTCGCCCGCGCCGATCACCCCGGCGTTCCCTAGGCTGTCCTGGTGCGCGACGCTGCCGCCGAGCATGTACGTGACCGTCTCGATCCCGCGGTGCGGGTGGAACGGGAAGCCCTTCAGGTAGTCGTCCGGGTTCTCCGAGCCGAAGTGGTCGAAGAGGAGGAACGGGTCGAGGTAGTCGAGCGTGCGGGTGGCGATGGAGCGGCGCAGGTGGACGCCAGCGCCCTCGACGACGGGCGTGGGCTCCACGAGCTCCGCCACGGTGCGTTCGGCGGTCATGGCGGGGTTGTAGGGCGGAGGCCCGCCGCCGCAACGCCACATCCATGGCGTGCCGGGCACGGGCGGCGGCCCCGTGCTACATCCGCGAGAGCCCCTGCGCCGTGAGCGCGACGCGCTCGCCGGCGCGGAACGGCAGGACGTTCTGGTAGACGAACGGCTCGAGGCCGCCGTCGTCGAAGCGGACGAAGACCTCGTACGTGCGGTCCTGGCCGCTCGCGGACTGGCTCGCCGCCGCACCGACCATCGCCCCACCGGCCATGCCCACGATCGTCTGCGCCGGATGGTGGCCGCCGAACAGGAGGCCGCCCACGAGCGCGCCTGCGAAGGCGCCCGCCGCCGGGTCGCCCTGCGTCGTGCGAACGGTCTCGCGGATCGACTCGACCTGGCCGTACCGAGCCCAGCCCTGGCCGTAGGCGGGGTCGCCCCAGGTCGTGGTCTGGGTGGTCGTCGTTGCACAGCCGCCGAGCAGCAGGGCGGGGAGGGCGAGCAGCGCGACGGCTCGGGCGGTCTTCATGTCCGGATGCTCCTGCACGCCGTGGACCAGCCTCCGGCGCCAGAATGTCTCGTTCTTCCGACGAGTTCCAGCGAGGCCGCCCCGGAGAGTGCGTGGCGCCGGCTCACACCGTGGCGCCCGCGTTCGAGTCGCTTTGGCGCGTCTGGTAGGATAACCGACCCATTTCGCCGGAGGAGAACGCCGTGATTCGCCACGAAGACGTCGGCCGCGCCGTGCGGGACTGCGAATATGCAGTCCGGGGGCCGATCGTCGCCCGGGCCCAGGAGCTGGAGCGGCAGGGGCGCCGGATCATCTACTGCAACATCGGCAACCCGCAGTCGCTCGGTCAGCGCCCCGTGACCTGGGTACGTCAGATCCTCGCGCTCGCCGAGTACCCCGAGCTCGCCGAGCGCGTGCCCGCGGGCACCTTCCCGGACGACGTCCTCGCCGCGGCGCGCCTCATCGCGCGAGAGACGCGGCACGGCCTCGGCGCCTACACCGAGTCGAAGGGCTACCGGTTCGTCCGCGAGGGGGTGGCGCGGTTCATCTCGGCGCGCGACGGCATCCCCGCCGATCCCGAGGCCATCTTCCTCACCGACGGCGCGTCGAAGGGCGTCCAGTCGGCGCTCCGCCTGCTCATCGCCGACGAGAAGGACGGGATCCTCATCCCGATCCCGCAGTACCCGCTCTACTCCGCCACGATCACGCTCTACGGCGGGGTCGCGGTCGGCTACCACCTCGACGAGGCGAACGGCTGGAAGCTCTCTCTCGCCTCCCTCGAGCGCTCCATCGCGGACGCGCGCCGGAGCGGCATCCGCCCCCGCGCGATCTGCGTCATCAACCCGGGAAACCCGAGCGGCGCCGTGCTCGACGAGGGCAACGTCGAGATGGTGCTCCGCTTCGCGGCGGAGCAGGGCCTCTCGGTGCTCGCCGACGAGGTGTACCAGGACAACGTGTGGCGCGAGGGCGATCGCTTCGTCTCGTTCGCGAAGGTGCTCGCGCGGCTCGGGCTGAAGGACGTCTCGCTCTTCAGCTTCCACTCCGTGTCGAAGGGCTACCTCGGGGAGTGCGGTCACCGCGGCGGCTACCTCGAGTGCCGCAACGTCCCGGCGGCGGTCCAGGACGAGATCACGAAGCTCCAGTCGATCGCGCTCTGCGCGAACTCGGTCGGTCAGATCGTGACCTATCTGCTCGTGTCGCCGCCGAAGCCGGGCGGGGCCTCGTACCCGCTCTACGAGCGCGAGCGCCGCGAGATCCTCGAGGCGCTGCGGAGGAAGGCGGCGCTCATCGGCAAGGGGCTCGACGGGATCGACGGCATCCACTGCAACGAGGTGACCGGCGCGATGTACGCGTTCCCGCGGGTCGACCTGCCCGCGGGCGTCGGCGACTTCGAGTACTGCCTGGCGCTCCTCGAGGAGACCGGCATCTGTGTCGTGGACGGGACCGGCTTCGGGCAGGCGCCCGGGACGGCGCACTTCCGCACGACGATCCTCCCGCCCATCGAGGAGATCGAGACGGTGGTGCGGCGGATCGCCGAGTTCCACCGGGCATTCGTGAACCGGCGCCGGTAGTCGCCCGCCCGCTCGCCCGCTTTCCGGCCGCTCTGCGCGCGGCCCGCCTCGGCGACCGCGCGCGCCGTTCTTGAGACCCGGGCTCACTATCCGGAAAGGGCGCCTGTTACGTTTTGTCGCAGGGAATGCTTTGCTCGACGCATGTCCGATCGCGTGGCCGGGCTCGAGGCGAAGGTCGCGGAACTCTCGGAATCGTTGAAGTCCATGGAGCGGAGGGTCTCGCTCCTGGAGAAGGGCCCGACCCCCGCCGGGGCGAGGAAGCTGCGAGCCGCGGTCTCCCCTTCAACTACTCTCGGTCAGGGAGCGGAGGCCTCGCAGCCGGACGCCGCCGCTGCGACCCTGCGGCAAGATGCCGCATCGCTCGCGAGCACGGTCCCGCTCGCGGGCCGGACGCTGCTCGTGCTCGCGGGCGCGTTCTTCCTGCGCGGCCTCACCGACACCGGCCGGCTGCCGCCCTGGATCGGCGTCGGGCTCGGGTTCGCTTACGCCGGGGTCTGGGTGCTCCTCGCGGATCGCGCCGCGGCGGCCCGCAAGCTCTGGAGCGCCGGCTTCCACGGCGCAGCAGCGGTGACGATCGGCTTCCCGCTCCTCTTCGAGACCACCGCGCGCTTCCGGCTCGTCCCCACCTGGATCTCCGCGCTCCTCCTCTCCGCGTTCACCGCCGTCGCGCTCGGGGTCGCCGCGCGCCGCCGCTTCGAGCCGCTCGCGTGGCTCGTCGTGCTCGCCGCGATCCCCGCGGCGATCGCGCTGATGGTGGCGCAGGGGCGCGTCGCGCCCCCGCTGCTCTTCCTCGTCCTCCTCGGCGTCGGCACGGTCTGGCTCGGGTACGTCCACGACTGGCACGGGCTGCGCTGGCCAGTCGCGGCCGCGGCAGACCTCGCCGTGCTCTTCCTCGCGGTGGACGCGCTCCGCTCCGGGGCGCCCGACGGGCCCGTCACCGCCGTGCTCGTCCAGTTCGCGCTCATGGCCGCCTACCTCGGCAGCACGGCGGTCCGGACGCTCGGGCTGCGCCGCGGGGTGGTCGTGTTCGAGATGGTCCAGGCGGCGGCGGTGCTGCTCGTCGGTCTCGGCGGCGCGGCGTTCGTCACCGCGCGCGCGGGGCTCGACGCCGCTGCGCTCGCCCTCGGCGCGCTCTCGCTCGCGTTCGGCGCCGGCGCGTACGCGGTCGCGTTCGCGTTCGTCGAGCGGGAACGCACGCCCGCGAACTTCTACTTCTACTCGACCGCCGGCGCGGCCTTCGTCCTCTCCGGCGCCGCGTTCCTGCTCGAGGGCGACGCGCGCGGGATCCTCCTCGCGACGCTCGCCGTCGCCTGCGCCGCCGGCGCTCGGCGCGCGGGGCGGGCGACCCTCGCCGGGCACGCCGCGGCCTACGCCGCGGCGGCGGCGCTCTCGAGCGGCCTCCTCGCCCACGCCTGGGAGTCGGCCTTCGCCACGCCCGGCGAGGCCTGGACGCCGGCGACGCTCGCGTCCGTCGCGGTGGCGGCCGCGCTCGGGGCCGTGACCTGGGCCGTCGCCGGCGCGCCCGCGCAGGGGCGCTTCGCCCACGTCCCGCGCGTCGTGCTCCTTGCGCTCGTCGCAGCGTCCGCGATCGGCCTGGTCGTGGGCTGGGTCGCGCCGCTCGTCGCCGGGACGCCGGGCGCGGGCGCCGATCCGGGCGTCGTCGCGACCGTCCGCACCGTCTTCCTCGCGCTCGGCGCGCTCGCGCTCGCGGCGCTCGGCCGCCTCGAGCCATGGGCGGAGGCGCGCTGGCTCTCCTGGCCGATCCTCGGGATCGCCGGCGTGAAGATGATCTTCGAGGACCTGCCCCGGAGCCGGCCGGCGACGCTCTTCCTCGCCTTCGCGCTCTACGGCGCGGCGCTCATCCTCGTGCCGCGGATGCGGCGGCGGGATCACGCCGCCGCGACGGGCCCCTCGACGCCCTGACCTTCCGGCGCGCCACGCCTGGGCGCGGCCGCCGTGCGCAAAGCTTCGGCCTCAAGCGCGGCGTCATCCTCCCGAAGAAGGGGCTCCAGGAGCTGAAGAAAGCTGCTTCCGTATGATGGGTGAACCGCGCGCGTGCCATGCCCTTGCACGGCCCCGCCGCACCGTGCGAGCGTGCTCCACGCGGGTCGGCGCGCGCGCGTCGACCGCCGACCGCGTGCTACCCCGTGCGAACCGACGCCGAGACCGCGCTGCCGAAGCGCACATGGCGCTCGGTCGCCGCGTCACCGTTCGTTCATCGGGCGCTGATCGTCCTGGCTGGCGCCGCCGTCTACGCCGGCTCCCTGCACGCGCCCTTCTTCCTGGACGACGTCTCCACGGTGAACGGTCGCCTCGCCGATCTCGGCGCGTTCCTGCGGGGCCCGTTCTGGACGGGCAGCCGCTCCATCGCGGACTTGACCTTCGCGCTGAACTATGCCGTCCACGGGCTGGACGTCACGGGCTACCACCTCGTGAACGTGCTGATCCACCTCGTGAATGGGCTCCTCGTGCATCGCGTGGTGGCGGTCTCGTTCGAGACGCCATTCCTCGCACTCGATGGCATGCGCCAGACTCGCCGGTGCGCTGCGGTCGCCGCCGGGATGCTGTTCGTGGTGCACCCGCTGCAGACGGGAGCGGTCACCTACGTCGCCCAGCGCTACGCCAGCCTCGCCACGCTCTTCGTCCTCCTGGCCCTTGTGCTTTACGTCGAATGGCGCCGGCGCCAATCCGAGCACGCACGCGGTGCGAGGTGGTGGTGGATCGCAGCGCTCGTCGCGAGCGTGCTCGCGATGCGCACGAAGGAGATCGCGTTCACGCTGCCGGTCTTGCTCGCGCTCTTCGAGCTCCTGTTCCTCACGGGAGCTCCGAAGAGGCGCATCCTCGCGCTCGCGCCGTTCTTCCTCGCGATGACGATCATTCCGGTGACGATCGTCCTCTCCGGTATCTCGATCGGCGATCTCAGGACGGTCGATCCGTTCGCGTCGCGGCTCGGGATGTGGACCACGTCGAGGAGCGACTACCTCCTGACGCAGCCGCGGGTCGTGCTGAGCTACCTGCGGCTCCTGCTCGTCCCGATCGGCCAGAGCGTCGACCACGACGTCCGGCTGGAGCACGAGCTCTTCGCGCCGGCCGTCCTCGCGTCCCTCCTCGCGCTGCTCGCGCTCGCGGCGGGCGCCGTCGTGCTCGTGCTCCGGTCCGCGCGTGGCGAGCGCGCGCTGCGGCTCGTCGGGTTCGGAGTCCTCTGGTTCCTCGTGACCCTCGCGGTGGAGTCGAGCGTCATCCCGCTCGACGACCTCATGTTCGAGCACAGGGCGTATCTCCCGTCGGTCGGGTTCGTGATCGGGGTCGCCGCGATGCTCGTGCTGCTCCGGGACCGGCTCGCGGGCCGGCCGACGTGGATGCAGCGGACGCTCTCGGTGTCGCTGGTGGGCTGGATCGCCGTCCTCGCCGCGGCGACGGTCGCGCGAAACGAGCTCTGGGCCGATCCGATCGCGCTCTGGTCGGACGCGGTGGAGAAGGGCCCCGCGAAGGCCCGCCCTCACCTCAACCTCGGCGTGGCGCTCGCGGAGCGCGGACTTCCGATCCCGGCGCTCCGCGAGTTCCAGACGGTGGTCCGCCTCGAGCCGGACGGCGTCCTCGGGCACTACAATCTCGCGGAGTCGTACCTGCGGCTCGGGCTCGTCGATCCGGCGATCCACGAGCTCGAGGAGCTTCTTCGGCTTGCGCCGGACTCGCCCGCGACGCGCACGCGGCTCGCCGGACTGTACCGGCAGAAGGGCCTGCTGCAGGAGGCGATGGAGGAGCTGCACGCCGCGCTGCGGTCGAATCCGGGCCACGCTCCCGCCCGGCGCGAGCTCGAGCTGCTCGGGCGCGAGATGGCCGCGCGCCCGCCGCGCTGAGTTGGTCGTCCTCGGGAACCGTCCCCGCAGCTCGACGTCAGCGCCCGGCGCAGGCGACCGAGACGGGCGTCGCCGGGGAGAGGCTCCGCGCCTGCGCCGCCTCCTTCGCCGCCTCCTCGCACTCGCCTGCCTTCGCGAGCCCCTCGGCAAGGAGCGCGTGCGCCTCGGCCGAGGCGGGGTCGATGCCGATCGCCGCCCGGGCGCTCTCGATCGCCCCCTTCGCGTCGCCCGCGGCGAGGAGCCGTCGCCCGAGGGAGAGCCGCGCGCGCGCGCGGCCCCCGCTCGCGA
Source organism: Anaeromyxobacter sp. (assembly GCA_036390155.1). Lineage (GTDB taxonomy): Bacteria > Myxococcota > Myxococcia > Myxococcales > Anaeromyxobacteraceae > Anaeromyxobacter. Next base: position 26,840 of record DASWCJ010000194.1, read on the forward strand.
TGGGGGCGGCCTCGGGGTCGAGGGACCTCGCGAGCGCCGCCTGGTCGATCTCGCCGAGCGCGAAGGCCACCTGCGCCCGCATCGCGTCGAGGTAGTTCACCTTGCGGAACGCCTGGAACGCGGTGAGCTTCCGGTCCTTCCCGACGATCCCCGCCGAAGGGTAGATCGCGACGCCGAGCTCGCCGTAGAGCGCGTCTCCCTGGTCCACGAGCGCGGGGCCGCGGACGCCGGTCTCGCGCAGCATCTCGGCGACCTCGGCCGGCGCGTCGTCGCCCGAGACCACGATCGCGAGCCGCACCGGCTTCGCCGCGACCTCGCGCTCGAGCTGCGCGAGCTGGCGGAGCGCGCTCACCGAGTGCTCGTGGCCGGCGCGGGCGAACACGATCACGTTCACCTTCCCGGGCGCGAGGAGCGGCGCGCGCTGGCCGTCGGAGGTCGGCAGGGTCCGGTCCGGCATCGTCATTCCTGCCTCCGCGATGCGGAAGCCGGCGGCAGTGCAGGGGAGGGCGAGCAGGGAGAAGAGCGCGGCTGCGGCAATCGGTCGCACGCCTGGGAAGCTAGCAGGCGCGCAGCAACCTGTCTCTCCCCAGGATGCCGGACGGACTGTCAATGTGCGGCGAGGTCGGGCAACGGCTCCCCGTCCGGGACGTGGCGCAGGGCGACCGAGTTCATGCAGTAGCGCAGGCCGGTCGGCGGCGGCCCGTCGGGGAAGACGTGGCCGAGGTGCCCGTCGCAGCGGGCGCAGCGGACCTCCACCCGGCGCATGCCGTAGGAGTGATCGGCGTGCTCGGCCACCGCGTCGGGCCCGACCGGCTCCGTGAACGACGGCCAGCCGGTCCCGGACTCGAACTTGTCGCCGGAGCGGAAGAGCGGGTTCCCGCACCCGGCGCAGACGTAGGTCCCCGGCTCCTTCGTGCCGATGAAGCAGCCGGCCCACGCGCGCTCCGTGGCGTGGCCGCGGAGGACCTCGAACGCCTCGGGCGAGAGCCGTTCGCGCCACTCCGCGTCGGTGAGGACGATCTTCTCTCGCATCGCGCGCCTCCGGCCCGGGATCTTAGCTCCAGGGCCGGCGCCGCGCCTTGGCGCGGAGGGTTCAGCCCCGGCGACGCGCGGGGAGCACCTCGCGGAGCACCTGCGCCGAGGAGGAGAGCATCTCGACGGTGGTGTCCCACGAGACGCAGGCGTCCGTGACCGACTGGCCGTAGCGGAGCTTCGAGAGGTCCTCGGGGATCGCCTGCGCGCCCGCCTCGAGGAAGCTCTCGATCATGAGCCCGACGACCGAGCGGTTCCCCTCGCGGATCTGGTGGATCACGTCACGCATCACGAGCGGCTGGTGCTCGGGCTTCTTCCACGAGTTGGCGTGGGAGCAGTCGACGACGATGTTCCCCGGCATCTTCGCCTTCGCGAGCGCCTGCTCCGCGAGCGACATGGAGACGGTGTCGAAGTTCGGGCGGCCCCCGCCGCCGCGCAGGACGAGGTGGCCGTAGCGGTTGCCGCGGGTGCGGACCACCGCCGAGCGCCCCTGGCCGTTGATGCCGAGGAAGGCGTGGGGGCGGCTCGCCGAGACGATCGCGTTCACCGCCGCGTCCACCTCGCCGTCCGTCCCGTTCTTGAACCCGACCGGCGACGAGAGGCCCGACGACATCTCGCGGTGGGTTTGCGACTCGGAGGTGCGGGCGCCGATCGCCGTCCACGCGACGAGGTCGCCGTAGTACTGCGGCGCGATCGGGTCGAGCGCCTCGGTCCCGGCCGGCACCCCGAGCTCGTTCACGTCGAGGAGGAAGCGGCGCGCCTTCTCCATCCCGACGTCGATCCGGAAGGAGTCGTCCATGAACGGGTCGTTGATGAACCCCTTCCAGCCGACCGAGGTGCGGGGCTTCTCGAAGTAGACCCGCATCACGAGGTGCATCACGTCGGAGACCTTCGCGGAGAGCGCCTGGAGGCGCCGCGCGTAGTCGAGCCCGGCGACCGGGTCGTGGATCGAGCAGGGCCCGACGACGACGAAGAGGCGCGAGTCCTTCCCGTCGAGGATCGCCTCGAGCGCGCGGCGCCCCTTCACCACGGTGTTGGCGGCGGTCTCGGTGAGCGGGACCCGCGCCTTCACGTCGTCGGGGGACGGCATGAGATCGAGGCTCGCTACGTTCAGGTCTTCGGTGCGCTGGGGCATGGCGACTCCGTCGGGGGGCATCGGAAATAACCCATCTGCGCGCCGGATGCACCCGCCGGGCAGCGAGCGCAGGTCCCGCCGCCCTCAACGATGCCGCGGGGTCCTCCGGGTTCGCGTGCACTCCAGCTGAAGCTGGACCGCCCGCCGGAACGCGTCGGCCATCGGCGCGAACCGGGCCGGGTCGCCGTCGAGCGCGCCGAGGGCGAGCGCCACCGCCTCGATGGTGGAGAGGTGGCCCTCGGCGGGCTCGCGGCGGAGCCCGGCGTAGCCGCTCTCGCGGTCGTGGACGAGGCCGATCCGCGGGAGCGCGGCGAGCCGCGGGTTGTCCCGCAGCATCCGGTCCGCCTGGAGCCAGGTGCCGTCGATCACCACGAGCGTCGCCGGGGGCGGACGGGCCTCGCCCGCGGGGATCGAGCCCGGCCCGGGGAAGAGGAGGGCGGTCCCGGGCGCCGCGGCGATCTCGCGGACGCGCGGATGGTCCTCGAACCGGACGCCCCGGTGGAGCTCCACGTTCTCGAGCGCGATCCGGGTGAGCCACGCCGAGCAGATGGCGAGCCGCGCCTCGCGCGGGTGCTGGAGAAGCACGACGCGCGTCCGCGACGGCACGGCCGGGAGCCCCTCGCACACGCAGAAGGACTTCGGGCGCAGGCAGCGGTAGCAGGTGGAGCGCATCGGGGCCGCATCGTATCCTGGCCGGATGGCGATTCGGATCGTGCGGGCGCTCCTCCTGCTCGCCGCGCTCGCGGGGGCGGCGCTCCTCCTCGTCCGGCTCGTCCAGCGGCGGCTCCTCTACTTCCCCGAGCGGACCGCGCGGGCCGAGGCGGAGCAGCGGGCGCGCGCCCTCGGGCTCGAGCCGTGGATCGACGGCGGCGAGCTCCTCGGCTGGCGGGCGCGGACGCCGGGGGCGCGCGGGCGGCTCCTCGTCTTCCACGGCAACGCCGGCTCGGCGCTCGATCGCGCCTACTTCGCCGCCGCGTTCGCGGCCGCCGCGCCGGACCTCCCGCTCGAGGTCCTCCTCGCCGAGTACCCCGGCTATGGCCCGAGGCCCGGCGAGCCGTCCGAGCCCGCGCTCCTCGCCGCCGCGCGCGCTGCGATCACGGCGGCGCGCCGGGAGGGCGGCCCGCTGCTCGTCGCCGGGGAGTCGCTCGGCAGCGCGGTCGCGGCGCTCGCCGCGGCCGCCGATCCCGCGGCGGTGGACGGCCTCCTCCTCGTGACGCCGCTCGCGAGCGTCCCCGCGGTGGCGCGGCGGCACTACCCGTTCGTGCCGGCGCTCGCGCACCGCGACACCTGGCGCGCCGATCTCGCGCTGCCGCGCTATGGCGGGCGGGTCGCGTTCCTCGTCGCGGGGAAGGACGAGGTGGTCTTCGCCGATCTCGGCCGCGCGCTCCACGACGCCTACCCGGGGCCGAAGCGGCTGTGGGTGGACGAGCGCGCGACGCACAACGGGGTCGGCTGGCGCCCCTCGCTCGGGCGTTGGGGCGAGATCGTCCTCTTCCTCGCCCCGAGCCGGTGATCGATCCGAGGGCTTCCGCCGGCGCCCGGCGGGATCCATCGTCGCGCGGAGCTCGCCGTGCTCGCCCCCGCCGTCGCCCTCGCCGTTGCGCTCGCCGCCGCCTCCTCCGGGCCGCGGGCCGCCGCAGGCCGCAGGCATCGCGCGCCGGCGAGCCCCGCGCCCGCCCTCTCCGGCGCCGACCTGAAGGCGGACAACGTGGCGCGCGCGCGGCGAGGACTCCTCCCGCGGAA
>DASWCJ010000195.1:0-2532 GCA_036390155.1 Anaeromyxobacter sp.
CGTCTCGGCGCTCGCCTCCGCGCCCTCCGCCGTGCGCGAGCGCGTGAAGCTCGTCATGGCGGGTCGGGTCGACGCGGACGTCGAGCGGTTCCTCCGGGACACCTGCGCCGGGGCGGGCCTCGCCGCCGACCTGCACCTCTCGACCCGATCGGAGCGGGGCTACCGCGCGATCCCGGACAACCTCTTCGCCCGCGCGATCGGCGCGACCGACGTGATGGTCTTCCCCTTCGAGCGCGACCACTGGAACGTCCAGTCCGCGCACTTCGCCGACGCGCTCCTCGCGGGCAGCTGGATCCTCGCCTCGAGGGACACCCTCATCGGCGACCTCGTGGAGCGCCACCAGCTCGGGCGGACATTCGAGTACGGGGACGACGCCTCGTTCCTCGGCGCGCTGGAGCAGCTCCTGCGCGAGGTGCAGGCGGGGACCGAGCCGCACGAGGGGCGCCGGCGCGTCGTCGAGGCCCACGGCGTGGAGAGCGCCTGCCGTGTCGTCGAGGACGCGATCCGCGGCGCCGGCGCGTCCGCGCGCGCGGCGACCGGCTCCGGGGTAGCGTGACATGACCGACGTCGCCTACGACACGCAGTTCTACGCCGACATCTCCGATGGCTCCCGCCGCTCCGCGGCCGCGGTCGCCCCGCTCGTGCTGCGGGTCCTGCCCGGCGTCCGCTCTGTCGTGGACTTCGGCTGCGGGTCCGGGACCTGGCTCGCCGAGTTCTCGGTGTGCGGGGTCTCCCGGGTGACCGGCCTCGACTTCGGCGAGGGCACGAGCGAGTACATGTTCATCCCCCGCGACCGCTTCCGCGTCGCGGACCTGTCGCGGCCCGTCCGCGACGTGCCGCGCCACGACCTCGCGATGTCCATCGAGGTGGCCGAGCACCTCCCCGAGTCGAGCGCGCGCGGGTTCGTCGAGAGCATCACGTCGGCGTCGGACCTCGTGATGTTCTCGGCGGCCATCCCGCTCCAGGGCGGACACAACCACGTGAACGAGCGCTGGCCGGGGTACTGGATCGCGCTCTTCCGGGAGTGCGGGTATCGCTGCCACGACGTCCTGCGGCCGATGATCTGGGATGACAAGCGGGTCGAGTGGTGGTACCGCCAGAACCTCCTCCTCTTCGTGAGGGAGGGGATCGCGATGCCCGCGCTGGAGGGGCTGCCGACCTTCGGCGGCCGCGACCTCGTCCACCCGGAGCGGCTCATCCGCTGGGCGAGCCCCGCCCCGGCGGCCGCCGCGGAGCGCGCCGACGTCGAGGCCCAGGGCGCGCCGGACCATGCCGCGATCGCGCGGCGGCTCGGGCCCCGCTCGACCCCGCTCCGGCTCGCGTCGAAGGCGCTCCAGAACGCCGAGCGCACCGCCCGCCGGGTCGGGTACTTGCTGCGCGGGCGCTCCAAGGACGAGTTCAAGCGCGACTGGCGGACCCGGCTCGACGCGCGGCTGGTGCGGCGCTCCGGGCTCTTCGACGCGGCCTGGTACGCCCGGGCCTACGCCGACGCGGCGGCCTCGGGGATGGATCCGTTCGACCACTTCGTGAAGGTCGGCCTGCGCGAGCGGCGCGATCCCGGCCCCCGCTTCTCCTCGGAGCGGTGGCTCGCGCGGCACCCGTGGCTGCTCGCCTACGACGAGGCGCCGGTGGTGCACTTTCTCCACGAGCTGCGCGCTCGGCGAGCCGGACGTCGCTAGCCGAGCGAGAACGGATCGGACCCGGGGCGAATTCCGTCGGGGCCCGCGGGACGGGAGCGCGCGTGAACCTCGACGTCTGCCTCTGCACCCACGATCCCCGGCGCGAGGTGCTTGAGTTCGCGCTCCGGTCGCTCGCGCGTCAGACGGTCGGTCCGGGCGTGTTCCGGGTCCTCGTGGTGGACAACGCGTCGACCCCGCCGCTCGGCGACGAGGTGCTCGCGCCGCTCCGCGCCGCGGGGCTCCACGCTGCGCTCACGCGCGAGGAGGTCCCGGGCCTCACGCGGGCCCGGCTCCACGCGATCCGGCGCACCCGCGCGCCGTGGATGCTGTTCGTCGACGACGACAACGAGCTCGCGGACGACTTCGTGGCGGAGGGGCTCGCCTTCGTCGCCTCGCGCGGCGACGTCGGCTGCTTCGGGGGGCGGCTCCTCCTGCCCGAGGCGCTGCGGCCGCCCCGCTGGGCGGCGCCGTTCCTGCCGTACCTCGGGATCCGGGACCCGGGCGACGAGGTGATCACCGGCGCGTCGATGGAGTGGGGCCCGTGGGAGCCGACCGGTGCGGGCTTCTGGGTCCGGCGCGAACAGCTGGAGGCGTACGGCGCGCGGCTCGAGCGCGACCCGCGCACCCTGGCGCTCGGCCGGACCGGCCGCGGAGGCCTCGCCTCCTGCGAGGACTCCCTCCTGGCGCGCGAGGGGCTCCGCCTCGGGCTCCTCAACGCCTACGTCCCGCGCCTGTCGCTCCGGCATCACCTCGATCCGGCCCGCTTCCGGCTTCGGTACCTGTGCCGGCTGATGGCCGGCTACGGCGAGAGCCTCGCCCGGCTCGACGCGGTGCTCCGGGACGGGCCGCTGCC
>DASWCJ010000196.1:0-2096 GCA_036390155.1 Anaeromyxobacter sp.
GAGGTCGTCGACTACAAGTACGCCGTCCCGCGCGCCGAGGCGGCGGGGCGCTACCGGCTTCAGCTCCTCGCCTACGCGCTCGCGGCGCGGCGCGCCCATCCGGGCGCGCGGGTGCGGGCGCGGCTGCAGTTCCTCCGCGGCGACCTGCGGTCGGTGGAGGTCGGCGCCTCCGAGCCGGAGCTCGAGGCGTTCGCGCGCGAGGCGCCGCTGCTCGCGCTCGGCGCGCACGCCGGCGCGGGGGCCGACCTCACGCCCGCCTCGCTCGCCCGCGACGAGGCGCGCTGCCGCGCGGACGGCTGTGGGTACGTCGGGCGCTGCTTCCCGCGCCCGCCCGGTCCGTCGCCGGGGGCGGCGTCCGGAACGGTCCCATGAGCCGGTGGGCCTCAAACGGATTCTGCTTGCACCGGGGCTTCGCGACTCCGTAGATTCCCCCCGCCCGGCGGCGGCGCGGGCACGACCCCTTGACCTGAAACGGGAGAGCAGACCATGCCGGAGCGAACCACCGCGCGCGTGCAGGAGATCCTGTCCTGGTACCAGTCCGATAGCCCCGGGACGCTCGCGAATCTCCACCGGATGCTCATGACGGGCACCCTCGCCGGCACGGGCAAGATGGTCATGCTGCCGGTCGACCAGGGCTTCGAGCACGGGCCGGCGCGTTCGTTCGCGAAGAACCCCGCCGGCTACGATCCCGAGTACCATTTTCAGCTCGCGATCGAAGCGGGGTGCAACGCCTACGCGGCGCCGCTCGGGTTCATCGAGGCCGGCGCGCGCAAGTACGCCGGGCAGATCCCGCTCATCCTCAAGCTCAACAACTCCGACTCGCTCTCGAAGCTCGGCGGCGCGCCGATCTCCGCGATCACCGGCTCGGTGAAGGAGGCGATCCGCCTCGGCTGCGCCGCGGTCGGCTACACGATCTACCCGGCGTCGGACGCCAGGAATTCGCAGTTCGAGGCGCTCCGCGCGATCACCGAGGAGGCCAAGGCGCACGGCCTCGTCGTCGTGGTGTGGAGCTACCCGCGAGGCACCGGCGTGTCGAAGGACGGCGAGACGGCGGTCGACATCGCGGCCTACGCGGCGCAGATCGCCTGCCAGCTCGGCGCGCACATCGTGAAGGTGAAGCCGCCGAAGGATCTCGTGGAGCTCGGAGAGGCGAAGAAGGTCTACGAGGAGCAGAAGATCCCGCGCGCGAGCCTGGCGGAGCGGGTGCGCCACGTCGTCCAGTCGGCGTTCAACGGAAAGCGGATCGTCATCTTCTCCGGCGGCGAGGCGAAGGGCACCGACGCCGTGCTCGAGGAGATCCGCGGACTCCGCGAGGGCGGCGCGTTCGGCTCGATCATGGGCCGCAACGCCTTCCAGCGGCCGAAGGCGGAGGCGCTCAAGCTCCTCTCCGACGTGATGAAGATCTACGCGAGCTGACCGGAGGGGCCGCTCCCGGGCATGCCCGGGAGGGGCTCGGCCCACGCGGGCCCGTGCGGTCGCCCTGGGACGCATGGATCATGCCGTCCGTAGACGTTTTTCCTTGCCACCTGGAGTGGCAGGGGTTTAGAACGCCTTACCTTTTTTCTTCGCGACCTTCGCAAGGCTCACGTCCTGGCCCGAGCGCGGGCCGCGGACGTCGAGTGGAGAGAAACATGCGGCTTTACCCGAAGGTCATCCCGACGATCGCTCGAGAGGTCGTGCAGACCCTCATGCAGGACGGGGACATCGAGGTCGAGACGCTTCGGATCGCGGACGCCGAGATGGACATGGCGGCGATCATGAAGGAGTACCTCGCCGCCGAGGAGCGCGTGAACGCCGCGACCCGCGAGGCCCTGGAGCGCCGCGGCTATGATCACTCCCGGTTCAACCAGGTGAAGCGCGAGATGGCGGACGTCCGCGGCTTCAAGATGGGCGACGAGGGGATCGAGTACGTCATCGGCCAGATGATCGAGTTCCTCCTCATCTCCCGGAACGTCGAGGAGGTCTACTCGGAGGATCACGGCCTCCGGAAGAAGGTCTTCCAGATCTTCAAGAAGCACCTCGACGTCGACGACGAGATCGATCGCGAGGCGCGCGCCCGCCTGAAGCACCTGCAGGAGGGGACGAGCGCCTTCGAC
>DASWCJ010000197.1:0-17289 GCA_036390155.1 Anaeromyxobacter sp.
GCCCGACGGCGATCGGGATCGACGTCGTCCCGACCGACATCCGGTCGAGCATGGGGACGACGCCGGGGACGAGGTACCCGAGCGCAACTCCGGCCCCCATGGCGAGGAAGATCCAGAGCGTCAGGTGCCGGTCCAGGAACGAGAGCCGGCGCGTGAGGGAGTCGCGGTGCGGCGCGACGAGGGGGCGGTCCTCGATCATGGCCTAGAGGCTCCCGACGAGCGCCTTGAGGCGCCGAAGAGCGCGGGGCTCGACGCAGTAGCAGGTCCGCGGTCCGTCGATCTCGCCGCGGATGAGTCCTGCTTCCTTCAGCACCTTCAGGTGCTGCGAGACGGTCGATTGCGCGAGCGGGAGCTCGTCGACGATGTCCCCGCAGATGCAGGCTTCCCGGCGGACGAGCAGGCGGAGAATCTGGACCCGCGCGGGGTGGCCGACCGCCTTCGCGAGGAGCGCGAGCTCCTCGTCGGCGCCGTCCCCCTCGACGGGGCGCAGATCGGGCTCTTCCTTGGATTCCGGGGCGGGGCCGCAGCCCCGGACCTTCTCGAGTCGAGGCGCCATGAAATCGTATATCTACGATAGCGGAGGCCGGGTCAAGGCGTGGTCCCCGGCTGCATTCGTGTGGGGCATCCTCCGCTCGGGCCGCGCTCCTTAGCGTGCACGCGTGCGGCGCACGAGCACGGCGAGTCACGGCCGACGCGACGAGCAGGCGAGCGGAGGTCTCGCCGCCCGCTGGCTCGTCCTCGTCCTTCTCGCGGCCGCGGCGCTCCTCGCGTCCGCGTGCCGCGGGACCCCGGAGGATCCCACCGCGCTGAGCTGGTACGTGAACCCCGACAACGGAGGGCAGGCGAGGCTCGCCGAGCGCTGCAGCGCCGCCTCCGGGGGACGCTACCGGATCCGGGTCCACGAGCTTCCGCGGGACGCGACCGGCCAGCGCGAGCAGCTCGTTCGCCGGCTCGCCGCGCGCGACGCCTCGATCGACCTCGTGAACGTCGATCCGCCCTTCCTCCCCGAGCTCGCGGCGGCGGGGTTCCTTCGCCCGTTCAGCCCGCGCGAGGCGCGTGAGCTCGCGGAAGGGATGCTCGCGGCGCCGCTCCGGTCGGCGACCTGGGCCGGCTCGCTCTTCGCCGTACCGCTCTGGGCGAGTACGCAGCTCCTCTGGTACCGGCGCTCCGTCGCGCGCAGAGCGGGGCTCGACCTCGAGGCGGGGCCGGTCACCTGGGCACAGCTCGTCGACGCCGCGGAGCGCACCGGCACGAGCGTCGAGGTCCAGGGAAACCGCTACGAGGGTTACATGGTCTGGATCACCGCCCTCGTCGCCTCCGCGGGCGGCGAGGTGCTCCTCGATCCGGCCGCCGGCGACGAGGCGCGCCCCGGCCTCGATTCGCCCGCGGGAAGGGCTGCCGCGCAGGTCATCCGGCGCCTCGCGGGGTCGCCGGCGGCGAACCCGGCCCTCGCGACCGCGGACGAGGAGGTGGCGCGCGCGGCGTTCCAGGGCTCGCGCGGCGGCTTCATGGTGAACTGGCCGTACGTCTACGGCGCGGAGCAGGAGGCCGTCGCGGCCGGGGCGCTGCCGCCGGCGGTCCTCGACGACGTCGGCTGGGCGCGGTACCCGCGCGTCCGTGCGGAGCTGCCGAGCCGGCCTCCGCTCGGCGGGATCGGACTCGCCGTGGCCGCGTTCAGCCGGCGGACCGCCCTCGCGGTCGAGGCGGCGCGCTGCCTCTCCTCCGGCGAGAGCCAGACCGCGTACATGCTCGACGCGAGAATCCCGGTGTCCCGTCGCGCGGTGTACGACGACCCGCGCATCCGCGACCGCTACCCGATGGCCGACCTCATCCGCGCGAGCATCGACGAGGCAGAGCCCCGCCCGCGGACGCCGTACTACGTCGACGTGAGCGCGGCCACGGTCCGGACGTTCCACCCGCCGGCCTCGGTCGACCCGGACCGGACCCCGGCCGACGCCGCGCGACTCGTGGTCGCGGTGCTCCACGACCGGGTGCTGCTGTGAGGGACCGATCGCGCGGCGAGCACAGGACGGGATGGGCGCTCGCGGCCCCGGCCACCGCGGCGATGCTCCTCGTCACCGCGCTCCCGATGCTGAGGGCGCTCTGGCTCTCGCTCTTCAGCTACCGCCTCACGCTCCCCGCCGCGCGGCAGTTCGTCGGGCTCCGGAACTACGCCGTCGTGCTGGCGGATCCGCTCTGGTGGCAGGACGTGAGGACGACCGTCCTCATCACCGCGGTGACGGTCTCGGTCGAGCTCGTCGCCGGCATGGCGCTCGCGCTGGCGATGCACTGGATCCCGTTCGCGCGCCGGACGGTCCGCACGTCGATCCTCGTGCCCTACGGGATCGTCTCGGTCGTGTCGGCGTTCGCGTGGCGCTTCGCGTTCTCGAGCGAGACCGGGTTCGTGAACGGCTGGCTCGGCCTCGGTGACTTCGCCTGGTTCGGCCACCGGTGGTCGGCGCTCGCCGTGCTCTGCGCATCGGAGATCTGGAAGACGACGCCCTTCGTCGCGCTGCTCCTGCTCGCCGGGCTCGCGCAGGTTCCCGACGAGCTCGGGGAGGCGGCGCGCATCGACGGCGCGACGGCGTGGCAGCGCCTGTGGCGGGTGACCCTGCCCGCGATGAGACCCGCGATCGTGGTGGCGGTCCTGTTCCGCACGCTCGACGCCTACCGGGTGTTCGACGGCGTCTTCGTCATGACCTCCGGCGCGCAACGGACCGAGTCCGTCTCTTTCCTCGCCTATCGCCAGGTGATCGTCCGGACCGCGATCGGCCTCGGGTCGGCGGTCTCGATTCTCCTGTTCCTCTCGGTCCTCCTCGTCGCGGCCGCGATCGTGAAGGTGTCGCGGGTGGACCTCGCTGGTGTGCGAGGCGGGCGGTGAGCAGGCGCGGCGGGCGGCTCGCCTGGACGGCCGGGGCGCTCCTCGTCGCGGCGTACGCGCTGCTGCCGGTCGCCTGGATCGTCTCGCTCTCGCTAAAGGGTGGCGACGACGTCTACGCCCGGCGGTTCCTCCCGGCGCACTGGACCCTCGAGAACTACCGCGCCGTGTTCAGGACCCCGCTGTTCACCGCCGCGCTCGTCAACTCGGTGGGGATCTCGCTCGTGTCGACCACCATCTCGGTCGCGCTCGCCGCCCTCGCGGCCTATGCCATCGCGCGGCTCGAGTTCCGCGGGCGGAGCTGGGTGCTCGGGACGGCGCTCGCCGTCGCCATGTTCCCGGTGGTCTCGATCGTCGGCCCGCTCTTCGACCTGTGGCGGTCGGTCGGGCTGTACGACACGTGGCCCGGCCTCGTCATTCCCTATCTCTCGTTCACGCTGCCGCTGTCGATCTGGGTCCTCACCGCCCATTTCCGGCAGCTCCCCTGGGAGCTCGAGGAGGCGGCGGCCATGGACGGCGCGACGCGCTGGCAGTCGTTCTTCAAGGTGATGGTCCCGCTCGCGGCGCCGGGGGTGGCGACCGCGGCGATCCTCACCTTCCTGTTCGCCTGGAACGATTTCGTCTTCGGGATCTCGCTCACCTCGACCGACCGCGCCCGCAACGTCCCGGCGGCGCTCGCGTTCTTCACCGGCGCCTCGCAGTTCCAGCACCCGGCCGCCCCGATCGCCGCGGCGGCCGTCGTGGTGACCGTGCCCGTCATCGCGCTCGTGATGCTCTTCCAGCGGCGGATCGTCTCGGGGCTCACCTCGGGCGCGGTGAAGGAGTGACCGGCCACTACCCCTGATCCGCCATCCAGGCCCGCAGCGCCGGGACCGTCGAGCGCGCCCACCCCTTGCTCGCGCGGACCTCGAGGAACGCCCCGACGAGCAGGTCCACCATCCGGCCGAGCTGCTCGCACAGATCGAGCCGCTCGGCGGCGCGGTCGTCCTCGGCCTCGGTGAGGAGCTCCGGCAGCTTCGCCGCGCGCACGTCGAGGTGCTCGGCGTCGAGCGTCACCTCGAAGACCCGCTCGCCATGGGTGAGGCGCAGGCGCGCCTGGTGGACGAGGAGGCCGCTCGCGAGCGCCCGCTTCACCTGGGCGGCGTACGGAGCGGCGGCCCCGCGCGCGGCGACCTCGGTCACGTCGCCCGCGACGCCCCGTAGCAGGACCTTGCCGGTGAAGAGCGCGACCACCTCGGCCCCCTCGACGCGGGCGAGCGGGTCGCCGGCCTCGGACCTCCACAGGAGCCAGGTGAGGCACTCGCGCCCGAGCCAGGTCCGGCCGCGCAGGAGCTGCTCGCGCGCCTTGCCCTGCTCGACCTCCGCCTCGTCGCGCACGTCGGCGTCGGTCGCGGCACCGTCCACGCCGGTGGCCCCGCGCAAGAACGCGGCCTCCGCCCTCGCCTGCTCACGCCTCGCCACGGCTCACCTCCTCGCGCGTCATGCCGACGAGGGCCGCCGTGGGCGCGAGCGCGTCCTCGGCGATCTCCGCCCGGATCGCCTGGGCGCCGACCGAGCACGGCGCGAGCTTCACCTCGAACGCCGCCTCGATCGCGGCCGCGATCTCGTCCACCGCCTTCCGCGACGCTGCCCAGACGAGGAGCTCGCCCCCGTCGAGCGCCCAGCTCACGTCGAAGACGCGCGTGGTCGGGGGGGTGCGGCTCCGGAGCCGGTGCCGGATCTCGTCCCGCGCGCCGGCCTTCTCGCCGCGGGTCGGGGCGCGGCGGTGCTCCGCCGGGAACGCCGCCACCCACCGCTCCAGCTCGGCCCGGACCGCCGTGCCCTTCACCTGGATCCGATCGACCCGGAAGGCGAAGAGGGCGCGCCCCGCCTCGAGGACGCCCGAAGAGAAATCCGTCGAGTCCGGGTCCTCGAGGGCGACGAACCCGGCGCTGCGGTCGTCGTCGCCGCGGGCAGGGTCGAGCGGCTCGAAGGCGCCGCGGTCGAGGCCGCGCACGAGCCAGCGGCGAAGGTCCTGGGGGCGCTTGCCGGGCTCGGACCGGAAGCGGGCGAACGTGATCGAGCCGCGGAGGACGGGCATGGGGGCGCGCACCATGCCGCCGCGGCGAGGCGCGCGTCAAGGGCGAGGGCGAAGGGCGAGCCCGATCGGCTTCAGGCCCCCAGCAACCAGCGGACTGCGTCCGCCGCGGAGTAGCGGGTGCGGCCGTTCAGGAACTCCGAGAGCTTCGCGACGTCGTCGCCGCTCGTGATGAGCGGCGGCTCCACGGCGCCGTCCTCACGCCGCTGTCCGAGGCCGATCGTGGAGAGCAGCCCGTTGCACAGGCACTTGCGGTCCGGGGTCTCTTCCGGAGCGCCGCCCTTCGCCACGAACTGATCCTCGGGCTCGCTGGCGCAGCGGTAGCCGATCGTTCCATCGCCGCGCCGGTACGGATTTCGGAGGTAACCGAGATCGCAGACGCGCTTGCGCGCGACGCCGACGGCCGGGTCGCCGTCCCAGGAGACCACCTTGAACGGGAACCCGGTGGGCGAGGCGCGCCCGTCGGTGCGGATGCGGGCCGTGCCGCGCACCACGCCCTCCAGGACCGAGGTGCGGAGGGATTCGGCGATCCCCGACTCGTCGCAATAGGCGAAGAGCGTTCCGACCTGGACGCCCGCAGCGCCCGCCTCGAGCGCGAGCGCGAGCCGCTCGGGCCAGCCGGCGCCACCCGCGACCCAGAACGGGAGGCCGAGCGCGCGCACCTGCTCGAGGTCGACGACGTCGCGGGCGCCGTACACGGGCTCACCGGTCGTGGACGAGATCTCTCGATCGCGAGGAGGAGCGTTGTGCCCTCCTGCGGTGGGGCCCTCGACCACGAAGCCATCGACGCGCCGGGCCGCCTTCTTGCCGAGCATGGTCGCGAGCGTGTTGCTCGCCACGATGGCGAGGAAGCGCGGGCGCCGCACCGCGGGAGGAGTCCCCTTCCAGTGCGAGGCCGGATCGAACCGCAGGTACTCGACGTCGCCGGCCGCGGCGTCCTCGAGATCGAGCTTCAGCTGCGCCGGCTGATGGCTCGCCAGCGCATCGAGCACCGCCGGGATCTCGCGCGGGATGCCGGCCCCCATGAGCACGTAGTCCACCCCGGCCAGCATCGCGCCGTAGAGCAGGGCCAGGTTCGGCATCTGGATCTTGGTGAGCAGGTTCACCCCGATGACGCCCGGATGACCCTCTCGCGCGAGGACCACCTCGACGAACGCCGACAGGATCGTGAACTGTTCACGGACCGGCGAGACGCGCTGGGTGTGCATCGAGAGGCCGGTGAAGGGCTGGCCCGGCTTCGGACCATCGGGCAGGAAGTAGCGCTCCAGCGCCGCCTCGGCGACTCCGGCGATGGGGAACTGGGCCATGGCGCGCCGCATGTGCCCACCGGCGTCGCCCATCTGCAGGCGGCGGACCAGCACCGCGTCGATGGCGGTCAACGAGACGACCCCCATCTGTCCGAGCCGGGACACGGCGTTGGCCAGACGCCAGTCCGAGACTCCGACCCCCATTCCCCCTTGGATGATCCGGGGAAGTGGAGCGTCGCTCGGGGCGGGAATCCGGGAGCTGCCGGTGCTGCCGCTGCCGTCCGTCAACTGAATGCTCCGTCTGCTCGGGCGTCTTGCGCCGTGCCCACAGCGAAATGGCGCACACCGTAACACAGCGAGGTGCGACGACCGAACATCGCCGTAAGGATTCACTTCCGGCGAGGGGGCAAGCGACCAAGATGCCCTTCGTCGGGCGCGGCTGATCGTCTGCGCGGTGCGCGGCCACGTGCGCGCCGTTCGAGCAACGAGGCGCAGGCCTGGATAAATACCCAACGGAGCATGGCGATGGCTCCTTCGGGCGAGCAGGTACCTCCGAGGTCGGTCGCGGGCAGTCGCCGGGCGACGACCGCCGGGGAACCATGGCCGACCCGACCCGAACGATCGCGTCCCAGCTGAAAGGTGTCCTCGACGCGGCCCCCGACGCGATGGTGATCACCGATCACCAGGGCCGGATCGTCCTCGTGAACGCCCAGGCGGAGAAGGTGTTCGGCTTCACGCGGGAGGAGCTGCTCGGCGAGAGCGTGGAGGCGCTCATGCCGCAGCGCTTTCGCGCCACCCATCCCGCTCACCGCACGGCCTACTTCGAGGGGCCGCGCGCGCGCCCGATGGGAGCCGGGCGCCTCGAGCTGTTCGGGCTGCGAAAGGACGGGACCGAGTTCCCTGCCGAGATCAGCCTCTCGCCCCTCGACACCCCCGACGGCGTCTTCGCGATCACCGCGATCCGCGACGTCGCGGAGCGCAAGAAGGCGGAGGAGGAGCGCGCGCGGCTGCACGTCCAGCTCGAGACGACCCTGCGCGAGCTGGGCGTCGCCTACGAACGGGCCAAGGAGCTGGAGCAGCTCAAGACGCAGCTCTTCGCCAACGTCAGCCACGAGCTGAGGACCCCGCTCGCGCTCATCCTCGGGCCAGCGGAGGCCCTGCTCGCGTCGGAGACGGGGCCCGCCGCTCGGCGGGACCTCGAGGTGATCGTCCGGAACGCGCGGAAGCTCGCCAAGCACGTGAACGATCTCCTCGAGGTCTCCCGGCTGGAGGCCGGCAAGGCCGTCCTCGATCGACGGCCGGCCGACGTCGCGGGGCTCGTGCGGCTCGTCGCGTCGCACTTCGAGGCGCTCGCCGTCGAGCGCGACGTCGCCCTCGCGGTGGACGTCCCTGCCGCGCTCGTCCGCGCCGTGGACGCGGAGAAGATCGAGCGGGTGCTCTTCAATCTCCTGTCGAACGCGTTCAAGTTCACGCCGGGGTCCGGACGCGTGCGCCTGAGCGTTCGCGCCGCGGAGACCGAGGGGGGGCCGGCCGAGGCGGGCTTCCGGGTCGAGGTGGCGGACAGTGGACCCGGGATCCCCTCCGCGGATCGGGAGCGCATCTTCGGGCGTTTCGCGAGGGGCGAAGGCGACGCCACGCGGCGCGTGGGGGGCACCGGCCTCGGCCTCGCGATCGTCAAGGACTTCGTCGAGCTCCACGGCGGCCGCGTGGAGGTCGCCACGGCGCCGGAGGGGGGCGCGCTCTTCACGATCCGCGTCCCGGCGCAGGCGGCGGCGGAGCCGGCTGCTCCGGTGCTCGACCGGGAGACCGAGGCGTATGGGGCCGCGGTGGTGGAGGAGATCCAGGCGGCCACCGGCGGGGACGCGACGTTCCTCGCGGTCACCCCGCCGCGCGGCGGGCGCTCCCGGGTCCTCGTGGTGGAGGACAACGCGGAGATGGCCGGCTTCCTCCGCGGGATCCTGGGCGCAGACCACGAGGTGATCCTCGCTCCGGACGGCGAGGCCGGCCTCGCCGAGGCGGTGGGGGCACCCCCCGATGCGATCGTGACGGATCTCATGATGCCGCGGATGAGCGGCGACCAGCTCGTGCGCGCGCTCCGCGCTCGGCCGGAGCTCGACGCGGTCCCCGTGCTCGTCCTCACGGCGCGGGCCGACGACGCCCTCCGGATCCAGCTCCTGCGCGACGGGGCGCAGGACTACGTCATGAAGCCCTTCGTCGTCGAGGAGGTCCGGGCCCGCGTGGCGAACCTCGTCGCGATGAAGCGGGCGCGCGCGCTGCTTCAGGGCGAGGTCCAGGGCCAGTCGCGAGATCTCGTCGAGCTCGCCGGCGAGGTGTCGCTGAGGAAGCGCGAGGCCGAGGCGGCGCTCGAGCTGGCGCGCCGGTCGAAGGAGGAGGCGGAGCGTGCGAGCGAGGTGAAGACGAGCTTCCTGCGGCTCGTCTCCCATGAGCTCCGGACGCCGCTCACGACGCTGCACCTGCATATCCAGCGGCTCGCCCGCGAGCCTGTCCTCAAGGCCGGCGAGCGCCCCGGGGACATCCTCCGCCGCGCGAGCTTCGCGGTCACGCGACTCACCGGGCTCGTCGAGGCGCTGCTGCACGAGGCGCACATCGCGAGCGGCCGGCTCGCGGCCCGGATCGAGGACGTGGACGTGGGCGCCCTCGTCCGCGACGTGGTCGAGGAGGCCCGGCCGATCGCGGAGGACAAGGGGCTGGCGCTGCGGCTCCACCAGCGCGAGCACGCGCCGTGGGTCGAGACCGAGCCGCGCTTCCTGCGGCTCATCATGGCGAACCTGGTCGGGAACGCGGTCAAGTACACGGCGGCCGGCGCGGTGGAGGTCGCAGTCACGGCGGGCGGGGACGGGCTGCGCCTCGAGGTTCGCGACTCGGGCCCGGGGATCTCCGCCGAGGACCAGGCGCGCGTGTTCGAGCCGTTCGAGCGGGGCAAGGGGGTGGCCGAGCGGTTCGTCCCCGGCCTCGGTCTCGGACTCGCAGTGGTGCGGGACCTCGCCACGGCCATCGGCGCGCGGATCGAGCTGCGATCGGCGCCCGGCCTGGGGTCCACCTTCTCGGTGGTCCTGCCGATCCCGCAGCGGCGGCGCGGCGCCGCGGCCGAGGTGACTCCGGGCGGGAGGGGCGACGGCGGACAGGGGAGCCCCGGGCTCACTGGCGGGCCGCAAGCCTGAGGCCGCGCGACGGCGGGGTGAGCTGCGGGGTCGCATGCGTCGGGTCACGCTCGTCACCGGGTGCGTCCTCCTCGCGGCGGTCGCCGCCGCCCTCGCGGCCGCGGCCTGGCTCCGGACGCCGGATCCGCTCGCGGCGCTTCCGCGCGACGAACCATCGCGGGTCGCCGTCGTGGAGGAGTGGCGCGAGCGGTGGGAGGGTCGGACGCTCCTCCACGTCGGGCTCGGCGGCCCGGCCGTCGGGCGGGTGCGGTTCGTGGTGAGCCTCCCGGACCCGATGCCGCACGGTCGGGTTCCGCTCGTCGTGGTCCTCGGCGGGCTGGGCGGTGGGTCGGACGCCATCCGCGAGATCACCCGGCTGGCCGGGGATCCGGGCCCGGGCGCGTTCGTCGGCTACGACTGGCCGCTCCCGACGCGAGAGCCGGGGCTCGCGGAGATCGTGCTGCGGCTCGCCGAGTTCCGGCGAGGTGTCCTCTCGGTCCCCGGGCAGGTGGACGCGATCCTCGCCTGGGCGTCGGGGCAGCCGTGGGCGGACCCGGAGCGCGTGAGCCTGCTCGGATTCTCGCTCGGCGCGTTCGTCGTGCCTGCCTCCCAGCGGCTCGCGCAGCAGCGCGGCGCGACCGTGGGCTGGACCGTCCTCGGCTACGCGGGCGCGCCCATCGGCGACGTCATCGCAGGGCACCCGAAGGCCGGCCCGTCGTGGCTGCGCCCGGGCCTCGGGGCGGCGGCGGATCTCCTCCTTCGTCCGGTGGAGCCGTCCATCCACCTCCCGCACCTGCGCGGACGGTTCCTCGTGCTCGGCTCCGCCGGCGATCGGCTCGTCGCCCCCGGCGCGGCGCGGCGCCTCGAGGAGCTCACGCCGCAGCCCCGTACGATCGTCCACCTGGAGGGGGATCACATGGGTGTGGGCGACGAGAAGTGGAAGCTGCTCGCCCGGGTGATCGACGCGAGCCGCGCCTGGCTCGTCGAGCAGGGGGCGGTCGACGCTGCCACGGCCACGAGCGCGCGCGCCGCCCCGGTGCCGTGATGCCCGCTCCCGCGTTCCCGACGTTCGGCCTCCCGCACCTCGCGATCCTGGCGGCGGTCGTCG
The DNA here is from genome assembly GCA_036390155.1 of Anaeromyxobacter sp. Taxonomy (GTDB): domain Bacteria; phylum Myxococcota; class Myxococcia; order Myxococcales; family Anaeromyxobacteraceae; genus Anaeromyxobacter. The sequence goes on from DASWCJ010000197.1 coordinate 10,472, forward strand.
GCTCGGGCGTCGCGCTCGCGGCCCTCGCGCGGCGTCGCCCGGAGCTCGCGCCGGCGATCCGGCTCGCCCTGGCGGCGGTCATCGTGATCGCAGCGCTCGCCGGGTTCGCCGACGCGCTCGCGACCGGAGCGGTCCGCCCACCGCACGGGCTGCCGCTCGACCTGTGCGACGTGGTGCTCTGGGTGGCCGTGTACGCGCTCGTCTCGGCGCGCCCATGGGCGCTCGAGTTTGCGTACTACCTCGGGCTCGCCGGGTCCGGGATGGCGCTGCTCACGCCCGACGTCGGCGCGGAGCTCCCGTCCTGGGAGGCCGCGCTGTTCTTCCTCACCCACGGCGGCGTCGTCGCTGCGGTCCTCTTCCTCGTCGGGACGGGCGCCTTCCATCCGCGCCCCGGCGCGTGGTGGAAGGTGTTCGGCTGGGTCAACGCGTACGCGGCCGCGGTCGCGCTGTTCGACGCGCACTTCGGGACGAACTACATGTACCTCCGCGAGAAGCCGCCCTCCGCGTCGCTGCTCGATCTGCTCGGGCCGTGGCCCTGGTACGTCCTCGCGGCCGAGCCCGTCGCGCTCCTCCTGCTGCTCGCGCTCGACGCCCCGTTCCGCTGGTCGCGCGCGCCCCGCCTCGCCCGCGCCTCGAGCTCGAGGTCCGCCGCAGCCGGCGAGGACCACTCCGCACCGGGCTCCCTATCTCGAGGAGAACACCGAGGAGGGCACCCGTGGCGAAGGTGATCGTCGGCCCTCCGACAGCCAGGCGCGGAGCTTCGCGTACACCTCCGGGCGGCCCAGGAGCTCGAAGTGGTTCGTCCCGTGGGCGATCCACCGGTGCGCCTCCGGGAACCCGAGCGTCCGCTCCGGCCTTGCGTGCCGGCCGAGCGCGCTCTCCACGCCGACGAGCCCGTCGCTCCGGAGCTTCCCGCCGGGTTCCGGCGCGGAGGTGGTCGCGGCGATCGCGTAGCACCGCACTCCCTTCGGCAGTGGCAGCGGGACGCGGTCGTCGCCGCGGTGCGAGAAGCGGTCGCGCCCCGCCCAGTGCGCGTCGAGGACGTAGCCGTGGCGGAGGTCCGTGACGCCGGCGCTCCGGATCTTCCCGAGCCGCGCGAGCGGTGCGCTGTACCGGCTGAGTCCGAGCAGCACGTCGACCCAGTTGCCCCAGCGCTCGAGGGAGGCGCCGTGGTGAGGCGTGCCGAGGCAGACGAGCGCGCGGAGCTTGCGGCGCCAGCGATGGCGCTCCACCTCGCCGACGTGGCAAGCGCTGCGCGAGACGAGGCCGCCCATGCTGTGGCTGAGGAGCACGAGCTCGTCGATCTGCGATGGCCAGGCCGCGACGAGCTGCTCGAGCAGCGCCGCGAACGCGCGCCCGTTCGTGGAGACGTGGAGGCCGGTGTTGTAGTGCAGGTGGACCGCCGTGTACCCGAGGTCGCGCGCGAGCGCCGCCCCGTGATCGTGCCCACGTCGTGCCCACTGGAGGTCGCTCCGGCAGGACCCGTGGACGAGGACGAGGAGCCTGCGGGTCGCGGCCGGAAACGCGAGCCGCAGCGCGGGGGCGTCGAGCTCCAGCGGGCGTCCGTCGAGCCGGAGCGCCATCTCGATCGCGAGGGGATTGCCGCTGGCCGCGAGATGGTCGCCGAGGACCCCATTCAGCACGGCGACCACGGCGTCGCGCCGGGGCCCGGGCGTCAGCGTCCCGAGCAGCGGCGCGACGATCGGGCCGAGCAGGGCGAGGGTGGCGTCGATCCCGTGACCGACGGCGCGCGTGACGCCGCGGATGCTTCCGTAGATCGGTCCGGTGAAGAGCCGGACGGGGCGCTCGAGCGGGCGGCCGAGGGCGGCCGGGCCGGCGCCGATGCCGTGCTGCATCGCCTCGACCACGGCCGCGATGCCGCTCGTCGCCTCGATCGCGAGGCGACTCGCGCCGCGCAGGTCCGAGATCGGGCTGCGCGCGGCCTTCGCGGGTCTGGGGCGGCGCGGCATCCGGATGACGATAACGCGGGGAGCGGGACCCGTCGCTCGTGAGCGGTTCACCGGGCGCCCCGATCTGAAAACGAGCCGAGCGCGAGTCGCCTCGCGAGCGCCTGCTCGACGGCGCTCGCGATCTTCCGCGCGCCCCGGGCGGCGGGGTGGCGCTCCAGGAATCCCGGGAGGAGGTCCTCGGGGTCGAGGTCCACCCGCACGAATGGAAGCGCCTGCCGCGCGAAGAGCTCCTGGACGATCCACGGCTCGCTCCCTTCGTCGCGCAGGCAGGCCGCGCCATAGTTCGTCACGACGAACAGCGGGACCGCGCCGCGCGCGCGCGCGGCGTCGGCGGTCGCGCGGAGGATCGCCGCCGTGAGCCGCAGCGGCTCGTCCCCGTGATACGGCAGCTGATCGAGGAGCTCGATGAGCCGCGGCCCCCCAGCCGGCGGCAACGAGACGAGCGCTCCGTCCGGAGCGAGCACGAGGCGCGGCCGCCACCGATCGACGTTGCGCGGGATCTGATCCGGGACGAACACGGTCACCACCGCGAGGGGGTGGGCGAAGCGCGGGAGAGCGTCGCGCAAGCGCCGGTACGCCTGGTCGTTGCCGTAACCGACCACCGCCAGGTTCACGGTCTGGATCCCGAGCTCGGCGCCGACGAGGTGGACGAACGTCTCGTCGTACGGCAAGCCGTAGCCGAAGGCGATCGACTCGCCTGCGAAGAGCAAGGTCGGGCGGGTCGGATCGACCCGGGCGTCGCTCGAGCGGGCGCGATCGCCGTCGGGGTCGATCGCGTAGGCGACGGGCCGGCCGCCGACGCGGGTCCAGGTGGTGCGGCCCGGGAAGTACGACCAGCCGAGGCGCGCGTCGGCGAGGGTCATCGGCGCGTCCGCGCCGCCCGGGGGAGCACGCTCACCGAGCATCAGGCGATCGTGCTGCCTCCGCGCGACCAGCTCCGCCACGCCGAGCGCCGCCGCGATCGCGGCGGCGATCCCGAGCAGAGAGGCCGCCTGGTCGCGGAGGTGGAAGCGTTCGGCCCGGCGCGCCAGCGCGGGCGCGAGCTTCCACATCGCGAGCACGCCCAGCGCCGCCGCGATCCAGGGCACGCCCCGCGCGGCGACCCAGGTCGCGCGGCTCGTCGCGCAGTAAGCCCCCAGGAGGTGCCGCTCCGCCCAGTCGGGATCCGCGACGAGGGACCAGCCGACGAGGGCCGCGCCCGCGAGGGTGATGAGCACCCTCGCGGCCACTCGCGCCGCCCTGGGAATCGTGTCTGCCACGCCGCACCATCTAAGCGGCATGGACCAGCACCGCGCGCCCTCGCTGGAGCGCATCCTCCGCCCGGTCCACCGGTGGGTCTGGCGCGACGCCCATCGGTGCGCGCGCAAGCTCCTGACCTTCGCCGCGACGGAGGCGGACGGCGGACGCGACCTGTCGCGCGCGGCGGAGCTCACCGCCGATCCGCTCCTGCGCAGGCTCTTCCTGCGCCACGCCCTCGACGAGCGTCACCACGCCGAGCTGTTCCGCGCGCGGGGGCGCACGATGCTCGCGGCCCTGGGCGGCGAAGGGGGGTCGTTCGAGGGGAGGTGGCTCACCCCCGGCGAGCGCGGGCGCGACGACCTGCGCGTCGAGGAAGCGGGGGACGCCTCGCTGCTCGCGTTCCTCCACCTCTCCGAGAAGGTCGCGGCTGCGCGCTTCGAGGTCTATCGCGAGGTCGTCGCAGACGAGGAGACGCGCGAGGTGTTTCGCCGGATCTTGCGCGACGAGGTGTTCCACATGCGTTACACGCGGACCCAACTCGAGCGCATCGCCCCGGAGCGGCATCGCCGCGCGCTGTGGCTGGCGCGCGCGACGAGACTCTGGAGGGGCTACCTGCGCGTCGCGACGGCGCTCGCCGGCTGGCTCGGGACGCTCGTCCTCCTCGCCCAGTACTTCCTCGTCCTGCCGCTGTTCGCGCTCGCAGCGAAGCGCGCCGCGCGCCGGGAGCGCCCTGGATGGAGCGAGCCCGAGCGGCGCGAGCAGCCCGCCGCCCTGCGGAGCCAGTACTGAGCATGAAGATCCTCGGCATCTCCGCGCACTATCACGACTCCGCCGCGGCGCTCGTCGTGGACGGCCTCCCGGTGTGCGCGATCCAGGAGGAGCGGCTGTCCCGTCGCAAGAACGACGCCGCGTTCCCGCTCGCCGCGGTGGAGTGGTGCCTCGACGAGGCGGGCCTCGAGCCGGGCGAGCTCGACGCGGTGGTCTTCTACGAGAAGCCCATGCGCAAGCTCGAGCGCATCCTCGTCACCGCCCTCCGGGCGTTCCCGCGCTCCTGCCGGAGCTTCCCGCAGGCGATGAAGAACACCCTCGGCGAGAAGGCGTGGGTGAAGGGCCTCATCGCGTCCCGCCTCGGCGTGCCGGCGCGGAAGATCCTGTTCACCGAGCACCACCAGTCCCACGCCGCGACGGCCTTCCTCACCTCGCCGGCGCACGAGGCGGCGATCCTCACCGCCGACGGCGTCGGCGAATGGGCGACGCTCACGATGGGGCGGGGGTCGAGGTCGCGGGATGGCGCGTGCGCGATCGAGCTGCTGCGCGAGCTGCGCTTCCCGCACTCCCTCGGGATGTTCTACTCGACGTTCACCGCCTACCTCGGGTTCGAGGTGAACGAGGGCGAGTACAAGGTGATGGGGCTCGCCTCGTACGGCGCGCCGCGGTTCGCGGAGCAGGTGCGCGCGATCCTGCGGACCACCGCGGACGGCGCGCTCGAGCTCGACCTGAGCTTCTTCGACTTCCACCTCTCCGGGCGGCGCGCCTGGTCCCGGCGGCTCGAGGACGCATTCGGCCCTCCGCGCTCTCCGGACGATCCCGTCGATCTCCTCACGCCCGACGGGAAGCGCTTCGCGGACGTCGCCGCGAGCGTGCAGCGCGTCGTCGAGGACCGCCTCCTCGAGCTCACCCGCGCGCTGCGGCGCGAGACCGGGCTGCGCGACCTCTGCCTCGGCGGCGGCGTGGCGCTGAACGGCTGCGCGAACGCCCGGATCCTGCGCGAGTCCGGATTCGATCGGGTCTTCGTTCCCCCGGCGCCGGGAGACGCGGGCTGCGCGCTCGGCGCCGCCCTGTACGCGGACCGGATCCACTTCGGGAGCCCGGACCGTCTCGTGCCCGACCACGCGTACTGGGGCTGTCCGGTCGACGCCGGCGAGCTCGAGCGGCTCGCGCGCGAGGACGGGCTCGACGTCGAGGTCGCGTCCGGGGATCGCGCCCTCTTCGCCCGGGTCGCGGAGGAGCTCGCGAACGGCCGCATCGTCGGCTGGATGGACGGCCGGTGCGAGCTCGGCCCGCGCGCCCTCGGCAACCGCAGCATCCTCGCCGCGCCCGGGAGCGCAGACACGCGCGACCGGCTCAACCGCGAGGTGAAGTACCGCGAGGAGTTCCGGCCCTTCGCCCCGGCAGTCCCGGCGGAGGTCGCGGACCGCTTCTTCGAGCTCCCGCCGGGCGGCGCGCGGCTGGGCCGCTTCATGTCCGGGGTGTTTCCGGTCCGCCCCGAGTGGCGCTCGCGCCTCGGCGCGGTGACCCACGTGGACGGGACCGCGCGAGTGCAGGTGGTGGACGCGGAGATGTCCCCCCGATTCCATGCGCTCCTGCTCGCGTTCGGCGCCCGGAGCGGGATCCCGGTCCTGCTCAACACCTCGTTCAACCTGTCCGGCGAGCCGATCGTCGCGCGCGCGGTGGAGGGGTACTCGACCTTCCGCCGGTCGGGCGTCGACCTCGTCGTGGCCGACCGGTGCATCGTCAGGAAGGCGCGCGCGAGCGGCGCAGGCCTCGAGGAGGGCGTCTCGTGATCCCCAAGCGCGGCAAGCTCCGGAGCGGCGCCGTGGTCGCGGCGAGCATCGTGCCCTCGACCGTGGACCTCGTGCGCGCGCTCTGGCAGGACCGCGCCCGCAAGCGATGGCTCGTGCCGCTCGTGGTCTTCCTCGGCCTCACGGCGGTGCTGCTCCTGCTCGCTGCGAGCGTGGAGGCGCTCGCGCCGTTCATCTACTCGATCTTCTGATGGCGAGCGTGGCGCCCGATCTCCTCGCGCTGCTCGCCTGCCCCGCGTGCGGTGCCCCGCTGCGCGCCCATCCCGCGGCGCTGGGCTGCGATCACTGCGGGCGCTCGTTCGAGGTCCGCGACGGGATCCCGCGCCTGCGGCGTGAGCTCGCGCCGCGCGTCGACGAGATCGGCGAGTTCTACTCGGGCGCTCCCTTTCCCGGATACCCGCCGCGGGACAGCTACGCGACGCTCCGCGCGCGGGGAGCACGGAGCGCGTTCGCGCGGCTGCTCGACGAGGCGATCGCGCCGGACGCGAAGGTGCTCGACGTGGGCTGCGGGACCGGCCAGCTCAGCCTGTTCCTCGCCACCGGCGACCGTCTCGTCGTGGGTGCGGACCTGACGGGCGCCTCGCTCGAGCTCGCCGCCGAAGCGGCGCGACGCTTCGGGGTGGCACGGGTGCGGTACGTCGAGACCGACCTACGCGCCCCGGGCCTGCGCCGCGGCGCGTTCGACGTCGTCACGTGCTCGGGGGTGCTCCACCACACCCCCGATCCGGCGGCCTCCTTTCGCGCGATCGCGCCGCTGGCGCGACCGGGGGGGCTCATCGTGGTGGCGGTCTACAACGCGTACGCGCGGCTCCCCCACCGGGTGAGGCGGGCGGTCGCACGGGTGACCGGCTATCGCTGGTTCCCGCTCGATCCGGTGCTGCGCGACCGCAGCGCGGAGCCTGCCCGCCGCACGGCGTGGCTGCGGGACCAGTACCGCCACCCGCAGGAGCACCGGCACACGCTCGCGGAGGTGCAGCGGTGGTTCGACGCCAGCGGGATCGCGTATCTGAGGACGTACCCGAGCACC
>DASWCJ010000198.1:0-8362 GCA_036390155.1 Anaeromyxobacter sp.
GGCACGACCTCAGGCGCGCCGAGATGGCCGAGGCGATGAACGAGATCGCCGACGGCGGCGCGACGCCCGCGCAGGTCGGCGCGTTCCTCGTCGCCCTCCGGATGCGCCGGCATCTGCGTTTCGGGGTCCTTTCGACAGTCCGGCGCCGGTTGCGACTCTGGCGGCGGCGCAGGAGGACGGCGCCTTCCCCGGCCCGCTTCGGCGGCGTTCGGTCCGGGTGACGAGATCGTCGAGATGGAGCCGCACCACGATGTGCGCGACCTCGAGAGGCCGGGCATCGCGAAGTGACCGGCATTGGAGCTAGACGGGCTTCGCGCCCGCGCCCGCGAGGAGCGCGCGCAGCCCCTCCGCCGCGTCGCTCCCCTCGAAGACGACGCCGGCGGGCACGTCGCGGAGCGCCCGCGGGACGAGCTCCTCCGACGGCCCGCACACGACCACCGGGATCCGGAGCGTGCGCGCCAGCTCCGTGAGGAGCGGCTCCGCGTCGTCGGCGGGGAGGAGCACGAGCGCGCCGACCGCGCCCGACGCGAACGGGATCCAGAGCGGCCGGTACGCGGGATCGGAGGGCAGCTCCGTGAGATCCACCTTCACGCCGTCGCCGAGCGCGAGCCGCCCCACGGTGCCGAAGCCGGCGGGCGGAGAGGCTTCGGGGTGGAAGCCGGGGACCGAGTGGAGCCGGTGGATCGCCGCCTGCCGCGCGAGCGGGCCGCCGCCGGCGAGCACGACCTTGCCGACGGTCTGGCTGCCGGAGGAGCGGCCCCGCGCGATCCGGGCGCGGAGCGCGTGCAGCTCGTGCGGCGCGAGGAGGGGCGCCTCCGCCTCCGCCTCGGGCGCGGCCGCCGCGATTCGCGCGTAGCCCTTCTCGAGCAGCGCCGCGACCGCGCTCATCGCCTCGAGGTCGGTCGCGCTGCAGCGATCGACGACCTCGTGGAACGGGGTGGGCGCGCGCAGGAGCGCCACCACCTCGGCGGTGACCGGGTGGAGGCCCTGCGGGATCTCGCTCGGATCGACCGCGAGCTCGAGGAGGTCGCCCGGCAGCGGGAGCGACGGGAGCAGCGCGGCGGTCTCGTCCGCCTGCCGGAGCCCCTCGAGGACCAGCTCCTCGACGCGGCGCTGGATCCGGGGCTCGGCCGAGGTCGCCCCGGGCACGAACGCGAACTGCCCCTCGCGCAGCGCGAGGAGCCGGAAGAGCGCCTTCTCCCCCTCGGCGTGGCGGGTGCGCGCATCGACGACCTTCCCCTCCTCGAGAGCGATCTCCGCCCGCTCCCCCTCGCGCTCCAGCGCGAGCCGGCCGGTCTTGCGATTCACCGCCAGGATCTGCAGGAGGTCGACGAGCGGGATCTGCGCGAGGTTGCCCTCGATCTCGCGGCTCTCGCCCGAGACCGCGCGCGAGGCCTCGACGCGCCGGAAGATCTGCTCGATCCGGCCGACCACCTCGTCGAGGTTGAAGGGCTTCTTGAGCGAGGTGCCGAGCCGGGCCCGGTCCACGTCCACCGACTCGCCGGTGATCACCACCGGGATGCGCTCGGTGCGGGGGTTCGTCCGGAGGATCCGGACGAAGGTCCGCGCGTCGAGCATGGGGCTCTTCTCGTCGAAGAGGATGAGGTCCGGGAAGCGGAGGATCGCGACCTGGAGCGCCCGCGCGCCGTCGCGCGCCGCGTGCACCTGGAACCCGCGCTGCCGCAGGGCGGGCGCGAGCGCCCGCACGGTGGCGGGGTCGGGGTCGGCGATGAGGATCTTCCGGAGCGGGGGCATCGGGCTAGAGCGGCTGCAGGTCGTAGAGCGACTGGAGCTTCGAGACGAGGGTGTCGACGAGCGGCATGTCCGAGGTGTGGAACATCCGCGCTCCGGGACCCGCGAGGAGACCGTAGGCGGAGTGCTCCGAGATGAAGAGGAGGAAGTCGTGGGTCGCGAACCGGGCGTCGCCGTCCACGTACACCTCGGTGACGAGGGGGTGGCCGAGCCGGGTCGGGTCGGCGCCGCGCGGGCCGAGGAGGTAGACGCGCGCGGACGGATCGCCGGAGCGCGCCGCGGAGGCGCCCGCCGGCAGCGCGGCGAGCACCGGGGCCGCCTCGAGCCGCTCGCGGGTCCCGACGTAGAGGAGCCCCCGCGCGCGCGGGTCGCGGCCGATCTCCCGGGCCGCCTCGCGCTGCGCCGCGGCGAGGAGCTCCGGGTCCGCCGGCACGCGCGCCGAGGGCGAGCTGTCCGGGATCTTCGCGGCGTCCCCGAGGAGCAGGTCCGCGAGCTCCCAGAAGGCGTTCGCCGGCATGTCCGAGAGGTGCAGCCGGCGCAGCATCGAGCCCCGCTGCTCCTCCACCCGCGCTCGCGCCCAGTGAAGCAGCTCGTCGAAGTCCTCCCCGTCCTTCGGGAAGGTGGAGGCGCCCATCGAGAGGAGGAGGGGCGCCTTCCGCTCGAGCTCGCGGATCGACTCCTCGCGCCGGACCTCGTCGGCCGCGCGCCGCAGGAACATGAGCGCGCCGAAGTAGTCGGTCTCGGGGAGGAGGACGTAGTACTCGCTCTCCGACACCTTCGCGAGGATGTCGGCGTCGCGCGCCACCCGCCCCACCGCGGCGACGAGGTCCTTCATCCCGCGCCGGTACAGCTCGCGCCCGCCCTCCTTCCGGACCTGCTCGGTGTTGTCGATGGAGAGGACCACGAGCGAGAACGAGCGGGCGTAGCGGCGCGCCTTGTAGAACTCCTTGCCGGCGTAGTCGATGAAGTAGGCGAGGTTGTACGCGCCGGTGTCGCGGTCGCGCAGGCCGATCCGCTCGAGCGCGTGGAAGCGCCGCGCGTTCTTCACCGCGATGGCGGTGAAGTCCGCGACGGTGAGCGCGGCCGCGTGCTGCTCCGGGCCGAACCGGCCGCTCGCGCGGTCGGAGAGGAGCGCGAGCCCGACCGGCTCCTCGTCGGCGAGGATCGGGACGTAGAATGCCTCGGTCGCGTCCGCCGCGCCGTGCGCCACCGTCGGGGTGGGGTGCGCGAGCCGCGGCGCCCACTCCGGGTCCTTCGGGTCCACGCGGGCGGGGAGCGCGGCGCGGTCCACCACGCCGCGGTAGCCGCGGAGGGCGAGCGCGCCCTTCTCGTCCGCGATCCAGAGGGCGCCGCCCTGCGCGTCGGTGACGCGCGCGAGCACGGAGAGGGCGAGGTCCTGGAGCCGCTCGCCGTCGAGCGTCGCCATGAGCTGCAGTCCCTGCCGGTAGAGGGACTGGGAGCGCGCGAACTCGAGGTTCTCGTCGAGCAGCTTCGAGTGCTCGCGCCGGAGCCGGACCCGGGCGAGCGCCTTCTGGCAGACCTGGAGGAGCTCGTCCCGCTCCACCGGCTTCGTGAGGAAGTCGGCGCAGCCGGCCTTCATCGCCTTCACCGCGAGCCGCACGTCGTCGTGGCCGGTGATCGCGACCGCCTCGAGGTCCGGATCGTGCTTCTTCGCCTCGCGGACGAGCGCGACGCCGTCGAGCCCCGGCATCACCACGTCGGTGAGGAGGAGGTCGAAGTGCTCCTCGGCGAGGAGCGCGAGCGCCTCGGTGCCGGACGGCGCGGAGCGCACGTCGTGCCCGGCAGCGCGCAGGAGGTCCCGGAACAGCTCCTGGAAGAAGAGCTCGTCGTCGACGACGAGGATGCGCCCGGTCGCCGCCACTAGACGCTCGCCTCGCCTTCGAACACTCGCTCGGCGGGGCCGCGCATCGTCACGCGCGAGAGGTCCTCGGAGACGGTGATCGTGAGCGGGCCGCCGGGGAGCCGCACCTCGACGGGCGCGCCGGCCCGGACGTCGCCCCGGCGGAGCGCCGCGACCGCCGCCGCGCACGCGCCGGTGCCGCAGGCGTCGGTGAGCCCCGCGCCGCGTTCCCACACCACGAGGTCGAGGCCCCCCGCCGTCGCGCGCGCGAACCCGACGTTCACGCCGCCCGGCACCGCCCGCTCGATCGTCGGGCCGAGGGCCGCCGCGCGCTCGCGTGAGGAGTCCGGGGCGAAGACGACGGCGTGCGGGTTTCCCATCGACACGCGGACGGCGTGGACGGACTCGCCGCCGACGCGGAAGTCCTGCTCCCCGTCGAGCCGCGCCGGACCCATCTCCACCGAGACCGCCACGATCTCGCCGCCCGGACCGCGGTGCAGCGTGCACTCCTTCGGGCCGGCGCCGGTGTCGATCCGGATCCGCCCGTCGAGCCCGCGGGTCTCGGCGAGGTGGCGGGCGAGGCAGCGGACCGCGTTCCCGCACATCTCCGCGACCGAGCCGTCCGGGTTGTAGATGTGCATCTCGACCGCCGCGCCCGGGGTGCGTGGCGGCAGAATCGTCACGAGGCCGTCCGCGCCGATGCCCCGGCGCCGGTCGCAGATCCGGCGCGCGCGCGCGGGGTCGACGAGCGGCCCCTCCACCAGCACGAAGTCGTTTCCGAGGCCGTGGTACTTCCAGAACCGGAGCGGCACGCGGCGCATCATAGCGCGCCACGCCCCGTCTGCCCCGGCGCGCGAGCGCCCCACGCGATAGATCGAGGGGGCGGCCGGCCGGGCCGCCGCCGGTCCGGCGCGCGCGGGTCCTCGCCGTAACCTCGGCCGCCCTCGAACTTCCAGTCCGGGGGCCCGAATACGGGAAGGGGCTCGTCCGTTTGATCTGGGTCAGGTAGTATGCGCCGCGCTCCGGACGGGAATCCGGGAGAGGGAATCCGGTGGTTCGACCTTCGATCTCCAGTGTATTCGCGATCCTGGCCGTTGCCGCGGGCGCGGTCGCGTGCTCGCGCGAGGATGTGACGTCCTACCGGGTCGCGAAGGTGCCGACCCCGGTGGTGGCCTCCGCGGCCCCCATGCAGGCCGCGTCGGCGAGCCTCCCTCCGGCCCCGCAGGGCGGCGCGCTCCGCTGGACGCTCCCGGCCGGCTGGAGCGAGAAGCCCGGCGGGCAGATGCGGTACGCGACGCTGCAGGCGCCCGTCACTGGCCGTCTCGATGCGTCGGTGGTGGTCCTCCCCGGACCCGCCGGCGGCGAGCTCGCGAACGTGAACCGCTGGCGAAACCAGATCGGGCTCCCCCCGCTCGACGACGGCGCGCTCGCGAAGGCGCGCAAGTCCGTGAAGACGAAGGCCGGCACGGTGAAGATCTACGACTTCACGAGCGCCTCCACCCCGCCGACGCGGGTGGTCGCCGGCCTCGCCGAGGGGAAGGGCGACACCTGGTTCGTGAAGATGACCGGCGACGCGAGCACCGTCGCCGCCGTCCGCGACGACTTCATGAAGCTGCTCGGGAGCCTCCGCTTCGAATGAACCGCCCCACGCAGAAGGTCTGGGACCTCCTCACGTCCCTGAAGCTCACCATCGTCTGCCTCTCGGCGCTGATGGTGCTCGTCGTCGCCTGCACGCTCGCGCAGGTGCGGCTCGGGACGCTCGGCGCCGTGAACCTCTACATGCGGTCCTGGTTCTACTGGATCCCGCTCGGCGGGTTCTCCATCCCGATCTTCCCGGGCGGCGCCGCGGTCGGCCTGGTGCTGATGCTGAACCTGATCGCCGCGCAGGCGAAGCGGCTCGAGCTCTCCTGGAAGAAGGCAGGGCTCTGGATCGTCCACCTCGGGCTCATCCTCCTCTTCGTCGGCGAGTTCGTGACGAGCGCGTACCAGGTGGACGCGCGGCTCGTCTTCGAGCAGGGGCAGACCACGAACTTCCTCGAGGTGCCCCGCGAGACCGAGCTCGCGATCGTGGACCAGACCGACCCCGCGTTCGACGACGTCCACGGGATCCAGGAGGGCGCGCTCGCTCGCGGCGGCACCGTCGCCGTCCCGAACACGCCGCTCTCGGTCCGGATCCTCGCCTGGCAGCGGAACGCGCTCCTCGGGCCGGCGCGCCCCGGCCTGCCGCCCGCCGGCGCGACCCAGGGCGTCGGCGTCGGCCTCGCGTTCAGCCCGCTCGCGCCCGTCACGAGCGACGAGCAGCGCGACCTCTCGTTGGCGGTGGTGGAGGTGCGCGCGGGCGACCGGAGCCTCGGGACGTGGCTCGCGTCGAACGCGATCGAGCAGCCGCAGGCGTTCAGCGCGGGCGGGCGCACCTTCTCGCTCGCCCTGCGCGACCGGCGGCTCTACCTGCCCTACAGCCTCACGCTCGAGCAGTTCCGGCACGACGTCTACCCGGGCACCGAGATCCCGAAGAACTTCTCGAGCCTGGTGAGGCTCCAGAACCCCGCGCGGGGCGAGGACCGGAACGTCCTCATCTTCATGAACCAGCCGCTCCGTTACGACGGCAAGGCCTTCTACCAGGCGAGCTTCGGGAAGGGCGACACGCTGTCCATCCTGCAGGTGGTGGAGAACCCGGGCTGGCTCATCCCCTACGTGTCGACGATCCTCGTCACGATCGGGCTCCTCGTCCACTTCGCCATCTCGCTCCGGCGCGGCCTCCGCCGCGCGGCCGCCGCGCAGGAGCCCGCGCCGCAGGAGGCCGCATGACCTGGTTGAAGACGAACGTCGCGTGGGTCGCGGGGGCGCTCGCGCTCCTCGGCGCGACGCTGATGCTCCGCCCCGAGCCGCCGGTCCGCGGCTTCGACGTGGACGCCTTCGGCCGCCTGCCGGTGCTCGAGGGCGGCCGGGTGAAGCCGATCGACTCCATCGCGCGGAACTCGCTGATGGTGATCCGCGCCGCACAGGCGTTCCAGCAGGACGGCCGCACCGTCGGCCCCGACGAGTGGCTGCTCGACGTGATGTTCCGCCCGAAGGTGGCGGACGCGCAGCCGATCTTCCAGATCGACGATCCCGACGTGCTCGGGCTCCTCGGCCTGCCGCAGACGACGCAGCGGCGCTTCTCCTTCGCGACGATCGCGCCGCACATCGAGGCGATCGAGCAGCAGTCCGAGGCCGCCTCGCGCATCGACGCGCAGAAGCGCAACCGGTTCCAGGGCGCGGTGATGAACCTCACGCAGCGGCTCTGGCTGTACTTCACCCTCAAGAACACGATCCAGCCGGAGCGAAGCCCCGGCCTCCTCATCGAGATCGCGGCCGTGGCGGACCCCGCCGCCGAGCAGCGGCACACCACCCTCGCGCGCCTCGCGAACTTCCGGCCGCTCCTCCCCGCCGAGGGGGCCTCCCCGGAGGCGTGGCGCTCCACCGGCGACGCGCTCCGCGCCGCGGCGGCGGGCGAGCCGGATCCGCAGCTCGCCGCCTGGGCGAAGCTCGGGCTCGCGTGGCAGTCGCAGGATGCCGCGAGCTTCGAGCGCGCCGTCTCCGACCTCCGCGCCGGCGCGCACGGTGCCGCCGCGCGGCTCGAGGCGGTCGGGCACGTCGAGCACGAGGTGACCTTCAACCGCGCCCAGCCCTTCTACACGGGCATGGTGATCTACGTCCTCGCGCTGCTCGTGCTCTTCGCGTCCTGGCTGCGCTGGGGCGACGTCCTGCGGCCGGCCGCCTACGGGCTCCTCGTCGCGGGCACGATCGTGCACACGCTCGGTCTCGTCTCGCGGATCGTGCTGCAGGGGCGCCCGCCGGTCACGAACCTCTACTCCTCCGCCGTGTTCGTGGGCTGGGGCGCGGTCGTGCTGGGCGTGATCCTGGAGCGGATGTACCGCAAGGGCTTCGGCACGGCGGTGGCCGCCGCGTCGGGCTTCGCCTCGCTCCTCGTCGCGCACCACCTGTCGTCGGACGGCGACACGATGGAGATGATGCGCGCGGTCCTCGACTCGAACTTCTGGCTCGCGACCCACGTCGTCACCATCACCATCGGCTATGCCGGCACCTTCCTCGCCGGCGCGATCGCGATCGGCTGGACGCTCCGCGAGCACCTCGCGAGGCGCCAGGACCCGGTGACGACCCAGGCGCTCTCGAAGGCGGTGTACGGCATCATCTGCTTCTCGGTCTTCTTCAGCTTCCTCGGGACGGTGCTCGGCGGGATCTGGGCGGATCAGTCCTGGGGCCGGTTCTGGGGCTGGGACCCGAAGGAGAACGGGGCGCTCCTCATCGTCCTCTGGAACGCGATCATCCTGCACGCCCGCTGGGGCGGATTCGTGCGCGAGCGCGGGATCATGGCGATGGCGATCTTCGGCAACGTCATCACCTCGCTCTCCTGGTTCGGCGTGAACATGCTCGGCGTCGGCCTGCACTCGTACGGGTTCATGGACAAGGCGTTCTGGGCGCTCTCCTCGTTCGACGCCTCCCAGCTCGCGCTCATGGGGCTCGCGCTCCTCCCGCGCAGGTTCTGGAAGCCGGCCACCCGGCGGGGCGAGGCCGCCGCGCACGCAGGGTAGCGCGAGGACCCCTCCTCCTCTACGCTCCCGGGGATGGACCTCGTCTCCCTGCTGCGCTCGCTCGTCGCGATCGACTCGACCTCGACGCGCTCGAACCTGCCCGTCCTCGACCTCCTCGAGGACGCCGCGCGGGGGCTCGGCTTCGAGACGCGAC
>DASWCJ010000199.1:0-3794 GCA_036390155.1 Anaeromyxobacter sp.
TCGCGAATCACGGTTTGGAGTTCCTATCCGCGACCGGGAGCCGCACCGCGTTGGCGGTCGCGTCGAGGTCGAGCGAGCTCGCGAGCAGGCTGCTCACGCCGGCGAGGAACTGCTGGTCGGCGGCGTCGCGCGACAGGAGCCGCTCGCGCTCGCGGTGGTAGTCGATCTTCCGCAGGAGCTCCTCCGGCGAGAGG
Organism: Anaeromyxobacter sp.; assembly: GCA_036390155.1. Lineage (GTDB taxonomy): Bacteria > Myxococcota > Myxococcia > Myxococcales > Anaeromyxobacteraceae > Anaeromyxobacter. Next base: position 195 of record DASWCJ010000199.1, read on the forward strand.
TGGAGGCCCGCGAGGATCGCGCCGAACGCCCCGGAGATGGCGCGCTGCTCCTCGGAGGAGACGAGCTCCGCCCGGCGGACCGCCGCGTGCGCCGCGGAGGCGCCGATCGAGGCGGCGAGCGTGCTCTCCACGCGCGCCTCGAAGGCCGCGACGTCGAGCGGGCCGAGGTCCTGGCCGGGCTCGGCGCCCGCGGCGCGGAGGCAGTCGTCCGAGAGCGCGGCCGCGTCCGCCGGCGGATAGTAGGCGCAGAGCAGCCGGAACGTGAGCGCCCTCTTCTCCGAGAGCTTCGCGAGCGCCGGGGGGCCCTCCCCCGTCGCCGCCGCGCCGGCGCGCCGGAGGGTGTCGAGGAGCCGCTCGGACCGCTCCACCTCCTCGCGCCGCGACGGGAAGAGCAGCGACCCCACGACGAACGCGGCGACGTTGACGAACAACGTCCAGATCACCGCGTGGGTGATGGCCTCGGTGTGGAGGTCGAAGATGCCCTCGGGGACGAGCGCCTCGATCCCGAACGGCCCCTCCGTCAGGAGGGACACGGCAGCCACCCCGTTCGCGCGAGGACCGGGACGACCAGGGTGTAGACCCACATCGCGAAGCCCGCGCCGATCCCGGCGAGCGCGCCGGCGCGGCTCGCGCCGCGCCAGAACAGCCCGCCGAGGAGGGCGGGCGCGAGCTGCGCGACGGCCGCGAACGAGATGAGCCCGATCGAGGCGAGGTCGTACCCCGCGCCGAACCAGCGCTCGTAGGCGAAGGCCGCGACGAGGACCGCAGCGGCCGCCGCCCACCGCCTGAGCCGAACGTGGCGGCGGACGCCGCCGAGCGGGCCGAACGCGCCGGCCGCCGGCATGACCGCGTGGTTCGACAGCATGGTGGCGAGGGCGGTCGTCTCCACGACGACCATGCCGGTCCCCGCCGAGAAGCCGCCGAGGAAGACGAGCCACGAGAGCACCTTGTTGCCGCCGCGAGCGGGAGCGACAGCACGAAGGTGTCCGCGAGCTCCGCCGAGCCGCGGAGGGCGAGCGGCAGGACGAAGAGGTTGATGAGGAGGAGGTACGCAGGGAAGAGCCACATCGCCGTCCTGATGTGGTCGTCGTCCGCGTTCTCCACCACCGCGACGTGGAACTGCCGCGGCAGGAGGAGGACCGCGAGCGCGGAGAGGACGAGGTGCGCGAGCCAGGTCCCGATGCCGTGGTGGCCGAGCAGGTCCGGCGCGCCGACCGAGGGGATGGTCGCGGCCCGGAAGACGTCGACCGGGCCGTCGAAGAGCCCCCACACCACGAACGCGCCCGCCGCGAGGAACGCGACGAGCTTCACGATGGACTCGAGCGCGAGCGCGATCATCATCCCGGGGTGGCGCTCCGCCGGGCGGACGCGCCGGAGCCCGAACCGACCGTGAACAGGAGCAGGAACGCGACGAGCGGCAGCCCGAGGTGGCGTCCGAGGCGGGGTAGACGAGCCTCGCGCCGCCGCCCGCCACGAGGCCGAGCGTCACGGAGCGGGCGGGACCCGGACGGGCCGCGACCAGCTGGTGCGCCACGTGGGATCTGCTCGCACCGTGCCATCCATCTCTACGCCGCCCCGAACGGCCACGGGGGGCGCAGGTGCGAGCGACGCGGCCGGCGAGCGACCGGGCGCCCGTCGCCGAATCCCGCGCCGCCGCGTGGAGCGACGCCGGCGGAGCGACGCCGGCGGAGCGGCGCCCGGGCGACCCGTGGTCCGACCGCGCGCCCGGCGTGCGTCCACCCGGGCGCCCGGCGAAGTTCGTGCGCGCGAGCGGTGCGCGGCGGGCACCTCTTGCGCCGGGCCCTCGCCCGGCGGTGCGCTCATGGCCGCGGAGCGGCCGCGCCGCCGTGGTAGTGGAGGGCGCGCCGGGCGGCGACGCTTCGCCGGACGCTCGCGACGAACCCTCACGACCGGCGCGCGCGGCTCGAGCTCGCGAACCCGCTCCTCGACGCCCGCGGCACCGCGAGGCCGCGGAGCTCCTCCGGCCGAACGTCGAGGCGGGAGACGACGACGTGCACACGAGCTTCACGATGGGCGCGGCCCTCGCGCGGAGCGGCGCCTTTCCTCGCGGCCGCGCGCGAGCGGGACCCCGCCTTCCGCATGGGCGACATCGACCTCGAGCTCGGGCGCATGCGCGTGCGGGAGGGGAACGCGGCCTCGACGACGCCTGGCGCGAGTACGTCGCCCTCCCCCGCTTCCGCCGCCAGCACGAGCGCCCGTTCGCGTGGCGACTGCGGCCGTGGCGGCCGGCGCTCGTCGCGCTGGCCGTCGCGCTCGCGGCGGCGCTCGCGCTCTGAGCGGCGGTCGCCGGCCCTTTGGGGATCCCCCTAACGCTTCCAGTTGCCCGAAATCCGGGCTTGGTTTACGGGCACCTTTCGCCGATTCGGGGTCGCGCTCGGTGGAATGCGGCGCAGGCGGGCACCCTCCCGAGGCGCTGAACTTGCACCCGAAACCGTGAACCCGAAAGGAGCCGGCGTTGCGCCTCCTCATCCAGCACCGCAGCACGTACCGGTACCCAACCCCCGCGGCGCTCGGTCCGCACGAGGTCCGGCTCCGTCCCGCGAACCACGCGCGCGCCGCCGTCGAGACCTACGCGCTGCGCGTGCCGCAGGAGGCGACGGTCCGCTGGCAGCAGGACCCCGCCGGCAACCACGTCGCCCACCTCGCGTTCCGCAAGGGGACGCGGCTCGCTGCGCTCGAGCTCGCGGTCGAGCTGGCGGTCGACATCCGCCCGGTGAACCCGTTCGACTTCTTCCTCGACGACCGCCACGAGCACGTCCCGTTCTCGTACCCGCCAGAGCTCGCGACCGACCTCGCGCCGTTCCTCGCGATCGACGATCCCGCGCTGCGGGGGGGGCCCCGCCTCGAGGCGCTGCTCGACGCCCTCCCCCGCGAAGGCGCGACCATCCCGCTGGTCGTCGCGCTCAACGGCGCGGTGAACCGTGCGATCCGCTACGTGGTGCGCGAGGAGCCGGGGATCTGGACGCCGGAGGAGACCCTCGCGAACGGGCGCGGGAGCTGCCGAGACCAGGCGGTGCTGCTCATGGCGGTGCTGCGCTCCCGCGGCCTCGCGGCCCGGTTCGCCTCCGGCTACCTCGTCCAGCTCGCGGACGAGGGCATGATCCCGGACGAGCCGCGCGGGGTCGGGCGCGACGTCGTCGACCTCCACGCCTGGGTGGAGGTCTACCTCCCCGGCGCCGGGTGGATCGGCCTCGATCCCACGAGCGGCCTCGCCTGCGGAGAGGGGCACCTCCCGCTCGCCTGCGTCGCGCGCCCTGCGCTCGCGGCACCGGTCGAGGGGACCTCCGACGTCCTCGCCACCGAGGTCCGGTTCGAGATGAAGATCGGTCGGCTCGGCCACGAGACCCGGCCGACGGCGCCGTTCTCCGAGCCGGCCTGGACCGCGCTCCTCGCGGGCGGCGACGCGGCCGACGCGGCGCTCACCGCGGCGGGGCTCGCGCTCACGACCGGGGGCGAGCCCACCTTCAACGCCCGCGAGCATTCCGGGGAGCCGGAGTGGAACGGCGAGGCCCTCGGCCCCACCAAGTGGCCGCTCGCGCTGAAGCTCGCCGACGAGCTGCGCCGGCGCCTCCTGCCGGG
>DASWCJ010000200.1:0-7673 GCA_036390155.1 Anaeromyxobacter sp.
GCAGTGCGGCTGGATCTCGGCCTCCCAGAGGGCGAGGAGGCGCGCGGCGCGCTCCCCCTCGCCTTCCGGCCGGCGCGCGAGCTCCGCTTGCCAGCGGGCGTGCTCGGCCTCGAGTCGCCGGAGCTCGGGGCAGAGGTTCACGATCGCCCCTACGCGGCCTTCGAGGCCGCCGGCTGCACGGCCTCGAGCTCGAGCTCGACGTCGACCTTGTCCGCGACGAGCACGCCGCCGGTCTCGAGCGCCTGGTTCCAGGTGAGCCCGAAGTCCTTGCGGTTGAGCGAGGCGGACGCGGTGAAGCCGACGCGCTGGTTGCCCCAGGGGTCCTTGCCCTGGCCGCCGTACTCGACGTCGAGGACGACCTCGCGGGTCACGTCACGGATGGTGAGGTCGCCGACGACGCGGAGCCGGTCGCCGGAGACCTTCTCGACCCGGCGGCTCCGGTAGCGGAGGGTCGGGAACTTCTCCGCCGCGAGGAAGTCGGGCGAGCGGAGGTGCGCGTCGCGGTCCGCGACGCCCGTGTCGATGCTCGCCGCCTCGATCTCCACGTCGACCGAGGAGCGCGCGAGGTCCGCGGTGTCGAGGTCGAGCTTCGCGTTCCAGCGGGAGAACCGCCCCCGCACCTTCGAGATGACCATGTGCCGGACGGCGAGGCTCACCGTCGAGTGGGTACCGTCGACCTGCCAGCTCTTGTTCGCCATGTGCTCGCTCCCTCTTTCGCTGCGTGGTTGGGTTGGTGCGACGCAGCGGGGGATTGCAGCCCTCGGGCCACCTCGCAAGTCCCCGACGTTCCTGGGCTCTGCCGCGCGGGCGCGCAACGAACCGGCTCGTTATGAGCTACCCTGGCTCATTTCGATCGGGAGAACGCCATGCGCGCCGTCGACCTCGACCTCCGGGAGCTCCTCGCCTTCGAGCCCTCCGGGGGCGTCCTCCGCTTCGGCAACGAGCGCGTGCTCCTCTTCGACGCGGTGGCGCTCGGGATCCTGCGCCGGGAGCTCATCGAGACGGTCGGGATGACCGCCGCCCGCGGGATCCTCACCCGCTTCGGCTACGCGCACGGCCGGCGCGTCGCCGAGAACCTGCGCCACAGCTTCCCGTGGGAGAGCGAGCATGAGTGGCGCGTCGCAGGCGGACGGCTGCACATGCTCCAGGGGCTCGTGGTCATCGAACGGCCGGTGCACGCGCCCGGCGAGCCGGTCCCCTTCGTCGAGTCGATCTGGCACGACTCCTACGAGGCGGAGCAGCACCTCCTCCACCTCGGCCCCGCCGACGAGCCCGTGTGCTGGACCCTCACCGGCTTCGCGAGCGGGTACGGCTCGTTCGCGAACGGGCGCGAGCTCTACTGCATCGAGGACAAGTGCCGCGGGAAGGGAGACCCCGCCTGCCACCTCGTCGGCCGCTTCAAGGAGGAGTGGGGGGCCGAGATCGAGCCGCACCTCCCCTTCTACGAGAAGGCCTGCGTGGACTCCGCGCTCGAGGGGGTCACCGCCGCGCTCCGCTCGGCCGAGCGGCGCCTGCGGGCGCGGCGCGAAGAGCTGGCGCGGTTCGCGCCGGGGGTGGAGGAGCGCAAGGGCCTCGTGGTGCGCAGCGAGGCGATGCAGCGGGTCCTCGACCTCGCCGAGCGCGTCGCGAAGGTCGAGTCCACCACGCTCGTCACGGGCGAGAGCGGCGTCGGCAAGGAGCGGATCGCGCGGCTCGTGCACGACGGGTCCGCCCGCGCGACGCGGCCCTTCGTGGCTGTGAACTGCGGCGCGGTCACCGAGACCCTCCTCGAGAGCGAGCTCTTCGGCCATGCGCGCGGCGCGTTCACCGGCGCGGACCGCGAGCGGCCGGGGCTCTTCGAGGCGGCGAGCGGTGGGACCCTCTTCCTCGACGAGATCGGCGAGATCTCGCCCGGGATGCAGGTGAAGCTGCTCCGCGCGCTGCAGGAGCGCGAGATCCGGCGGGTCGGGGAGAACCGGGCCCGCCCGGTGGACGTGCGGGTGGTCGCCGCGACCAACCGGAACCTCGCGGAGGAGGTGGCGGCGGGCCGCTTCCGCCAGGACCTCTACTACCGGCTTCGCGTCATCGAGCTGCGCATCCCGCCGCTGCGGGAGCGGCCCGAGGACGTCCTTCCGCTCGCGCGCGTGTTCCTCGCCGAGACCGCCGGACGGATGAAGCGCAAGGTGACCGGCTTCACGCCGCGGGCCGCGGATCAGCTGCTGCGCCACGAGTGGCCGGGCAACGTCCGCGAGGTGCAGAACGCGGTCGAGCACGCCGTCGCCCTCACCCGCGGCACCCGCGTGGACGTCGAGGACCTGCCGGAGGAGCTCCGGACCGCGATGCCGCGGGCGCGCCCGGCGGGCCGGACCCGGCCGCTCGACGACGTGGAGCGCGAGTACATCCTCGCCGCGGTCGAGGGGGCGGGCGGGAACCGGACCCGCGCGGCGGCGGAGCTCGGGATCGGGCTCGCGACCCTGAAGCGGAAGCTCAGGCGCTGGGACGCGGCGGACGGGACGCGCGAGGCGCGGCCACGGGGGTGACGCCCGACGCGCGCCCTTCGCGCTGCCGGGCGCGGTTGTGGTGCACGGAGGACCAGAGCGAGACGGCGATGAAGCCCGCGCCGACGAGGCCCGTGGCGGTGTCCGGGATGTGCATCACCGTGTTCAGCATCATGATGAGGGCGAGCGCGCCGATGGCGTAGAACGCGCCGTGCTCGAGGTACCGGTAGGACGCGAGCGTCCCCCGCTCCACGAGCATGATGGTGAGGCTCCGGACGAACATCGCGCCGATGCCGAGCCCGATCGCGATGATGAAGAGGTTGTTGGTGAGGGCGAAGGCCCCGATCACGCCGTCGAAGCTGAAGCTCGCGTCGAGCACGTTCAGGTAGATGAAGAGGCCGAGCCCGGCCCGGTGGAGGTCGTGGTGCTCCTCGTCGGGCTCCATCGCCGCGCCGACGCCGTCCACCAGGATGTACGTGACGAGCCCGAACAGCCCGGCGACGAGGAACTCGCGCGCCTCCGCCGGAGGGAACGCCCGCGAGAACCCGTAGAGCCCGAGCATCGTCACGGCGAGCTCGATCGACTCGAACTTCCCGAGGCGGGAGAGCTGCGCCTCGAGGGACCCGATCCAGTGGACCTCCTTCTCCGCGTCGAAGAAGTACTCGAGGCACACCATCCCGAGGAACGCGCCGCCGAACGCGCCGAGGGCGACGTGGGCGCTGGTGAGCAGCCGCGCGTACTCGCCCGGCTCCACCGCCGCGAGGCGGACCGCCTCCCAGGGGGTGATGCTCGCGACGACGCTCACCACCACGAGCGGGAAGAGGAACCGCATCCCGAACACGGCGATCGCCATCCCCCAGGTCAAGAAGCGGTGGCGCCAGGTCGGGGACATGTCCGCCATGACCGAGGCGTTCACGACCGCGTTGTCGAAGGAGAGCGAGATCTCGAGCACGGCCAGCATCGAGGCGAGGAACACGGTGTTCGCGACGCTCGCCGCCGAGGGGTGCAGGTACCACCCGAGCGCCGCGGCGAGCGCGAGCCCGACGAGGGTCACCGCGATCGAGCCGGTGAAGAAGTGCAGCTTCTTGTCGCCCTTCATCGACTCGGTCCCCGCTCCCCGCGTGCGATCGCCGCCCCGACGCGGACGAGCCGGCACGCCCGCGCGGTGGCCGCCTCGACGAGCGGCGCGCCCGCCCGGATGCACTCCTCGAGCGACATCGGCCCGGGGACCGTGCTCGCCAGGGCGTCGATCCCGGCCTCGAGCACGCGGTCGGCGCCCTCCCCCAGCCCGCCGGAGACGCAGACGACCGGGACGCCGTGCCGCTTCGCCGCCGCGGCCACGCCCACCGGCGCCTTGCCCATGGCGGTCTGCTCGTCCGTCCGCCCCTCCCCCGTGACGACGAGGTCGGCGTCCCGCACGCGCGCCTCGAAGCGGGTGGCGTCGAGGACGATCTCCACGCCCGGCCGGAGCCGGGCGGGCGTGAAGAAGAGGAGGCCCGCGCCGAGCCCGCCCGCCGCGCCGGCCCCGGGCCGTGCGGCGACGTCGCGGCCGGTCGCGCGCGTCGCGACCTCCGCGTACCGGGCGAGCGCGTCGTCCAGCTCGCGGACCGCGGCGGCGCTCGCGCCCTTCTGCGGGCCGTAGACGGCCGAGGCGCCGCGCGGGCCGGTGAGCGGGTTGTCCACGTCGCACGCGACGAGGATCTCCGCGCCGGCGACGCGGGGGTCGAGCCCGCCCACGTCGATGTGCGCGAGCCGCGCGAGCGCCGCGCCGCCGTCCGGGAGCTCCGCGCCGGCCGCGTCGAGGAACCGGACGCCGAGCGCCCGCGCGAACCCCGTCCCGCCGTCGTTGGTCGCGCTCCCCCCGATGCCCACGACGAGCTTCCGGAGCCCGGCGTCGAGCGCGGCGCGGACCAGCTCCCCCGTGCCGCGGGTCGTGGTGACCCGCGGATCGCGCCGGGCGGGGGGGACGAGCGGCAGGCCGGACGCGGCCGCCATCTCGATCACGGCGGTGTCGCCGGCGCCGACGACGCCCCAGCGCGCCCGCACCGGCTCGCCGAGCGGGCCGTGGACCTCCGCCGTCTCGACGCGCCCTCCCGTCGCGTGGACGAGCGCGTCCACCGTGCCCTCTCCCCCGTCGGCGATGGGCACCTGGATCACCTCGGCGTCCGGGTAGACGGCCCGGACGCCGCGCGCCATCGCCTCCGCGACCGCGACGGCCGAGAGGCTCCCCTTGAAGGAGTCGGGCGCGACGACGACCTTCACGGGATCACCCGGTCTTGCCCCCGACCTCGTGATTCGCGAGGAGCTCGAGCGCGCGGACGAGGGCCGAGTGGTCCCATGCCTTTCCGCCGCGGGCAGCGCACGCGTTGAAGAGCTCCTGCGCGGTCGCGGTGTTCGGGAGCGACAGCCCGACCTGCCGCGCGTTCGAGAGCGCGAGGTTCAGGTCCTTCTGGTGGAGCTCGATCCGGAAGCCCGGGTCGAACGTGCGCTTGATCATCCGCTCTCCGTGCACCTCGAGGACCTTCGACGAGGCGAAGCCGCCCATGAGCGCCTGCCGCACCTTCGCAGGATCCGCCCCCATCTTGGAAGCGAAGAGGAGCGCCTCCCCGACCGCCTCGATGGCGAGCGCCACGATGATCTGGTTCGCGACCTTGCAGGTCTGCCCGTCGCCGTTCCCGCCCACGAGCGTGATGTTTTTCCCCATCAGCTCGAAGAGCGGCTTCGCGCGGTCGAACGCGGCCTGCGGGCCGCCGACCATGATCGTCAGGGTGGCGTTCTTCGCGCCGACCTCGCCGCCCGAGACCGGTGCGTCGAGGTACTGGCACCCCTGCTCGGCGATCCGGCGTGCGAACACCTTCGTGTCCATGGGTGAGATCGAGCTCATGTCGACGACGAGCTTGCCGGGCGAGAGCCCCTCCGCGACCCCGCCCGCGCCGAAGAGCGCCTCGGCGACCTGCGGCGTGTCGGGGACCATCGTGAGGACCACGTCCGCCCGCTGCGCCACCTCCTTCGAGGAGGCGCAGGGGACGACGCCCGCGTCGAGGAGCTCCTGCGGCACGGGCTTGTGATCGTGAGCGTGGACGGTGTGGCCGCCCTTCGCGAGGTGGCCCGCCATGGGCCGTCCCATGATTCCGAGGCCGATGAATCCGAGGTTCATGCTCGCTCTCCGGTGGTGATGAGTATTCGGGGGTGGTGTGAGGCCGCTCAGCGGACGAGGCACGGGCGCTTCGGGTCGAACCTCCAGCCGGGCAGGAGGTGCTGCATGGCGAGGGCGTCGTCGCGCGCTCCGAGCCCGTGCTCGAGGTAGAGCCGGTGGGCCTTCTCCAGCTCGTCGAGGTCCACCTCGATGCCGAGGCCGGGCCGGGCCGGCACCTCGATCCGCCCGTCCACGATCCGGAGCGGCTCCTTCGTGAGGCGCTGCCCATCCTGCCAGATCCAGTGGGTGTCGAGCGCGGTGATGCGACCCGGGGCCGCCGCGCCGACCTGCGTGAACATCGCGAGCGAGATGTCGAAGTGGTTGTTGGAGTGAGAGCCCCAGGTCCGGCCCCAGGCGTCGCACAGCTGCGCCACGCGCACCGAGCCCTGCAGGGTCCAGAAGTGGGGATCGGCGAGCGGGATGTCCACCGAGCCGAGCTGCAGGGCGTGCCCGAGCTGCCGCCAGTCGGTGGCGATCATGTTCGTCGCGGTCGGCAGCCCGGTCGCGCGCCGGAACTCGGCCATCACCTCGCGCCCCGAGTAGCCCTGCTCCGCGCCGCAGGGATCCTCCGCGTACGCGAGCACGTCCCGCCTTCCGCGGCACAGGCGGACGGCCTCGTCGAGCGACCACGCGCCGTTCGGGTCGATGGTGATCCGTCCGTCCGGGAACCGGCGCGCGAGCGCCGTGACCGCCTCCAGCTCCTCCTCGCTCCGGAGCACGCCGCCCTTGAGCTTGAAGTCCTGGAACCCGTAGCGCGCGTGAGCCGCCTCGGCGAGCCGCACGATCGCGGCCGGGGTGAGCGCCTCCTCGTGCCGGAGCCGCAGCCAGTCGTCCTTCGCCTCCGGCTCGCTCGCGTAGGGGAGCGGCGAGCGCCGGCGGTCCCCCACGTAGAAGAGGTAGCCGAGCATCGGGACCGAGGTCCGCTGCTGCCCCTCGCCGAGGAGCGCCGCGAGCGGGACGCCGAGGTGCTGCCCGAGGAGGTCGAGGAGGGCGGCCTCCACCGCGGTCACCGCGTGGATCGCGACGCGCTGGTCGAACGTCTGGGCGCCGCGCCCGCCCGCGTCGCGATCCGCGAACCGGGTGCGCATCGCGTTCAGGGCGGCCTGGTACGCGCCGATCGACGCCCCCTCGACGCAGGACCGCGCCTCCTCGAGGGTCTTGCGGATCGCCTCGCCGCCCGGCACCTCGCCGACGCCGGACCGGCCCGCGTCGTCGCGGAGCAGGACGACGTTGCGGGTGAAGAACGGCGCGTGCGCGCCGCTCAGGTTGAGGAGCATCGCGTCGCGCCCCGCCACGGGGACGACCCGCATCTCCCGCACGCGCGGCGTGCCGTCTCGATCCTTGCCTGCGCCCTTCATCGCGTTCCCCCTGCTCCCCCGCCGTCGAGGAGCGTCCCGTCGCCGCCGAAGACCAGCTCCCGCGCCGCTCCGGCGATCTCCAGCGCCGGGTGCGCGCGCGCCTCGTCGAGGAGCGCCTCGGACACCTCGATCGTCCCGAGGTGGAGCGTGTCGGGGACGCGGACCAGCCGGACGCGCGCGAGGTCGCGGGCGCCGCTCGTCCGGATCCCGGCGCGGATCGCGTCGCGGTCCGTGTCCATCGCGGCCGGGATCCGGACGGACGGCGTGACCCGCGAGGTGAGGGCGTTCGCGTGCATCGCGACGAGGTCGAGCCGCGAGACGAGGCGCCGCGTCGTGAAGTCGGCCATCCCGATCCCGTTGCCGTTCCCCGCGGTCGCCTCCGAGACGTCGAGCGCGACGAGCGCGCCGACCCGCGCACCGCCGGAGGCGAAGGGGGTCGCGAAGCGTCCCGTGACGTTCGGGTCCATCCCGCTCCCCGAGAACTCCTTCCCGATCCGGTCCACCACGAGGACGTCGAGCGGATCGAGGAGGATCCGGGGCATGTTCGCGCGGGCGATGGCGAGGAGCTCCCGGTCGCGCGCGACGATCGCGGCGGCGGGCACCGCCTCGACGAGCGCCGGCCGGTCGTAGGCGTTCTCGACG
>DASWCJ010000201.1:0-8975 GCA_036390155.1 Anaeromyxobacter sp.
GGTCGTCGTGATCGTGTTCGCGGCGGACGTCGCGGTCGCGGCCGTGCCGGCGGTCTTCGTGAAGGCCGTCCCCACCGTCGTGCCGGCCTGTCCGATCGTGCCCTGATAGAACGAGTAGGCCACCTGGAGGGACTCGATCCCCTCCGCGACGATCACCTCGTCCTGGCCGTCGAGCCCGCGGTCGAGCACGAGCAGCGGGTCGTACTGGGTCGCGGTGCCGACGGTGCCGATCTCGGCGGGGCGGACGTGGAACCGGTACTTGTTGATGAGGAACAGCCGGGCCGGATCGGCGGACGGGGTGCTTGTGAAGCAGGCGATCGCCGCGGCCGCGTCCTGGCGCAGGAAGGGGTTCGAGGCGACGGCGGTCTTGAGCTGGATCTGCAGGCTGTCGTTCGCGGCGCTGAGCGGCGCCACGTTCTGGTCGGAGGTGAAGTACGCGTAGTTCGAGGAGCCGGGGCAGACGGCGAGGAAGATCTGCCCCTTCGCGAAGCTGTCGCCCGCCCTCGCGCGGATCGTCACGCTCGAGGTCGTGACCGCCTTGATCCGCCAGGCGTTCCCGACGAGGTCGTCGCCGTTCGCCGCGGGGGTCCAGTACCGCGGGTCCCGCGAGAAGAAGACGAGCTCGTCCGAGTTGGCCGTTGCGTCCAGCGGACAGGCGGACATCTGCGTGGGGCACGGCCCGGTCGTCCAGCCCTGGAAGTCGAAGGCGAGGGCCGCGTCCATGCCGAACCCGGCGCTCGGGAGCGCCTTCTCGAAGGAGAGGAGCGCGCGGCGGCCCGAGGTCTGCGCGTCGCGCAGCCGGCGACCGTCGTTGTAGGCCCGCTGCTGCGAGTTCATCCCGACGACGGCGCCGGAGATCACGATGAGCGTCACCGCGACGGTGATGAGCAGCTCGACGAGGGTGACGCCGTGGGCTGGGCGATGGGTGCGCATGTCAGTTGAACGCGTTGATGTTGGCCATGAACGCGCCGGTGACCTCGGAGTTCACGTACATCACGATCTCCTTCGGCTTGGCGATGGTCCGCTCGCGCCAGATCACCGACACGGCGATGATCTTCGCGGCGGTGCCGTTGGCGGCGACGCCGGCGTCCCAGACCGTCCAGCGGCGCTGGAACACCGGATTCGCGGGGTTCGTCGGATCGCGCTCGATCGTCGTGTCGAGCCGTGCTCCCGGCACCGGGCTCGCGTCGGCCCAGACCGTCACGCCGGTGGTCGGGATGCCGAGCGGCAGGAGCCGGCCGAACGTCGCCGGGAGGGCGCTGCCCGAGCCAGGCGACGCGGACGTGAGGTGAGGGTCGTCGGAGGGGAGGATCGCGAGGGCGCCCGCGAGCTCCGACGCGAGCTGGGTCGCCTGCGTCTGCGCCCGCGCCCCCTGCGTCGAGCTCATGCCGTAGATCTGGAGCTGGGCCATCCCCACCATGCCGATGAGGAGGACGGTGAGGGCGATCATCGCCTCGAGGAGCGTCGAGCCTCGCTCTCCCTCGCGGCGCCGACGGATTCGCGTGGTCACTCGGGTCTCCTCTCAGGGCACCGCGAAGGTCCGAACGATGCCGGCCGGGCTCGAGACCAGGATCCCGATCTGCCGGGCGCCGCCGTAGTTCCCGGTGAGCTCGGAGCCGAGCGCGAAGGCGTGGCCGGTGTTGGCGGTGCTGGACGCGGAGGTGGGGTCGGGCGGCTCGGGGATGACGCTGCCGTCCGCCCGGAACCGGTACGCGACGCACTTGCGGTTCCCGGGGCAGCTCGCGAGGAGGTTCGGGTCGAAGACCTTGAAGCTGGACGCGTACGCGTCGAACGGCTTCGGGAGGGAAGCGCCCGCCCCCGCGAGGTGGAACTTGAGCCCCTGGCCGAGCCGGTCGTCATCGACGATCGTGGCCGGCGTCCCGATGCCGGTGGAGGTGGCGCTGAGGAGGTTGGCGCCCGGGGCGTTGACGTCGAAGTCCTTGAGCTTCCAGGCGTTCGGAGCGTTCGGATCGGGGTTACGGAGATGGTACACGCGCGCGCAGCCGGACGACAGGATCGTCCCGCACTGGCTCGCGTCGTTGTTCGGCACGTCCACGATGACGAGCACCTGGTCCACCTGCTCGGAGAGCGCGGTGTACTGAAGCTGCTCGATCCGCATCTGCAACCCGGCGGCGAAGCTCGCGACGTCCGCGTTCCGCCGGCCCGCCCGCATCCACGAGAAGCCGATCACCGCGAGGATGGCGACGATGGCCAACACGACAGCCAGCTCGATGAGGGTGAACCCGCGCTGCCTTCGCATGACCTTCCTCCTAGCAAGCCGCCGGCCCGCGGCGGGCCACGGAATTCCTGGGGGTTCGGCCGGGCAGACACCCACGGGAGCGCAGAAAGGGTCGGGCGCAGGCAACTCTTTTCATGTGCGGGCGAGGCCCACCCCGGCGCCGGGTGGAGGCGCGTACGCCCTGCGCTACCGGAGGTCGCGCCGCTCGAAGACCGCGGCGGCGAGCGCGAGCGCCGCGCCGGCGTAGAGGAGCGCGTACGGCACGGCGAGCCAGGCCTCCGCGGGCGGCGGAGTTCGGTAGACGACGCTCTCGTTCAGGGAGAGCGCCGACAGGTTCGGGAGCAGGTACCAGAGCGCCCGGCCGACCCCGGCCCCCCCGCCCGTCCAGAGCGTCCGGAGGTCGTTCGAGAGGCGGCCGGCGAAGGTGAGCGCGAGGCCGAAGATCGCCGCAAGCGTCGTCGTCGTCACGGACGAGAACAGCACCGCGATCGCCGCCACCACCAGGAACTGCACGCCGATCATCGCGACCGCAGCGAGGAGCGCGAGGTCGAGCGGGCGGAGCGAGCCCTCCTGGAGGACGAGGACCGCGGCGAGCGTCACCGCCATCACCGCGAGGTTCAGGAGGAGCGTGGCGGCGAGGCCGAGGTAGCGGCCGAGCAGGTACTCCGTCCGGGAGATCGGCTTTGCGATCACGGGGTAGAGGACGCGGCGCTCCACGTCCCCTGCGATGGTGCCCGCCCCGAGGAAGACAGCGATGAGCGATCCCATCACCTCCATCCCGGTGAGCCCGAGATCCGCGGCGATGCGGTGCATCTCGCCGAGCGTGAGCGACGAGACGACCGCGCTCACGACGACGAGGAGCAGCGCGAAGAGCAGCAAGTTCACCTGGAGCTTGCGGCGAAGCGCCTCACGGACCGAGACGACGGCGACGGCGACGACTCTCATCGGCGAGACCCCGTGGACGGGTTGAACGCGGCGCGGCTTCGAGCGAGCTGCTCCCGGCGGTCGGCGGCGGTCGGGCGATCGTACCGCTGCGCCATCACCGTCGAGCGGACCCGCGACTCCTCGTCGAGGTAGTACGTTCCTCCGTACGGATCCGTCGGGACGGCGGCGAGGAGTCCGTCGTAGACGAGCTGCTCGAAGCAGATCGGACCGACGAGGCGGCGCGCGCGGAAGATCTCGGCCGCCTCCTCGATCCGCTCGGCGTCGCGCTCCAGCGTCGCGCGCTGGATCTGGGACCGGATCGCGCGCCGGGACTCGTCGTCTTGCGCCTCCTCCTCCAGCCGTCGCAGGAAAGAGATCGCGGCCTCGGCGGTGTCCCCCTTCACGTACATCGCCAGGACGTACTCGCGCATCCGCGGCGGGGCGCCGGGGGTCCGCGCCGCCACCTCGAACCACTTCCCGGCGTCGACGTAGTCGCCGAGGTACAGGAAGGCGTTCACGGCACGGTGGAACGGGAGGATGTAGCGCTCCGGGACGTTGCGGGTCCCCTTCTCGAGAAGTGCATTCGAGTCCGCCAGATACCCCGCCGCCGCGAGCAGGTTCCCGCTGGTCTGGTAGGCATAGCCGTGGCCCGGGTCGAGATCGGTGACGACCTCGACGAGCGGGCGCAGCATCTTCCAGCCGCGCGCGTCCGCCTCCGGCTCGCCCATGTACTGTACCGCGCGGAGCCAGAAGAGATTCGCCGCGAGCAGGGGGTGCCCGAGGGACAACCAGCGCAGGGAGGCCGCGCTCGGGACGAACTGGACGTCGTAGGGCCGGTCCGAGCCTACCCGGATCCGATGGGCGAATCCGGAACTCCCGGCGAACAGCGCGAGGCCGAGGAGCGCGAAGGCGAGCGGGCGGCGGCGTTCGGGGAGTTGCACGGCGGTCCGGACCGGGATGCTACCGTAGCCCCGCAGGCGGGTCACGGGGGCCGGCGCTGTCGGCTGGCGGGGCGGCCCGCGCCCGGGCGATGCGCTTCGCCTGCTGCAGGGAGTCCGGCGCGAGCGCAGCGAATCGCGCGAAGAGCGTCCGCGCCTCGTCGCGACGGCCGGTCTCCCAGAGGATCACGGCGTAGTTGAAGAGCGCCTCGACGTCCTCCGGCGCCGCTGTGAGGGCCGCGCGGAGCTCCGGCTCGGCCTCCGCGCGGCGACCCATGGAGGCGAGGACGGCGCCGAGCTGTGACCGGCCGTACGATGAGGCGGGATCGAGCTCGAGGGCGCGGCGGAGCGCGGCGACCGCCGCCTCGGGCCGGCCTGCCTCGCGGAGCGCGGTCCCTAGGTTCAGCCAGGGCCGGGTCTTCCCGGGCGACTTCAGCGCGGAGTCGGTCCAGATCGACACGTCGCTCGCCCACGCCCGGTTCCGCGCGAAGGCCGCCGCGGCGAGCCCCATCGCGAGCGCGGCCCCGACGACGATGGTGCGGCGCGCGGCGACGGCGGGCTCCCACCGGTGCGCCGCGAGCGCGGCGATCCCGAGGGCGGCCGCGGTGAAGAGGCCGACCGAGGGCAGGTACACCCGGTGCTCGACGATGACGTCCACGATCGGGATGATGCTCGACTCCACCGCGAGCGCGAGGAACCACCAGCCGATCCCGAAGGCGGCGAGCCGCGCGGCCGGATCGAGGGGGCGCGTCGCCCGAGCGCGCGTCCGCCACGCGAGCCACGCGCCGAGCGCGGCGAGCGCGAGGAGGACCGCCGCGCCCGAGAGCACCTCCGGCGCGAGGAACGAGCGGTGGATGGGGTAGTCGTGGTCGACGTTCTGGCCGACCGGGACGAGGATCAGGAACAGGTACGTCACGACCACCGCGAGCTGGGTGGCGAGGTACTCGAGCCGGCCGGGTGGCGCCTGCCCCGGGGCGAGCGCGCCGAGCGCGGAGAGCGTCCCGGAAAGCGGCGCGCCCGTCCACAGGTGCGTCGCGGGGACCACCACCGCCGTCGCGAGCACGGGCACGAGCCGCAGGAGGTCGGCGCGGGTCGTCCGGAACAGCGCGAGTTCGGCGAGGAGGATCGCGAACGGCAGCGTGAAGGCGATCTCCTTCGTCTTCATCCCGAGCAGGGCCAGAGCGATGGTCGCCGCGTACCATCGCGCGCGCGCGCCGCCCGGCTCCGCGAGCCGCCAGCGCAGGAACGACAGGACGGACGAGAGGTAGAAGAGCGCCGCGAGCGAGGTCATCCGCTGGACGACGTACGTGACCGCCTGAGTCTGGAGCGGGTGCGCGACGAACAGGGCGGCGGCCACGAAGGCCACGGCGCGGGCGCGCGGGGCGAGCGTGGAGGTGACGAGCCGCGGGGTGCGGAACGCGAGGAGGACGAGGGCGTACACGAGGGCGGCGTTCGCGAGGTGCACCGCGACGTTGAACGCGTGGTACCCCGCGGGCGCGAGGCCTCCCGTCCGGTAGTTCAGGGCGAACGTGAGGTACGCGAGCCAGCGGTGCGGGTAGGCGCGGAGCCCGTCCAGGCTCGCCACGCGGCTGAGGTCCCGGACGAGGGGGTTGTCGCGGATGTGGATGACGTCGTCGAACACGAACGCGCCGCCGAGCGCGTTCGCATAGGCCACGACCCCGAGGACGAGGACGGCGGCGAAGAGCGCGGCGGAGCCGGGCCGGGCCCGGGACGGGGGAGCCTCACCCGCAGGCGTATCGAGTGGAGCGAGTTGGGCGTGGCGTTCCGCTTCCATGGCGAGGGAGCGTGGCATCATCGCACGGTTCGGCGGGCACCTGGGATCGCGTGCGCGAACGGGCAGCCTCGCGGGACCGTCGCTCGCCCTGCGACGCCGCTTGACTAAAAGACCGTGGGGATGAGCTGCGTGACCTGACCCCACGTCCCCTCGGAGCCGGCCGGCCAGGTCCCGAACGGCCAGGAGCCGACGACGTCGCACAGGGCGGGCACGCCGTTGGTGACTGTCGTGCTCGCGGTTCCGTTCGAGGCGAGGGTCGCCTTGAAGATGAAGACGCAGTTGCGGTAGCTGTCGCCGTCCACGTCCGACTCCGCGTAGACGGTGAGGTGGATGGCGGGCGTGGGCGTGGCGACGTGGTAGCACCCGTACGTCGCGCCTTCGACGATCCAGTCGATCTTCTGGGCGGCGGCGTGGTCGGCGGCTTTCCACGGGATCTTCTGCGTGCCGGGGACGCAGCCGGCAGGGAGGGTGCCGAGCCCCGTCTGGTTGTAGAGCCCGTTGGTCCCGTCGCGGTTCTTGTACGTTTCCTCGGACTTGAAAATCGCGACGACGTTCTCCTTGAGCTCGCTCGCCTTCGCGCGGTGCTGGTACCTCACGAAATTCGGGATCGCGATCGAGGCGATGATGCCGAGGATGGCGACGACCATCATGAGCTCGATGAGCGTGTAGCCTCTCGCGTTCTGCTTCATGGGCGGCTCCCTCGATCGTCGAGGACAGGAAACGGCGCCCCACCGCTGCTCCGGGGGGGCGCCGTCCGGACTGCGCGTCGTCTTCCTAGAAGACGTTCGAGTTGAGCTGGAACGGCTGGCCCCACGCGAACTCGGTCGTGGCCAGGCCCGGCCACGTGCCGAAGGTCTGGGTGCCGGCGCCGCAGAGGGCGTCCGCGGCCGTCGCGCTGGTCGTGGCGATCGCGCCCGCGCTGGTCAGGGTCGCCTTGAACAGGAACACGCAGTTGAGGACGGTGTCCTGGTCGATGTCGGACTCGGCCCAGGCGGTCAGGTGGATGGCGTTCGGGGCCGACACCGCGTTGTGGTAGCAGCCATAGGTGGCGCCCTCGACGATCCAGTCGACGCCCTGGGCGGCGGCGAGATCCGCGGCGATCCACGGCTTCTTCGCGCTGCCGGGCACGCAGCCGGCGGGGAGGAGGGCGAACGCCGACGAGTACTGGCCGGTGCCCTGCTCGCGGTTCTTGAACGCCTCCTGCGCCTTGAAGATGGCGTTGACGTTCTCCTTCAGCTCGGAGGCCTTGGAGCGGAGCTGGTAGCGGAGGAAGTTCGGGATGGCGATGGCGGCGAGGATGCCGATGATCGCGACGACGATCATGAGCTCGATGAGCGTGAAGCCCTTGGCGACCTTCTTCATTGGTTCTCCCCTTCTCGATGGGTCGGTCGCCGCTGGCGGCCGACGGTGAGCCGGAGCAGTGTGGGTTCGGGCTCCGGCGACTGTGGCCGGTGAAAGCACGAGCGGTGCCAGCCGGGCAAGGCGCCAACCGCGCGAGATCAGGACCGCGGTACGCCCGCGTGTCATGGACGCTCCGGGGCAGGGGGTCGCCGGCGGGTGACGAAATGCGGCACTCGCGGCGGCTTGACGCGCGCCCCGATGCCTTTGACACGGCGCCCCACCTTCCGGATGATGCCCCGCGATGATCCTGCGGACCGAGGGGCTTTCCAAGACGTTCGAGGTGGGCTTCCGCCGCCGGCGCGTACAGGCGGTCCGGGACGTCACGCTCTCCGTGAAGGAGGGTGAGATCTTCGGGTTCGTCGGGCCGAACGGCGCGGGGAAGACCACCACCATCAAGATGCTGATGGGCCTCATCTTCCCGACGAGCGGCGCCGCCTGGATCTTCGACGCGCCCATCCCGAGCCGCGCCTCCAAGGCGCGCATCGGCTATCTGCCGGAGCACCCCGCCTACCACGAGTTCCTCACCGGCCGCGAGGTGATGCGGTTCTTCGCCGAGCTCTCCGACGTGCCGCGCGCCGAGCGCGACCGGCGGTGCGAAGAGCTGCTCGGGCTCGTCGGCCTCTCCGACGCCGCCGACCGGCAGGTGAAGAAGTACTCGAAGGGCATGCAGCAGCGGCTCGGGATCGCGCAGGCGCTCGTCGCCGATCCCGCCTTCGTCGTGCTCGACGAGCCGATGAGCGGGCTCGACCCGGTCGGGCGCAAGGAGATGCGCGACCTCATCCTCGAGCTGAAGCGGCGGGGGAAGACGGTCTTCTTCTCGACGCACATCCTCCCGGACGTGGAGCTCCTCTGCGACCGCGTCGGGCTCATCCTCGGCGGGCAGCTGCGCGACGTCGGCCCGCTCGCGGATCTCCTCTCCGCCCGGGTGAAGAGCGTCGAGGCGACCTTCGCCGGGAACGGCGCGGCGGGCCCGTTCGAGGGCGCGACGCCCCTCGCGAGCGAGGGCGGGCGCGCCACCTTCACGTTCGTGGACGGGGCGCACGCGGACGAGGCGGTCCGCGCCGTGGTGGCGGCCGGCGGGCGGGTGGCGGCGCTCACCGAGCACCGCGAAACGCTCGAGGACTTCTTCCTGCGCCGGCTCGCGGGCGCGTCCGACCTGGCCGCGCCCGCGCCGGCCCGGCGCGCGGGCTGACCCGCGGTGGACGAGCCGCTCGGCTTTCTCGTCGGCGCCTGGGTCGTCCTCGCGGGCGCCGCGATCGGCAGCTTCCTGAACGTCGTCATCGCTCGCGTGCCGGCGGGCGAATCGATCGTCCGGCCCGCGTCGCGGTGCCCCGGCTGCCGTTCGCCCATCGCCTGGTACGACAACGTCCCGGTCGTCTCCTGGCTCGTGCTCCGCGGCCGCTGCCGGCGTTGCGGGATGCGAATCCCGGTCCGCTACCCGCTCGTCGAGCTGGCGGGCGCCGCGGTGGCCTTCCTCGCCTGGAGCCGCCACGGCCTCTCGCTCGCGACGGTCGCCGAGATCGCCTTCGTCGACGCGCTCCTCTGTCTCGCGCTCATCGACCTCGCGACCTGGCTCCTCCCCTACGCCATCACGCTCCCGGTGATCGCAGCCGGGCTCGCCGCGGCAGCGGCCGGCGCCGCCCCGGCGCCCTCGCTGCGCGCCTCCGTCGTCGGCGCG
>DASWCJ010000202.1:0-2547 GCA_036390155.1 Anaeromyxobacter sp.
CAGCGTGAGCCAGCTGAGCATCGGGAACCGGGCCAGGTAGGAGGCGGCGAAGACCCGGGCGTCCTCGGGCCGCTCCGGCGCGGTCTGGAACGAGAACGAGAGCGAGTGGCCGAGCTGGAACAGGTTGTCGTACCGGAGCGCGCCATTCATGCGGAGCGGGGTCGTGAACGCGCTCGTGCGGTCGTTCAGCTCGAGCGCGCCGTGGAGCGGCAGATGGTCCTCGACCTCGAGGTCCACCTCCATGGTCCCGGGCGCGGTCCCGGCGCGCACCATCGGCATCACCCGGCGATCCGGGAGCTGGTTGAGCTCGAAGACGTCGCGGACGACCGACTTGAAGTTCGGCGAGGTCCCCTCCGCGACCGATGGCGCGAGGGCCTTCACGTCGGACGGCGAGAACCAGCGCGCGCCGCGGACCCGCAGGCGCGCGATCCTCGTCTCGGTGACGTCGAGGGTGATGACGCCGTCGCGGACGGTCTGCTGGCGGATCGCGACGGTCACCGCCTGCCAGCCGGCCTGCGAGTAGGCCTTCTCGACGGCGGCACGGGCCTGCTCCACGCTCTCGAGCGTCTGGCCGGGGCCGAGGTACGGCGCGAGCGCCTCCTCCGCGTCCGCGGCCGGGAGCAGCGTCGAGCCGCGGAGCCGGTACTCGGTCACCTCCAACGTGCGGGGGCGCGCGGAGCGCTGCGCCACTGCGCCGGGCGCCGGCTCGTCGTCGGCGAGGGACCGCGAGGGCGCGAAGGTGGCGAGCGTCACGAGCGCAAGCGCACAGCGCGCCCGGCCCGCGGGCCGGACGGGGAGTGCCCGCGGAGCAGGATGCTCGACCTTTCGCACGCTTCGCTCGGCTCCGGGCGCCCGGCGGGCGCCCACGTGAGGGGGTGGGATCCTGTCAGCGACCGGTTACGGTTCCGTGCCGCCGCGGTGCCGCTCGCGCGTCAGGGGAGCGTCATGCCCCGTCCCGCGCTCGCGTACCGCTGCGCTCCGCTGGTACAGGGCGTGGACCAGGTACTCGAAGCGTCCCATGCAGAGCAGGTGACGGTCCGCCTCGAGCAGCGCGACCGCCGCCTCCGGGAGGCCGAAGTAGCTGCGCGTCCCCTCGAGGAGTCGGATGACGTGGCCGGTCAGGTGGCGCCGCTCGCTCGCAGCGTCCCGCTTGAGCTCCGCGACGAGCTCGCGGGGCATCCGGAACGTCTGCATCTGCTTCGTGCGCGGCAGCCCGCCCGCCCGTACCGGCAGGGCGGCCCCGCCCTGGTTCGCGCGATCTCGTTCCATGCGAGGCTCCTCCGCGCGCCCGGCCTGCGAGCGTGCACCCATCCTCAGCGCGCGGGCGGCGCGCTCCGCTTTCGCTCGTCCCGCTTCCGCGCGTCGTCGCCCGGCTCGCTCGTCTCGTACCCGACCACCTCTACGGTGATGATCGACGGGAGGTCCGCGGAGGCCGCCGCCTTCGCGGCCGCCGAGTCCGGGCCCACCGCCTCCCGCGCCGTCGTCTGGGAGGCCTGCGAGGCCGCGGTGAGGGCGCCCAGGTTCGGTGCCTCGACCTTCGGAACGCCCTGCGACGCGCCCGAGACCTGGATGTTCTCGATCCCCACCACCGCCGCGGCGGCGATGTTGAGGTCGCCCACGACGCGGATGCCGGCGTCGCCCGCGTTGACCTCGCCGCGCGGGGCGATGAGGTCGAGCCGGCTCCGCGGGCGCGAGACCCCGTTCCCCAGCGCGTCGAGCACGCCGATGCCCGCGCCCGTCTGGAGGCCGAAGGAGTCGACGGTGATCGTCGCGGCGGCGTCGATCTTGTACTGGAGCGGCGCCTGGAGGACCGAGGTCTTCGCGCCCGCGCCCGCGGTGATGGAGCCGTCCGACGTCCACATGAGGACGTCGCCGCCCTGAAGCGTGAATACGCGGGAGGTGAACAGGTCCACGTTCCCGTCGGACATGATCCGCACGTCGCCGCCGCGGCGTGTGACGACGCCGCTGCGGGTCGGGTCGTTGCCGGGGAGCTGGAGCGAGGCGCCCACCTCCACCGCGCCGTACGGCGCGAGCACCGTGATGCCCGCGTCCGCCTGCGTCTCGAGCGGCTTCGCGTTCAGGACCACGTCGCCGCGCGCCTCGACGGGCACGCTCGCCGGGTCGGTGGGGAACAGGCGCGCGACGGCATCGTACCCCCGCTCGTAGCTCTGGAACCGGGGGCTCGACGCGTCGTTGTGCTCGATCCCGGTCTCGCGCAGCTCGGTGAGGTAGATCCCGTCGAGGAAGATCTCGCGCTGGATCCGGGGGAGCGCCGCGAACGCCGCGAGGCGGTCCGCGTCCGAGCCGGCCGCGACGCCGAGCCCGCGCAGGAACTTCCCGAGCTCGGGGAGGTAGGTCCGCGGCACGCCGGCGCGGTTCGCGGGGTCGAGATAGACCGCGGCGAAGCTGTCGTAGTCCGCGCCGTCCGCGAGCCCCGCCACGACGTAGAGGTCCGCGCCGCGCGAGCCGGGGAGCGCGAGGTTCAGCTGCGCGCCCTTCGGGTCGAGCCGGTTCCCGAGCGCGTACAGGTTCCCGCCGCGGGTCGTG
>DASWCJ010000203.1:0-32245 GCA_036390155.1 Anaeromyxobacter sp.
CGCGCGCCTCGTCGAGGCGCCCCAGCAGGAGGAGGAGCCGGCCCGCGTCGAGCGGGTTCCGCGGGTCCTCCGGATCGAGCCGGGCCGCGATGGCGAGATCGGCGAGCGCTCCGTCCAGATCGCGGAGCTCGACGAGCACCCCGGCCGCCAGCCGCCGGAAGCCCGCATCCTCCGGCGCCACCTCCCGCGCGCGCGCGAGCGCCACGGCCGCGGCGCGATCGTCGCCGAGCCGGTGGAGCGCGAGGGCGCGGTTCACCCGCCCTCGCCAGTACCCGGGCGCCGCGCGGAGCGCCACGTCGAGCCGCTCCAGGGCGCGGCGCTGATCGCCCCCGGCGCCGTACTCGACCGCGAGGTTGTTGTTCACGACCGGATCGCGCGGCGCGTGGCGCAGCTCCGCCTCGTAGAGCCGCTCCGGCGTCCGCCAGTCGGCGGCGCGGCGCAGCGAGAGCGCGGCGAGGATCGCGATGACCGCCGCGCCGAGCGCCACTGCCGCCCGCCGTGCGCGCGCGCGCTCGCGCCACGCCGCCGGGAGCTGGCCGGCCCACAGGCAGACGCCCACCGACGGCAAGTACAGGAGCCGCTCCGCCATGAGCGCGCCCATCGGGACGAGGTGCGAGACAGGGAGCAGGGCGACGAACGTCCAGAGCACGGCGAGGCCGAGGAGCGGCGCGCGGCGCGCAGAGGCGACCCCGGCCGCGAGCACGGCGGCCCACGCCGCGGTCGCGAGCGCCGTCTCGACCCCGAGCCTCGCCGCGAACGGGATCCGCGCCGCGTACCCGAAGTCGGTCATGAGCGGCCAGGGGACCGCGAGGATCCGGAGGTACTCGGCGAGGACGCGCGTCATCGTGGCCCCGACGACCGCGGGGGGCTGGCCCTGGAACCACCGCGCCTGCTCGGGCACCACGGCCCCGCCGGGCTTGAGGAGCAGGTACGGCAGGAGCGCGAGCGCGAGCGCGCCGGCTGTCGCCGCCGCGGCGAGAAGCGCCCGGCGCCGCTCCGGAGTCGCGAGCCCGGGCCGCGCTGCGAGGCCCGCCGCGGCGGGCAGCAGCGCGGCGACGACCACGTAGAGCATCGGCACGGCCGCCGCGGTCTCCTTGCAGAGCATGGCGGCGGCGAGGAGCGCGCTCGCCGCCCCGATCCGCCGGTACGGGCGCGGCGCGAGCGCGAGCGCGAGCCGCAGCGCGGCGAGCCCGAGGGCCGCCGCGAGCAGGTCCGCGCGCCCGACGAGGGGCGCGATCGCCTCGACGTGGGCCGGGTGGACCGCGAAGAGCAGCCCCGCCCCGAGCGCCCCTGCGGCGGCCCGCGCCGGCGCGGCGGCGACGAGGATGCGCCGCGCGAGGAGCACGACGAGCGCCGTCGCGGCGGCGTGCAGCAGCACGTTCACGACGTGGAACGGCAGCGGGGCCGGGCCGTGCAGCGCCCGCTGGAGCGCGCACGTGAGGGTCGCGAGCGGCCGGTACGTGCCCGCGACCGTCGCCCCTCCCGCGTACCCCGAGTGCTTGGCGAAGATCCGCGCGACGTCGAGGCTGCGGACGAGCGGGTTCTCGAGGACCGCCCACCCGTCATCGAGGACGGGGCGGTTCGCGAGCGTGCCCGCGAAGACCGCCGCCGCGAGCGCGGCCGCGAGGAGCGCGGGGTGGCGCAGCGGCCATGCCGCCGCGGCGGAGGCCACGACCTCGGGCGGTGCGGTGCGCGGCGCCGACATGCCGCCATGATGCCCGGTTCCGGATCGGCGCGGCGGCTGGACCGACAGGAGGCTCGGCTCACCGCGGTCCACTTCGTGGACGCGCTGCCGGCGTTCCCCGGGACCTGAGCTGCGACGGCAAAGAAGCGGCGGCCGGCACCCTCCAAGGGGAGAAGGCGCCGGCCGCCTCACGTTGCGGAGGGGCGTCGGAAGATCCGTCAGCGGACGCCGCGGAACGCGCCGGGGGGGGGAATTCGGCACGTCACCGGCGTCCGACCGACGGCAGGACAGAGAGCCACGGAGGGGGCAATCCGCCGGAACGCGAGCTGCGCGTTCCGGAACAGGCTCTCTGCAAACCGACGAACGCAACGCACGACCGACGATTTTGCATCGCGCGTGCCGGGTACGCGGCCCGAGGCCGATCGCCGGAGTCCGCGGGATCACGGAGGATCAGCGGCCGGGTGCGGGCGCCGCGGCGGGCGCCACCGCGGGTGTCGCGGAACCCCCGGGTACTACCTGGGCCCCCTCACCCTTCCGGAGCGTGGTCGGGGCCTGCTGCACGCGATCGACCGCGGTCGCGAACGACGCGAAGTCCGGGTAGCTCTCCGCGGGAACGCGCCCCCGGCGCACGAGAAGCCGCTCCTCGCGCACGAGCGAGCGACCCTCGGCGCGCTCCGTCCGCGCGAAGCTGCCATACGGCCCGTCGGACGCGAAGGGCGGCGCGGGCTCGGGCAGGAACCCCGGCGGCGCGACGAGCTCGATCCGCTGCTCGGAGCGGTCCGGAACGGTGACGACGAGCGGCGTCGCGCGCGACGCGACCTGCACCCAGCGTGCGCCGAGCCGCGCGGGGAGGAGCGGCGCGTCGAGCACGAGCCCTCCGTTCCCGGCGCGCGCGAGGCCGGCGACCGTCCCCTTCCAGCGCAGCGCGAACGGCGCGGCCGGATCGGCCTCGCCCAGGATCTCGGCGTTCGCGAGCGTGAGACCGCGGAACGTCCGCGCGAGCGTCGCCTCGACGAGCTGCCGCCGCTCCGCCGCGTCGAGCCGCTCCACCGCCGCCTTCGCCGAGGCGGCGGAGGCCCCGACGAAGAGATCCTCGCCCTCGAGCTCGGCGCTGCCGTCGGGCGCGAGCACGATCCGGACCTTCGACTCGCGGCGATCCGGGACGGCGGCGCGCTCCGGCGTCCGCGCGACCTCGAGCGGCTCTCCGGGGAGCGGCACGACGATCGCCTCGACCCCGAGCACCGCCTCCGGGACCGTGCCGAGCGGCGCGAGCCGGAGCGAGGGATCGTGCCAGATCGTCTCACCGCCCGCCTCGATGCGGACGAGCGGGTACGACCAGAGCGCGTGCGACGCGAAGCGGTGCGGCGTGGAGTCGGAGGAGAACGGCCGCGCGAACGCGATCCGGGAGCGGACGCCCAGCTCGGCGAGCACCGCCTGGAAGACCACGAGGCGGTTTCCTCGCCCGCGCGAGAGGCTCTCGCTCGCCGCGAAGCCGTCGTCGCCCGCGCCGAGGATTTCGCGGGAGACCCGGGCCCAGGCGGCGCGCGCCAGCGCGCCCGGCGCCGCGCCCTTGCCCGCGTCGGCCCGGACGGCGCGCGCGAACGCGCGGAGCTCCTCGGTCGCCCGGAGCGTCTGCGGGAAGAAGTCGGCGAGGTCCTTCTGGACCTCGGCCCGATCGCCCACCAGCCCGACCTGCACGTGGGGCAGGAGCTCGCCGAGCGGCGGCTGGCCCGGCTCGCGCACGTGCGCGGAGACGTCTCGCGCCGCGACCCGGTAGACCTCGTACGCGCCCTCGCGGCTCGGCACGGGGGTGGTGACGAGGTGTGGATCCACGGCGAGCCCGAAGCCGGCGGGGGCGGCGGCCACGTAGCGCGAGAGGAACATCCGGGTGCCGCCCGAGCGGAAGAAGAACGGATCGGCGGCGATCGTTGCGCCGACCCCGCGGTCGGAGCGGATCCACTCGAGCCGCACGTAGTCCCCGGGCTCGAGCCCGGCGAGCGACACGGTGCCCTTCCCGTCGCGCGCGATCCGCTCGGGCTCGAGGGCGCGGCCGTCCGGCTTGATCGTCCGGATCGCGAGCACCTCCGCGCCGCCCGGGATCGAGACCTCGCCGAACTGCTCGACCCCCTGCGGATCGAGGACGTGGATAATCTGGTGCGTGCGCTCGGTGTACCCGCCGCCGCGGTGGAACTCGACCGCCGCCGCGTCGAGGACGAGCGTCGAGGAGGTGTCGTCGGTCCGGCGCGGCCGCGCCGCCTCGTAGGCGCGGATCGCGGACGCGGCGTCCTCGGCCCATTCGTCGAGGGCCTCGCGGCCATCCTCGAGCGCGAGCCGGCGCCGGAGCGCCAGGTCGCCGGGGTCTCCGACCAGCGCGCGCTCCCGCGCGGCGCGGGCGGCGGGGGCGTCGCCGGTGAGCTCGAGCGCGTCCGCGAGCTTCCGCTCCACGCGGGCGCTGCGCGGCCACTGCTCCCGCAGCCGCTCCAGCACCTGCACCGCGCGGCCCGCGTCGCCCGCGGCGACGTGCACCGCCGCGAGCGCGAGCGTCGGCTCGACCGCCCACGGGCGCGCCGCGACGAGGGGCGCGAGCGCGCCGAGCGCCCCGCCGAGATCGCCGCGGCGACGCAGGTGCTCGGCGAGCCGTTCCCGGCCGTCACGGCAGGAGGCGAGCGCGCGGGTCCGCTCGTCCTCGAGCGCGACCGCGCGGCGCCGGGAGGCGAGGTCGCGGCCGAGCTCCAGCGCGCGGCACCCGGACCCGCCGGCGATCGCCGCCGCCGCCTCGGCCTCCGCGGCCTCGAGGTGGCCGCGCGCCTCGGCGCCACGCGCGCGGGCCAGGGCGAGCGCCGCCTCGCGGGCCGGGGACGCGGGGAGCCGCGGATCGCGGGGCGGGGTCGCGGTGACGAGCGCGTCGGCCTCGTCGAGCCGCCCCGCCCGGAGGAGGAGCGACGCGAGCACGAGCCGCGCGCCGAGGTGCCCGGGATCCCGGGCGAGCGCCTCGCGCAGCTCCGCCTCGGCCCGGCTGCGCGCCACCTGCTCGTCGAGGCTCCCGTCGGCCACGACGACGAGCGCGCGGGCCACGTGGGCGAGGGAGGAGCCCGGGAGCGCCGCCGTCGCCTCGGCGAGGAGGGCCTTCGACGCCTCCCGGTCGACGGACGCCGCGTCGAGGCCGGCGAGGAGCGCGGCGAGCGGCCGGCCCGCGGCCGGCGTGAGCGCGTCCGCCAGCGCGGCGGCGCCGTGGATCGGCGCGGAGAAGCTCGGGCGCGGCGCGGCGGGCGGCCGCGCACCGGGCGCGACCGGCGCGGCCGTCGCGTCGGACGGCGCGCCGTCCTCGCGCGCGAAGGCGACGTACAGGCCGGACCGATCCCCCGCGCGCGCGAGCTTGAGGAGGACGCGGTGCACGCCCGGCCGCAGCTCGATCGGGACGTGGACCACGGTCGGCAGGTACGCGGCGAACTCCCGCCGCTCGTGGACCGCCACGCCGTCGACGGACACGCGCAGCGAGAGGGAGCTGCCGACCGAGAGCAGGTACCTGCCGCCGCGCGCGAGGGTGACGTCCGCGGCGAGGAAGAAGACGTCCGCGGAGACGGGCTCGCCGTCCACGACGAACCCGCCGTCGGGAGCGGCGATCGCGCGGGTGGGGCGGGGCGCGCCGTCGAAAGGCGCGGGGACCGAGGCGGGGAGCACGCCGCCGTCCGCCGGCCAGGGCGCGACGAAGTCGACCGCGCGGCGCCGCCCGTAGGGCCCGGCGAGCGTCCACGCGCGGATCGCGCCGTTCTCGGCGCGCAGCGCCCCGGCGCGGGCGTGCTCGCCGAGCACCTCCGCCGCCGCGACGCGCGCGACGCGGGCACGGTACGCGGCGAGCCCCTCGAGCCGGCCCGTCGCGAGGAGCGGCGCGAGGCCGGCGTCCACCGCCCGTGCGACCTCCGGTGCGTCGTCGCACAGCTCGGCGAGCCGGCGCAGGGCCACCAGCGCGAGCGGATCGCGGGGGGCGCGTGCCGCGAGCGCGAGGAGCGCCCGCGCCTCCGCCGCGGAGTCGAGCGCGCGACGCGCGAGGAGCGCCTCGGCGAGCCGCGCGAAGCGGTCGTCTGGACGCTCCGCCGCGAGCGCCACGGCGCGGACCTCGGCCTCGCCGAGGTCGCCTCCTCCGACGAGCGGATCGAGGGCGCGGGGCGCGCCGGTCCCGCGCACGCTCGCGCAGCCCGCCGCGGCGAGGAGGAGGGCGGCGAGCGCAGCTCGACCCGCCCCGAACGGCCCGGAAGACACCGCCGGCCTCATGGCTTCACCTCCGCCGCCGGCGCGAGCCGCACCTGCCGCGAGAACGCCGCGTCGAGCCGCGCCGCGAGCGCGCGGAACGCGGCGTAGCGCTCCGGCTCGACACGCGAGGCCTTGAAGGTCACCTGCCCCGTCACGACGAGGACGCCTCCGTCCCTGCGGTAGCGCACCTCGTACGCCGCCTCGGGCACCTCGCCTCCGGCGTCCTCCGGCAGCTCGGCGATCCCGAAGCCCGGCGGGAGCGCGACCCGGTACTCGAAGCGGTTCGTCATGGGCGAGCCCAGCAAGAGCGGGTGGCGCCGCGACGAGAGCGATGCGTGCGTCTCGAGGTAGCCGGCGGCGGCGCCGAACGGCGTGAACCGGAGCGCGGCGCCGTCGCGCTCGGCGTAGCGCGGCACGTCGAGGGTGAACTCCATCCGCACGTCCTCCTCCAGCCGCGAGAGGTCCGAGGCGGTGACCGACTCGACCCGCAGCCCCGGGAAGGTCCGGTTGAAGGCCTTCTCGAGCTGGCTGCGCCGATCGTGGGCGGAGAGGTAGGCGTGCCGGTACTCCGACGCCTGCGCGCCGGCGATCCGCGACGCGCCGCGGATGGTGGCGCGGCCGTCGGCGGCGAGCGTCACGTCGAAGCGGCTCTCGGTCCGGTTCTCGTCCGGGCGCGCCTCGGGCGTCACGAGGAAGCGCGGGGGGCCGTCCGGGTTCACGATGAGCGCGACCGCGCCGTGGTCCTCGCCGGGCAGCTCCCGGGAGCCGGTCCACGAGGCGGTGCCGTCGAGGAAGAGGTCGAGGTCCGGGACGTAGAGGATGGCGTGGTTGAAGACGGCGAGCGACGCGGGGGCCGCGGGCACGGTGCCGAGCCGCCGCATCCGGAGGAGGACGAGGCGGGAGTCCACGCCGAGCGCGGCGAGGAGCCCGTGCATGAGGCTCGCCTTGTCCTTGCAGTCGCCGAAGCGGCGCCGGAGCACGTCGTCCACCCGGTACGGCTTGAACCCGTGGATCCCGAACTCGAGCCCGACGTAGCGGGTCTGCGACACGACGAAGTCGTAGACCGCCTCGACGAGGAGCCGCTTCGTCGCGCGGTCCCAGCCGCCCGAGGGCGGCGCGAGCGCGGCGGGCTTCGCCTCCCCCCCGCCCGTCGCGGGCCCGGGCGCCGGGGACCTCGCGGCGAGGGCCTCGAGGCCCAGCCGCACCGCGGTCTCGCGCACCTCGCCGGTCGGGTGGAGCTGCTCGCGGACGAGCCCCCAGTAGAAGCGGGCGACCTCGTCCCAGCTCGCGTAGGTCGAGACGTGGACGGTGCGGCCGACCTCGGTCCAGCCCGGCATCCCCGGCTCCGGGACGATCCGCGGAACGTCGCGGGCCACGAAGCGGTGCTCGACCACGCCGCCCGCGAGCTTCCGCTCGGTGCGGGTCACGCCCGGCGGCACCGCGGCGTGCAGCGCGCGCCCCTCCGGCAGGAGGAGCACCCGGTCCCAGCGGAGCTTCCGGGTGGCGTCGTCCACGCGCGACACGTCGCCGTAGTAGTCGGAGAGGAGGTTCTCCTTCGCGACGTCCTCGGTCCGCCACGCGATCTCGAGTACGTCCCCCGCCGCGAGGGCCGGGAACGAGAGGCTCCGCGCGCGCGTGTCGTAGTAGAGCCGGTACCAGGGCTCGCTCGCGCTCTGCTCCGACTCGTCGTGCGCGTCGATCACCGTGCCGTCCGGCCGGTGGATGCGGGCGCGCTCGATCTTCACCTCCTGGCGGTCCGGATCCCAGGCCACCGAGCGCCGGCGGAACGCGTCCGCGCCCCGCTGCGTCAGCACCTTCACGAGCACCTGCTCGTAGCTGGCAGACAGCCCGTTGGGCTGGACGCGCGTCACCTCCAGATCCCCCAGCACGATCGCGTCCTCGTCCGGCGCCGCGGCGGGGGCCGCGCGCGCGAGGGCCGGCCCGTCGAGCACGTAGGGTTGCTCGAACCGCTCCCGCGCGGGCTCGAGGCTGCGGAGCAGCTCCTTCAGCTCCGGGCTCTGCGGCCGGAGCGCGAGCGCGCGCTCGAGGTCGGCCTTCGCCTCGGCGCTCCTGCCGAGCGCGAGCCGCGCCCGCCCGCGGCGCGCGCGCGGCTCGGCGTCGTCCGGCGCGATCCGGAGCGCGGTCTCGAACTGCCCCTCGGCCTCCGCCGCCCGCCCGTTCGCGGCGAGCAGCTCGGCGAGCCCGAGCCGCACCCCGACGTCGGAGGGATCGAGGCGGAGTCCCTCCGCCATCAGCCCGGCGGCGCCGTCCACGTCGCCCCGCTCGACGAGGAGGTGCGCGAGCGAGCCGCGCGCCTCGCCGTCGTCGAACCGCAGCGCGAGCAGGGTCCGCAGCCGCGCCGCCGTCTCCGCGTCGCGCCCGAGGCGGCGCGCGGCGCGCGCCGCGGCCCGCACCGCGTCCGGGACGGTCGGGAACTCGCGGGCGAGCGCGTCCGCCTCGCGCGCTGCGCGGGCGTCGGCGCCGATCCGCCCGAGCGCGTCGACGAGCGAGACGCGGGGCGCGGGCCACTCCGGGGCGCCCCGGACGGCCCGCTCGAGGAGCCGGACCGCCTCGTAGGGCCGGTCCTGCTCGAGCTCGTCCTCCGCGAGCGCGGCGAGCACCTGGGGATCGCCGGGCGCCGCGGCGAGCGCGGCCTCGACCCGGGCGCGCCGCCGGCCGTGGTCGTCCTCGAGCCGTGCCGCGGCGAGGAGCGTCTCGGCGGAGCGCGGGGCGAGCTCCGCGGCGCGGCGCGCCTCCGCCGCCGCCCGTCCCTCGCGGACGTCGGCCGAGCGCCGCTCGTCGAGCGCGACCGCGAGCGCGAGCCGCGCCTGCGCCTCCTCCTTCGGCCTCCCGCGCGCCGCGGCGGCGCGGCGCTCGAGCGCGGCCACGGCGCCCGGGATCGCCCGGGGCGCGGCGCCCGCCGCGACTGCCGGCGCCGCGGGATCGCCCGCGGAGAGCGTCCGCCCCTCGCCGCGCTCGTCCGCGAGCCGGAGGAAGAGCCC
Source organism: Anaeromyxobacter sp. (assembly GCA_036390155.1). Lineage (GTDB taxonomy): Bacteria > Myxococcota > Myxococcia > Myxococcales > Anaeromyxobacteraceae > Anaeromyxobacter. The sequence continues at coordinate 8,938 of DASWCJ010000203.1, forward strand.
CATGCGCCCCTCGGCGTGGCAGAGCTTCACGAGGATCCGGTTGTGCCCGCGGCGCAGCGACACCGTCGCGCCGCGCTGGTCGAGCCGCGCCGGGTGGTAGCCGCGATCCGACACCGCGAGCGCCCCGTTCACGAAGACCTTCGCGGCGCCGCTGGCGCCGAGCCAGAGCTGGACGCGCTCGTCGCGCGGGGCGTCCACCACCGCGAGGGCGTAGGCGACCACCTCGCGAGACGGGGAGAGCGTCGCGCCGAGGCTCACGAACCCGTCGACCACCGCCTCGGGCGGAACGGGGCGCCACGAGACGGGCCGCACCTTCCCCGGCAGCTCGGCCGCGAGGTCGATCCCGCGCTCGGGCGGGAAGACCGCGTCGAAGCCGCGCTTCCCCTCGTCGTCGAACGGGCCCGCCACCAGGAAGGACGTGACGAACCCGAGCCGGCGCAGCTGGCTGGCGGCCTTCTTCGAGTTCCCGCGCGCGCGCTCGACCTGCGCGAGCCGGAAGCGGGCGAGGGCGCGCACCTCCGGATTCGCGCCGCGGTCGTCGGCGACGTCCCCGAGCACCGCCGCGACGCGGGCGAGGTCGGGCGCGTCGCCGATGAGGGACTCGACCCCGGCGAGCGCCGCGACGCCGCGCGGGTCCCGCCGCTGGCGGGCGAGATCGGCCTCGAGCCGCGCCAGGCGATCGGCCGCGGGCTCGCGCGGTCCGGCGGCGTGGCGTGGGGGCGCCGGGCGGGCGGAGAGCAGGAGCGCGGCGGCGAGGGCGGGGAGGACGGACATGGGCGGGCGAGATTACTCCGCGCGGGCGAGCGCCACGACCACGATCGAGCGGGCGCCCGCACGGCGAAGGGCGAGGGAGGCGGCGTCCGCGGTCGCGCCGGTGGTCACGACGTCGTCGAGGAGGACCACGTCCCGGCCCTTCACCGCGCCGGTCGCGGCGAACGCCCCGGCGACGTTCCGGGCGCGCTCCTCGCGGGAGAGGCCGACCTGCGCGCGCGTCTCGCGGGTCCGGGCGAGCGCGGCGCGGCCGCGGGCCGGGCGGGACGGGGCCCCGCGCGCGTAGGCCCCGGCGAGGAGGGCAGCCTGGTCGTACCCGCGCTCGATGCGCCGGCCGCGCGCGAGCGGGACCGAGACGACGAGCGCGCCGGCCGCGGGCGGCACGACCTCGGCGAGCCAGCGTCCGAGCGGACGGGCGAGCGCCGGGCGGCCGCCGTACTTGAGCGCGTGGATCGCCTCGGCGAGCGGCCCGCCGAAGAGGCCGCCCGCGCGGACCGCGTCGAACGCGGGCGCGGAGCGCCGGCACCCCCCGCAGACGGCGTCCGGACCGGGCAGGCCGCAGCGCCCGCAGCCCGCGGGGACCGGGTCCACCGCCTCGACGCAGATCCCGCAGAACGGGCCGCCGTCCGGCGTGGGCTCCCCGCACGCCGCGCAGCGCGGCGGGTAGACGAGGTCGAGGAGCGCGCCGGCCACGGCGCGGGCGAGATCGGCGGCGCGCACGTCAGCGGGTCACGAGCCCGAGCCCCGTCATCTCCTTCGGCTGCGGGAGACCCATGACTTGAAGGGCCGTCGGCGCGACGTCGGCGAGCACCCCCTTCGAGCGGAGCTTCGCGCCCTTGAAGTCGGGATCGGCGAGGACGAAGGGGACGGGGTTGAGCGTGTGGGCGGTGTGCGGCTCGCCGGTCTGCGGGTCGGTCATCATCTCGCAGTTCCCGTGGTCGGCGGTCACGAGCATCGCCATCCCCTGCTTGCGCGCGGCCTGCCAGAGCCGCCCGAGGCTCTCGTCCACGACCTTCACCGCCTTCACCGCGGCGTCGAGGATCCCGGTGTGCCCGACCATGTCCGGGTTCGCGAAGTTCACGAGGACGAACCCGTACTGGCCGGTGCCGATCGCCTCCACGAGCTTGTCCGTCACCTCGCGCGCGCTCATCTCCGGCTTCTTGTCGTAGGTCTTCACGTCGCGCGGCGAGGGGACCAGGATCCGGTCCTCGCCCGGGAAGACCTTCTCCCGCCCGCCGTTGAAGAAGAAGGTGACGTGCGCGTACTTCTCGGTCTCGGCGCAGCGGAGCTGCTTCAGCCCCGCCTCCGAGACGATCTCGGGGAAGATCTCGGTGAGGTCGGTCGGGCCGAACGCGACCGGCAGCTTGAACGTCTCGTCGTACTGGGTCATGCAGACGTAGGCCGAGAGGCGCGGGACGGCCACCCGGTCGAAGTCCTTGAAGGCCGGGTCGGTGAAGGCGCGGGTGATCTCGCGGGCGCGGTCCGCGCGGAAGTTGAGGAAGAGGACCGCGTCGCCGTCGCGCACCGAGCCGACGGCCTCGCCCTTTCCGTCCACGACGACGGTCGGCTTCACGAATTCGTCGGTCTCGTCGGCGGCGTACCCCTGCTCCATCGCCGCGACCCCGGATGCGGCCTTCTTGCCCTCGCCGCGGACGATCGCACCGTACGCGAGGGCGACGCGGTCCCAGCGCTTGTCGCGGTCCATCGCCCAGTAGCGCCCGCAGACGGTCGCGACCCTGCCGTAGCCTTTCGCGGCGAGCCGCTTCTCGACCTCGGCGAGGTAGCCGAGCCCCGACCTCGGCGGCGTGTCGCGTCCGTCCATGAAGGCGTGGACGAAGGTCTTCGCGACGCCCTCCCGCCGCGCGAGCTCGACGCAGGCGTGGAGGTGCTCGACGTGGCTGTGCACGCCGCCGTCGGAGACGAGCCCCATGAGGTGGAGCGCGCCACCCGACTCCTTCGCGCGCCGGCAGGCGAGGAGGAGCGCGTCGTTCGCGTAGAACGAGCCGTCCTCGACCGCGCGGTGGATGCGCACGAGGTCCTGGTAGACGATCCGTCCCGCGCCGAGGTTGGTGTGGCCGACCTCGGAGTTGCCCATCTGGCCCTCGGGGAGGCCGACGGACAGGCCGCTCGTCTCGACGGCGGTGGACGGGTACTCGCGCACGAGCGCGTCCATGTTGGGCGTGCCGGCGATCGCGATCGCGTTCGCCTCCCGCTCCTTCCGGATCCCCCAGCCGTCGAGCACGACGAGGAGGACGGGCTTCGTCTTGGGCACGGTGCACGCTCCAGCGGTTCGGGTGGCGGTGATTCTACCCAGGTCCAGGTGCGAGCGCAGGGGCAGACGGATGCATCACTTGTGATAGGGCTCGTTCCTCAGGATCGTCATCGCGCGGTACAGCTGCTCGAGGAGCACGACGCGCGCGAGCCGGTGCGGGAGGGTCATCCGCGAGAGCGCGAGCACCTCGTCGGCCCGGGCGCGCACCGCGTCGGCGAGCCCGTCGGAGCCGCCCACCACGAGGGCCACGTCGCGGCCCTGCTCGAGCCAGCGGGCGACCCGCCGCGCGAGCGCGACGCTCGTCTCCTCCGTCCCGCGCTCGTCGAGGAGGACGACCCGCTCGCCGTCGCGGAGCCGCGCGAGGAGCGCCTCCCCCTCCTCGTCCTTCGCGCGCGGCGTCCCGGCGTGCTTCCTCGCCTCGGGGACCTCGACGAGCTCGAACCGGAGGTACCGCTCGAGCCGGCCGCGGTACTCGTCCACCGCGGGGGCGAAGAGCCCGGAGCGGTCCTTCCCGATCGCCACGACGCGGAGCTTCACGCGCCGATCCTACCGCCCCCGGCCGGCGCTCGCGCGGCCCGTCTACAGCCCGAGGGCCTGGTACGCCATCCGGAACGCCTCGGGGGGGATCGTCGTCTCCCAGAAGCCCGCGAGCCGCGCAACGGCCCAGAAGCCGAGCATCACCCCGAGCACGGCCGCGGGGACGAGCCAGGGCGAGAGGCTCCGCGCGCCCTTGCGCGTGACGCCCAGGCAGTCCGGCACGGTGCACGCGGCGACGCACGACAGGCAGCCCGTGCACTCCGAGGAGAGGACGCGGAGGCGCGCGTGGACCGGGATCTCCACCGGGCAGGCGCGGGTGCAGGCGCGGCAGTCGTTGCAGGCCGCCGGGTCGCGGCGGACGTGCTGCGGCGAGGCGAGGCTCGCGACGCCGAGCAGCGCGCCGTATGGGCAGAGCCAGCGGCACCAGGCGTGCTTCACCACGAGCGAGAGCGCGACGAGGCCGCCGAGGACCGCGAGCAGGGTGGTCGTCGGGTGCGCGAAGAGGAGGAGCATCTTCGCGTCTGCGACGAGGTTGTAGGGGGAGCCGACGAACGCGTCGAGCGCCTCGACCGGCATCGAGAGGAAGACCTCGAACGCGAAGAAGACGAGGAGGAGGTACTTCACCGACGAGAGCGCGAGGTCGAGCCGGCGCGGCACCCGCGGGAACCCGCGGCGCCAGAGCGTCCGCCGGCCCACCCACTCGAGCGCGCGGGAGATCGCGCCGACCGGGCACACCCAGGAGCAGAATCCCTTCTTCGCGAGGAGCGACGTGACGATCGCGGCGAGGAGGATGGTGAGGCCCGCCGGGTGGACCTCGTCCCAGAAGCCGGTCGAGAGCCAGCGTCGGAGGCCGACGAGCGCGGCGATGGGCAGGAAGCCCTCGACAGCGGGCGGGCGGGCGCCGGTGACGGGGCCGTCCAGGTGCGCCGAGGAGAAGAAGCGCGCGAACTGCCAGCCCACGGCGACGACGAAGAGGAGATAGCCCGCCTGCACGGCCGCGCGGACCGAGGGCAGGCGCCGCCACGGGTTCGTCCACGACCCGGCGGGCGCCGGGGTGGCGAGCGGAGCGGCGGGCGCTGGAGCAGGGGTCGAGCGGGGGGCGTCGTCGAGCACGCGGCCGGACCCTAGCAGACGGGGCGAGCCCGCCACAATCCTCCGGACGACCAGGCGGGCCCCCGTACCCCCGGCCCTGCGTGCGCGCGGCCCGCGGCGATCCGGGTCAGCGATCGCAGACCGTCGGCGCGTCGAGGTCGAGGGCCTCCCGGCGCGGCACCGCGAACTTCACGAGCGGGTCCGGGGCGCCCGTCCTCGCGTCGAAGGCGTGCTTGTCCACCCATCGCCCGTCGGGCCCGTAGACGACCTCGATCCGGTACCACTCGGAGCGCCACGCGTACGACACGATGCGCCCCTCGGGGTCGCGCTCGATCCGTCGCCACGACTCGCTCGGGCAGCCGGGGAACTCGCGGGTCTCGACGCGCAGCCGCCCCTCGCGGCGCAGCGCCTCGTAGCGGGCCAGGGCGTCCGGCTCCTGCGGCGCCGCAACGGCGCCGGCCGCGGCGCCAGCTTCGCCGTCGGCGCGCCTCGCGGCGGACGGCGCGGGAGCCGCCTTCTTCGCCAGCGCGCGCGAGGGCGCCACGTCCGCGGCCGAGGACGGGGGCGGCGCGGCCGGCGCGGCGGCGAACCGATCCGCGCGCTCCGCACCCTCCCGCTGCGCGGGCCCCTCTCCCTGACCCTCTCCCCTGAGGGGAGAGGGAATGGGAGAGGGGTGGGCCGGCTCGGCGGGCGCGGGCGGAGGTGCCGTCGCGAACCGCTGCTCGGACCGCGAGCGCTCCTCGCGCGCAGGCGGCCCGGCGGACGCGGGCGGCGCCGCCTCGCTCTTCTTCTTCGCGGGGGCGGGCTCGGGTGCGGCGGCAGGCGGCTCGGCGACCTCGGGCGGGGCGAGGGAGATCCTCGACTCGCCGAGGAGCGCGTCCCGGTCGGCCTGCTCGCGCGGCGAGAGCCCCGCGATCCGGAGCGACACCGCGATCACCGCCGCGACGGGCACCGCGACGAGGGCCCCGCGCCAGAGCCACCGCGAGACCCGGCTCCGCTCCTTTCGCTTCTCGGCCGCCTCGCGCGCCGCCGCGAGCAGGATCCCTTCGCCCCGCTCCGGGGCGGGCTCGACCGGGAGCGCCGCCATCACCTGGCGCGTGCCGCGGAGCCGCGCGAGCTCCGCGCGGCACGCCTCGCAGGACCCGGCGTGCTCCTCGACCTCGCGCGCCTCGCGCGGCGTGAGCTCGCCGAAGGCGAGCTCGAGGAGGCGCTCGCGGAGCTCGTCGTGGGTCATCGGCTCGCGCTCCTCGCCGCCCCGCCGGCCTCGGGGGTGACGCCCATCGCCTCGAGCCGCTCACGCAGCGCCTCGAGGGCGTACCGCATCCGGCTCTTCACGGTGTTCTCGGGCACGCCCGTGACCTCGGCGATCTCGGGGAAGCGCAGCCCGGCGTGCTCGCGCAGGAGGAACACCTCGCGCTGCTCCTCGGGGAGGGCCGCGAGGGCGGCCTCGAGCTTGGGCCGGAGCAGCGCGCCGGCCGCCGCCTCCTCCGGCCCGGGTGCCTCGGACGCGCCCGCCGCGCCCGCGTCCGCGTCCGGCTCGGTCCGGCGGAACGCCCGCCGCCGCGCCTCGTCCTGCGCCTGGTTCCGTGCGACCGCGTAGAGCCAGGTCCGGAAGAGCGCGCGAGGCTCCCACCCCTCCGCGGCGCGGACGACGCGCAGGAAGGTCTCCTGGCAGAGGTCCTCGGCCCTGCCTCGATCGCCGGTGAGGCGGAGCAGGAACGAGAACACCGGGTTGCGATGACGGCGCACGAGCTCCTCGAAGGCCCGGACCTCGCCCTTCTGGAACCGGAGCATGAGCCGCTCGTCGCTCTCCAACGCCGGCCTCCGCGGGCCTCACCGGGTGGAACGCACGAGATCCGGAAAGGATCTGGGTCGGCCCCTTTGCCTGGGCCGCGAGTCTAGCCCGGATCGCCTCGGCAGGACGGGTGACCGATCGAGGGCGCACCGGTGGGCTCGACGAGCGGCCGGTTGCTGGGCAGCATGAGGGCCCTTGCCCTCCGTCCGTGCCGCCGCCGCGCTCGCCGCGCTCCTCGCCGCGTCCCACGTCGCCGCGGCGGAGGCGGTCGCGGCGGAGGCGGTCTACGAGATCCGCCTGGCGGTGGACGTGCCGATCACGATCGCGGGGTTCGCGATCGCGAGCACCCCCTACCTCCTCCACGACGTCCTCCCTCACCGGTGCCCATGCGACCCCTCCGACCTGAACCGGCTCGACCGGACCTGGTGGGATCGGCACTCCGCCGGGGCGGATCGCGCGAGCGACGTGACGGTCGTGGTCGCGCTCACGGCGCCGCCGATCGCGGACGCGCTCCGGCTCGGGTTCGGCCCCACCTTCGGCGCGGACGCGCTCGTGTACGCCGAGACGCTCGCGGTGAACTCGGCCCTCGTGGTCGGCGCGAAGTACGCGTTCCACCGCCCGCTTCCGCGCACGTACCAGGGCGACCCGAACCTCCTGGACTCCGACCACGGCTACCGCTCGTTCTACTCGGGCCACACCTCGACCGTGGTGGCGGCGCTCACCGCCGCGGCCTGGACCGCGCGCTGGCGCTACGACGAGCAGGGCTGGCCTTGGGTGCTGGTGGGCGTCGGAGGCGCGAGCGTCGCCGTCGAGCGGGTCCTCGCCGGGCGTCACTTCCCGACGGACGTGATCGCCGGGGCGGTGATGGGGTTCACGGTGGGGACCGCCGTGCCTTGGCTGCACCGGAAGCCGGGCGAGCCCGCCGTGACGGTCACGCCGCTCCCGGCGGGGCTTCAGCTCTCGGGTCGATTCTAGGGATGCGCTACCCGAGATAGGCGGCGATCACCCGCTCGTCCCGCCGCAGCTCTTCCGGCGTCCCCTCGATCACGATCCGGCCTCGCTCCATCACGTAGGCCCGGTCCGCGACCTCGAGCGCGGTGCGCGCGAACTGCTCCACGAGGAGCATCGTCATCCCCTCGGTCTTGAGCCGCCGCACCGTCTCGAAGACCTCCTGCACGATCACCGGCGCGAGCCCCATCGACGGCTCGTCGAGGAGCATCACCTTCGGCCGCGCCATGAGGGCCCGGCCGATGGCGAGCATCTGCTGCTCGCCGCCGGAGAGGGTCCCCGCGAGCTGGTGCCGGCGCGCCGCGAGCTTCGGGAACATCGCGTAGATGCGGTCGAGGTCCTCCTGGGCGCGGCGCCGGAACCCGAAGAACCGCGGGAGGCGGCGGAACGCGCCGAGGAGCAGGTTGTCCTCGGCGGAGAGCGGCCCGAACACCTTCCGGCCCTCGGGCGCGTGCGCCAGCCCGAGCCGCGCGATGCGGGCCGCGCCGAGCCCCTGCACCGGCTGGCCGTCGAGCCGCACCTCGCCCTTGCTCGGCGAGAGGAGGCCGGAGACGGCGCGCATCGTCGTGGTCTTGCCGGCGCCGTTCGCGCCGATGAGGGCCACGATCGTGCCCTGCTTCACCTCGAGCGAGACGCCGTCGAGCACCTCGGAGAGCCCGTAGCCGGCGTGCAGGTCTCGGACGACGAGCATTCCTCGCTCCCTCAGCCCTGCGGCGCGGGCGCCGGCACGGCGGCGGGCCCCGCGCCCGCCTCGACCGACCCGAGGTACGCCGCGATCACGGCCGGATCCCGCTTCACCTCGTCCGGGCGGCCCTGCGCGATCACCTTGCCGCCGTCGAGGACGGTGACGATGTCGCACAGCTCCGTCACGACGTCCATGTGGTGCTCGATGAGCACGATGCTGACGCCGCGGGCGTGGACGCGGCGGATGATCTCCTTCTGCTTCGCGACGTCGGGCGCGGCGAGGCCCGCCGCCGGCTCGTCGAGGACGAGGAGCTCCGGGGCCCGGGCGAGGGCGCGGGCGATCTCGAGGAACCGCTGCGCGCCGTAGGTGAGGTCCTTCACCGGCGTCCGCGCGCTCCCCGCGAGCCCGACCAGGTCGAGCAGGGTGAGCGCCCGCGCCTGCGCCGCGCGCTCCTCCTTGCGCGCGAGGCCGACGAGCACGAGCGGGAGCGACTGCCGCCCGTCACGGCGGAGCGCGACCATCACGTTGTCGAGCGTGCTCATCCCGACGAAGAGCTGCAGGTTCTGGAACGTGCGCGCGATACCCGCGCGCGCCGCGTGGAGGAGGCTGCCGCGCGGGAGCGCCGCGCCGCGGAGCAGCATCTCCCCGGAGGTCGGCGCGTAGAGCCCGGAGAGCACGTTCACGAGCGTGCTCTTCCCGGAGCCGTTCGGGCCGATGAGCCCGTGGATGGTCCCGGCGCGGACCTCGAGATCGACCCCGTCCACCGCCTTCACGCCGCCGAAGTGGCGGCGGAGCGCGCGCAGCACGAGGAGCGGCGCGCCGTCCGGCGCGCGGGCGGGGAGGACCTCGTCGAGCGGCGCGGGGGCCGGCAGCGGCGGGGGCTCGACCTTCAGGATCCGGGCGAGGGCCTGGGCCGCGAAGCCCATGAGCCCCTCGGGCAGCCCGACCACGACCGAGAAGAGCATCAGCGCGAAGATCGCGCGGCGCCAGTCCTCGGTGTTCTGCACGACGAACGAGCCCACCACGAGCACGCCGGTCGCCACCATCGGCGCGAGCGCCTGGAACGGGCGGGTCCGGCGAGAGAGGAGCCCGCGCACCCCGGAGGCAAGGGCGACCGCGAACCCGGCGAAGGCGAACGCCCGGAAGAGCGGGCGGCTCGAGAGGAGGTTCGGCAGGAGCGCGACCAGGATCGCACCGACCACCGCCCCCCAGAGGCTCTTTCGCCCGCCGAGCACGACCCCGAGGAGGAGGACGACCGTCAGCTCGTACACGAACACCTGCGGCTGCAGGTACTGGAAGTTGAACGCGTAGAGCCCGCCCGCGAGCCCGCCGAGACCCGAGCCGAACGCGAAGGCCGCCACCTTGTGGCGGTACGCCCCGACGCCCATCGCGTCCGTCGCGATGGGGCTGTCCCGGAGCGCCTCGAAGGCCCGGCCCCACTGCGACGAGAGGAGGTTCCGCATCGCGACCCAGACCACGGCGAGGACGAGGAGGCAGAGCCAGAAGAAGTCCCGCGACGAGAGGGTGTGGCCGAAGAGCGGCGGGCGCCGGAGGGAGAGCCCCTGCGCGCCCATGGTGAGCCCCTCCATCTCGTTCAGGAAGGTGGTGGTGAGCGCGGTGAAGGAGAGGGTCGCGAGCGCGAACTGCGGCCCCTCGAGGCGCAGCGCCGGGAGCGCGAGGAGCGCGCCGAGCAAGGTCGCGAGGCCGCCCGCGAGGAACAGCGCGACCGCGACGCCGCCGCCGTACTCCGTCGCGACGATGCCGGCGGTGTACGCGCCGATCCCGACGAATGCCGCCTGCCCGAGGTTCACCTGGCCGAGGTAGCCGACGGTGACGTCGAGGCCGATGAGGACGATGCCGTAGATGGCGAGGAGGGTGAGCAGGCCGAGCGCGTACGGGTTCGGGACCGCGAGCGGGATCGACGCGAGGATCGCGAAGAGGACGATCTCCGCACCGCGGACGAGGAGGAGGCGCTTCAGCACGTCAGACCTTCCGGATGGCGGCCCGGCCGAAGACGCCCGTGGGGCGAACGGCGAGCGCGAGGATGAGGAGGACGAGGCCGGGCGCCTCGCGCCAGCCGCTCCCGACGAAGATCGACGCGAGGCTCTCCAGCGCGCCGAGGAAGAGCCCGACCACCACCACGCCGAACCCGGACTCGAGGCCGGCGACCACCGCGACCGAGAAGGCCTTGAGGACGAGGACCGAGGCCATCGTCGGGCCGACGGTGGTGATGGGGGAGACGAGGATGCCGGCGAGCGCCGCGACCGCGCCGGAGAGCGCGTAGGACAGCATCACCGTCCGGGTGGCCGAGATCCCCATGAGCTCGCCCGCGTCGCGGTCGGCGGAGACCGCGTCGAAGGCCTTGCCGAGGAGCGTGCCGCGCTTGAACAGCTCGACCGCCGTCATCACCGCGACCACCCCGGCGAGCACGGAGAGCTCGAGCGGGGTCACGTCCACGCCGAGCACGTGGATCGGGGCGCTCGGGATGGGGGTCGGGAAAGGCCGGTCGTCCCGGCCCCAGACGTTCTCGGCGAAGGAGAAGAGGAACAGCCCCCAGATGATGGTGAGGAGGATCCAGCCCTCGCTCCGCTGCTCGAGCGCGAGCCGGACCGCCGCCCGCTCCACGACGAGGCCGAGGAGCGCACCGACGAGGAGCCCGAGCGGCAGGACGAGCCAGTACGGGAGGCCGAGGCCGATGAGCGAGAGACTCGCGAAGGCCGAGACCATCACCAGCTCGCCCTGGCCGAAGTTGATGCTCTTGCTCGTCGCGTAGGTGAGCTGGAACCCGTACGCGATGAGCGCGTACACGAGCCCGAAGAGCGCGCCGCTCACCGAGATCTGCGCGAGGACGGAGAGGGACACGGCGGCGGGCGCGGGAGGACGTCGGCGGAGCGGAGGAGGGCAGGGAGGAGGACGGCGCCCCCTCCCCGCCCGGTCCGCTACTTGGCGCCGCGCTTCTGGAGGCGGGCGCGGTCCGCGTCGTTCGCGAAGATGATCCGACCGTCCTTCGCCTCGCCCATCACCGTCTGCTCGCGCCGGAAGGCCTCGTGGGTCGTCACGTCGGCCGGGCTCCACTTCGAGTACGGCTTCACCCAGGTGGCGATCACGCCCTCCACCGGCTCCTTCAGGTCCTCGAGGGCGTTCCGGATCGCCTTGCGATCGGTCGATCCGGCCTGCTTCACCGCGGCGGCGAAGAGGAGGACGGCGTCGTAGCCCTGCGCGGCCGAGACCGGCGACGGGATCCGCTTCACGCCATAGGTCTTGTGGTAGGCCTCGATGAAGGCCTTCGCGCGGGCGTTGTACGGCTCCTCGATGAAGGTCTGCGGCATGAGCGTGCCGTTCGCGTTCGCGCCGGCGTTGTCGAGGTAGTTGGACATGGAGAGCGGCCAGCCGCCGATGAGCGGCACCTTCCAGCTGAGCTTCGCCATGCCGTTCGCGACCGCGGCGAGCTCCGGCCCGATGCCCCAGATCAGCACCGCCTGCGCGCCGAGCGACTTCGACTTGAGCAGCTGGGCGGTCATGTCCTTGTCGCCGATGTTGAACTTCTCGACCGTGACGACCTGGAGCTTGTTCCCCTGCTTCTTGATCTGGTCGAGCATGTCGTCGCGGCCGGACACGCCGTAGTTGGTCGCGTCGTGGAAGAGCGCGACCTTGAGGAGGTTCCGCCGGATCGCCTCCTCGATCACCATCGCGGACTGGATGCCGTCGTGCGCCGCGAACCGGAAGATGTAGAGCTCCTTCGGCCCGGGCTGGTTCGGCTTGTCCGTCCACTGCGTCATCGACGCCGAGCCGGCCGCCGGGCAGATGATCTTCGGGATCCCGGCGTCCTGCAGGTGCTTGTCGCCCGCGAGGACCACGCCGGTGTTGACGCTGCCGACGACGCCCGCGAGGTCCGGCATCGCGGCGAGCTCCTGGGCGATGAGCGCGCCGCGCTCGTTCTTCGCCTCGTCGTCGCGCTCGACGAACTCGAGCTTGACCTTCTTGCCGCCGACGGGGATGCCGCCCGCGGCGTTGATCTCGGAGATGGCGAGCTTCGAGCCGTCCCGGGTGGAGGTGCCCATGGGCGCCGAGCCGCCGGAGTACGGGCCGGTGAGGGCGAGCTTGATGGTGTCCGCGGCGAGGCTCGGGGCCGCGGCGAGCGAGAGGAGCAACGCGAGCAGCGTCTTCATCGGAGTTCCTCCGGGACGAGTGACCTGAGGTGAATCCAGGGAGACCCGCCTTGATTGACCGGGATTTGCCGGGAAGTCTACCTCTCGTTCCGGCGCTCCCCAACGGGGTTCCGCGCCGGGAGGGCGCGGACGTGCACCGTCGGTGAGCGAGCCGTCACCTCGAGCCGGTCCGGCCCAGGCCCACGTCCGCGCGGTCGACGAGGCGGCCGTTCGGCAGGAGCTTCTCCGGAACGGCCCGGCCCGCGGTGCAGAGCTTGTAGCGCTCGCACCGATCGAAGACCCCCTCGCAGTAGAAGCTCTGCCAGACGCGGAGCGCCTCCTTCATGGAGAAGTTCCGGTGCAATCCGCACTGGAGAAGCTCTGGGCAGGCAGCCATCAGGGGCGTTCCGTTCGATCGCGCAGCCGGGTCGTCCGGTGGTTTTGCAACGGGGGTGCCTGAGGGCCGCGCGGCGAAAGCGCAAGGTTCCCGACGACTTGCGCCCGACCGCGCTCGCATGCGCGGGGGGTCAAGGCGCACACAGGGGTGTTCAGCCGGCGCCCTGCACCCGGACGCGCAGGAAAACGAAGCGCCCGGCCCCCTCGGAGGGAGACCGGGCGCCGTCAGGCCGGGGAGCGCTCGGAGGCTAGGCCTTCGCCTTCGGGTTCGCCGCGCCGGGGACGAGGTTCGTCGGGTGCATCGCGCGCGCGAGCTGCTCGTACAGCGCGTACTTGTCCCGGACGTCCTTCTGCGCCTGCTCCATCATCTTCTTGAACCCCTCCGGGTTCGCCGCCTCGACCTGACGGAAGCGGGTCTCGTTCTGGACGAACTGGGAGAGGTCGATCTTCGGTGCCGGGCTGTCGAGCTTGAGCGGGCTCTCGCCGAGCGCGACCTTGCGCGGGTCGTACCGGAACAGCGGCCAGTAGCCGGAGTCGACCGCCTTCTCCTGCTGCCCGAGCGCGTCGGACATGTCGTAGCCGTGCGCGATGCAGTGCGCGTAGGCCACGATCACCGAGGTGCCGCGGTAGCTGTCCGCCTCCTTGAACGCGTTCACCGTCTGCGCGTCCTTCGCGCCGAGGGCGACCCGCGCCACGTACGGATGCCCGTAGGTCATCGCGAGCATGGCGAGGTCCTTCTTCGGCATCGTCTTGCCCGAGACCGCGAACTTCGCCGCCGCGCCGAGCGGCGTCGCCTTCGACGCCTGGCCGCCGGTGTTCGAGTAGACCTCGGTGTCGAGGACGAGGATGTTCACGTCCTTGCCCGAGGCGATGACGTGGTCGAGGCCGCCGTAGCCGATGTCGTAGGCCCAGCCGTCGCCGCCGACGATCCAGACGGTCTTGCGGACGAGGTAGTCCGCGATGTCCTTCAACCGGAGCGCTTCGTGCGCCTGGATGGTGGCGAGCTTCTCCTTGAGGAGCTTCACGCGGCCGCGCTGCGTCTCGATGCCGGCCTCGTCGGCCTGGTCGGCCTCGAGGAGCTCCTTCACGAGCCCGTCGCCGAGCTGCGTGCCCATCCTCGTGAGGATCTCCCGCGCGTGCTCCGCCTGCTTGTCGATGGCGAGCCGCAGGCCGAGGCCGAACTCCGCGTTGTCCTCGAAGAGCGAGTTCGCCCACGCCGGGCCGCGCCCGGTCGCCTCGTTCGACGTGTACGGCGTCGTCGGGAGGTTGCCGCCGAAGATCGACGAGCACCCGGTCGCGTTCGCGATGACGGCGCGGTCCCCGTAGAGCTGGGTGAGGAGCTTGAGGTAGGGGGTCTCGCCGCAGCCGGTGCAGGCGCCGGAGAACTCGAAGAGCGGCTCGAGGAACTGGGTCCCCTTCACGTCGAGCTTCACCGTCTTGCGGTCCGGATCCGGGAGGCCGAGGAAGAACTCCCAGTTCGTCCGCTCCTTCTCCTTGAGCGGGAGCGCGTCGCGCATGTTGATGGCGCGCACGCCCTTCTCGGTCTTGGACTCGGCCGGGCAGATCTCGACGCAGAGCGAGCAGCCCGTGCAGTCGTCCGGCGCGACCTGCAGGGCGTACTTCATCCCCTTCAGGTCGGGCGACTTGAAGTCCATCGTGACGAAGTTCTTCGGCGCCGCCGCGAGGGCCGCGGGGGCGAAGAACTTCGGCCGGATCGCCGCGTGCGGGCAGATGAGCGCGCACTTGTTGCACTGGATGCAGAGCTCCGGCTGCCAGACCGGGATCTCGAGGGCGATCGAGCGCTTCTCCCACTTCGCGGTGCCCGTCGGCCAGGTGCCGTCGAGCGGGAACGCCGAGACGGGCAGCTGGTCGCCGTGACCGGCGAGCATGAGCGCCGTGACGCGCTTCACGAAGTCCGGGGCGGACTCCGACACGGTCGGCGGGCGCGCCGGGCCGGTCACCTGCTTGCCCGCGGTCTTCACCTCGACGAGGTGGGCGAGGGTGTGGTCGACCGCCGCGAAGTTCTTCTGGACGACGTCGGGGCCCTTGCGGGCGTAAGTCTTCTCGATCGTCTTCTTGATGTGGCTGATCGCCTCCTCGCGGGGCAGCACGCCGGAGATCGCGAAGAAGCAGGTCTGCATGATGGTGTTGATGCGCACCCCCATGCCGGTGTCCTTCGCGACCTTGTAGGCGTCGATCACGAAGAAGCGGAGCTTCTTGTCGAGGATCTGCTGCTGGACCTCGCGCGGGAGCTTCTCCCACACGACGTCCGCCCCGTGCACGGAGTTGAGGAGGAAGGTCGCCCCCTCCCCGGCGGACTCGAGCATCTCGTACTTCTCGACGAAGTTCGCCTGGTGGCAGGCGATGAAGTTCGCCTTCGAGACGAGGTACGCCGAGCGGATCGGGCGGGGCCCGAAGCGCAGGTGCGAGACCGTGAGGGTGCCGGACTTCTTCGAGTCGTAGACGAAGTAGCCCTGCGCGTAGTTGGGCGTGTCCTCGCCGATGATCTTGATCGAGTTCTTGTTCGCGCCGACGGTGCCGTCCGCGCCGAGGCCGTAGAAGAGCGCGCGGACCACGTCCTTCGGCTCGGTCTCGAACGACGGGTCCCACTTGAGCGAGGTGTGGGTGACGTCGTCGTTGATGCCGATCGTGAAGTGGCGCTTCGGGCGGGCGCGGCCGAGCTCGTCGAAGACCGCCTTCACCATCGCCGGCGTGAACTCCTTCGAGGAGAGGCCGAACCGGCCGCCGATCACGTTCAGCTGGTGGTGGAAGCGGTCGATGTGGGCCTGCTCCGCCTCGCGGAGCGCGGTCACGACGTCCATGTAGAGCGGCTCGCCGAGCGATCCGGGCTCCTTCGTCCGGTCGAGGACGGCGATGTGCTGGACGGAGCGCGGCAGCGACGTCATGAACGCGCCGAGGTCGAAGGGCCGGTAGAGCCGGACCTTCACGATGCCGACCTTCTCGCCCTTCGCGACGAGCGCGTCGACGGTCTCGTGGGCGGTCTCGCAGCCCGAGCCCATGAGGATGACGACCCGTTCCGCTTCGGGGTGGCCGTGGTACTCGAACAGCTTGTACTTGCGGCCGGCGATCGTCGCGAACTGGTTCATCGCCTCCTGCACGTGCTCGGCGGCGACGGCGTAGTAGGGGTTGATCGCCTCGCGCGCCTGGAAGAACGCGTCCGGGTTCTGGGCGGTGCCGCGCAGGGACGGCCGGTCCGGCGTGAGGGCGCGGGAGCGGTGGTCGGCGACGAGGTCCTCGGTGATCATCTGCAGGAGGTCCTCGTCGTTCAGCTCCTCGACCTTCGCGACCTCGTGCGAGGTCCGGAAGCCGTCGAAGAAGTGGAGGAACGGCACGCGGGACTTCATCGACGCGCGCTGGCCGATGACGGCGAAGTCGTGCGCCTCCTGCACGGACGCGGAGGCGAGCAGGCCGTACCCGGTCTGCCGCACCGCCATCACGTCGGAGTGGTCGCCGAAGATCGAGAGCGCGTGGGTCGCGAGGGTGCGCGCGCTCACGTGCATGCACATGGCGGTGAGCTCGCCCGCGATCTTGTACATGTTCGGGATCATGAGGAGCAGGCCCTGCGACGCCGTGAAGGTCGTCGTGAGCGCGCCACCCTGGAGCGCGCCGTGGACCGCGCCGGCGGCGCCGCCCTCGGACTGCATCTCCGTGACGTTCGGGACCGTGCCCCAGATGTTCTTGCGGCCCTTCGCGGCCCACTCGTCGGCCCACTCGCCCATGTTGGAAGAGGGGGTGATCGGGTAGATCGCGATGACCTCGTTGATCCGATGGGCGACCGAGGCCACTGCCTCGTTCCCGTCCATCGTCACCATTCGCCTGGTCGCCATGAGGACTCCTTGAGAGAGTGCACGCAAGACGCCGCACCCGTTCGTGCGTCACGGGCGCAACGCGTGCGGCGATGATTCGAAGCAGTTCGGTCCCCGCAAGGTCAGGGCCGCCTTGGACTTTTTCGAGAAACGCTCGCCGGGGACTTCAGAATCCCGCGGAGTGTAGCAGATCGCGCACCCCCGAAATCAAGGGCGGCGGCCATTCGACTTGAGCGAAGGCGCCACCCCCTGCCATCCTGCGCCCACGAATGGTGCGAAAGGTCGGATCCGCGCGGGTCGTCCGCGAGATCGGGCGCGGCGGCATGGGCGTCGTGTACGAAGCCTTCCAGGAAGGCCTCGACCGGCCCGTCGCCGTGAAGGCGCTCGACGTGAAGCTCGCCCGCTCCAAGGACGTGGTCGAGCGGTTCCGCCGGGAGGGGCGCGCCTACGCGAAGCTCCGCCACGAGGCGATCGTGCAGGTGCACGACCTCGTCGAGCGAGAGGAGGGGCTCTTCCTCGTCACCGAGTTCGTGGACGGCGCGGACCTCGCGCGGCTCATGTCGCAGGGCGGGGCGCTGCCGCCGGACGTGGTCGCCCTCGTGGGGGCGCGGATCGCGGAGGCCCTCGACTACGTCCACTTCAACGCGCTCCTCCACCGCGACGTGAAGCCTGCGAACGTCATGGTCTCGCGCGAGGGCGAGGTGAAGCTCATGGATTTCGGCATCGCCAAGGGCGAGGAGGACTCGGACCTCACCCGCGCCGGCATGCTGGTCGGGAGCCCCTCGTACATGGCGCCGGAGGTGCTCGGCGGGGCCGAGGCGGGGCCGTCCGCGGACGTCTGGGCGCTCGGCGTGTCGCTCTTCGAGCTCCTCACCGGCGAGAAGCCGTTCGTGGGGAAGTCGGCGGACGCGCTCTTCGCCACGATCTCGCGGGGCCGGTTCCGGTCCGTCCGCTCGCTCGCGCCCGACTGCCCGCGACGGCTGGCGCGCGCGGTCGAGCGCTGCCTCGCGATGAAGCCCGCGAAGCGGCACAAGAGCGCGGGCGCGCTCGCGCGGACGCTCGGCGGGATCGCGGCGCGGCTTTTGCCCCGGGGCGTGCACCCGCGCGCGCGCATCGTCGCGCTCCTCGCGAACCGCGGCTTCGTCACCGAGGAGGTCGCGCTCTCGAAGCTCGACCTGTCGACGCTCCACGCGACCCGGCTCGCCGACGCGAAGGGCTCGCCCACCCGGACCGAGTTCCCGGTCCACCGGCGCAGGACGGTGAGCTGGGCGCTCGCGGCGGCGATCGCGCTCGCCTCCGGCCTCGCCGCCTGGATCGTGTCCTTCTAGTCGGGGGGCCACTCGCTCCGCCTTGCGGAGCTCGCGCCCCCCCGATCCCCCCGCTCGCTCCGGGGCAGCCTCATCCGGCTGCCCCTGCGCTCGTCACCCCTGCACCGCGAAGCGCGGCGCGTCGGCCCAGAGGCCCTCGAGGTCGTAGAACCCGCGCGACTCCCGGTTCATCACGTGCGCGACCACGTCGCCGTAGTCGACGAGGATCCAGCGCCCCGACTCGTACCCCTCGACGCCGACCTTGCCGACGCCCTGCTCCTTCATCGTCTGCTCGACGTGCTCGGCGATCGCGGAGGCCTGCCGGTCGGAGTCGGCGGTGACGACGACGAAGTAGTCGGCGTAGCTCGTGAGGCCGCGCACGTCGAGGACGAGGACGTCCTCGCCCTTCTTGTCGAGCGCGGCCTTCGCGATGGCGAGCGCCGTCGGACGCGCGACGTCGGGCGCGGCGTGCGTCGTGGGCGCGGGGGCGGCGCGCCGGGCCGGGGCCGTGGCGCGCCGGACCGGCGGGGCGGAACGCCGGGGGGCCTTGTCCCGCCGCGGGGCGAGCTTCTTCCCGCCGCGCCCGCCGCCGGGCTTGCCCTTCCCCTTCCCCTTCGCCTTCGCGCTCGCGGGACCGCGCCGCGCCGCCTTACCATTCGCCTTCGTCGTCTTCGTCGTCTTCGCCATTCGTTCTCCCGCGGACTACTTCCGCACCTGGCCCTCGCCCTCCACCACGAACTTCTGGGTGGTGAGCTCCTCGAGCCCCATCGGCCCGAAGGCGTGGAGCTTCGTGGTGGAGATGCCGATCTCGGCGCCGAGCCCGAGCTCGCCGCCGTCGTTGAACCTCGTGGACGCGTTCACCATCACCGCGCTCGCGACCACCTCCCGCTCGAAGCGGCGGGCGTTCGCGAGGTCCTGCGTGACGATCGCCTCGGTGTGCATCGACCCGAACCGCGCGATGTGCTCGAGCGCGGCGTCGAGGTCCGGCACGATCCGCACCGCGAGGATCTTGTCGAGGAACTCCTTGCCGTAGTCGTCGGGTGTCGCCGGGATCGCCTTCACCCGCGCGCGCTTCAGGATCGTGAGCGAGGTCGGATCGCAGCGGAGCTCGACCCCCGCCTTCGCGAGCGCGCGCCCGACGGAGGGCAGGAGCCGCCCCGCCGCGGCGCGGTGCACGAGGAGGCACTCGACGGCGTTGCACACGCCCGGGCGCTGGACCTTGCCGTTGAGCGCGAGCTCGACGGACCGCTCCTCGGGCGCGGTCTGGTCGAGGAAGAGGTGGCAGACGCCCTTGTAGTGCTTCACGACCGGGACGCGCGAGCGCTCCGCGACGGCGCGGATGAGCGCCTCACCGCCGCGCGGGATGGCGAGGTCGATGAGCTCGTCCAGGGCGAGGAGCGCGTAGGTCGCCTCGCGGTCGGGCGTCGGGACGACCTGGGCCGCCGCGGCGGGCAGCCCGGCGCGAGCGAGCCCCTCCGCGAACGCCTCGCCGAGCGCGAGCGAGGACCGGAGCGCGTCCGAGCCGGGCCGGAGGATCGCGGCGTTGCCGCTCTTCACGCAGAGCGCGGCGGCCTCGAGCGTCACGTTCGGCCGCGCCTCGTACACCATGAGGATGACGCCGAGCGGGATCCGGACCTTCCGCACCGAGAGGCCGTTCGGGCGGGTCCAGCTGGAGGTCACCTGCCCGACCGGATCGGGGAGCGCGGCGACCTCGCGGAGCGCCCGGGCGATCCCGTCGAGCCGCTTCGCGTCGAGCGCGAGCCGGTCGAGGAAGGCGGCGTTCTGCCCGGCCTTCCGGGCCGCCTCGAGGTCCTTCTCGTTCGCCGCGAGGATCCGGCGCGCGCGCGTGCCGAGCGCGTCGGCGGCATGCCGGAGCGCGGCGTCCTTCGCGGCGGTGGACGCGTGGCCGAGCCGGCGCGACGCGTCGCGCGCCGCCCCGGCGAGCGTCCGCATCTCCTTCGCGAGGTCTCGCGTCGCTTCCCTCGGCATCGTCACTCCCGGCCTGGCTCGAGCAGGACGAGGTCGTCCCGGTGGACGACCTCGTCGAGGTACTTATACCCGAGGGCGCGCTCGATCTCGCTCGTCTTGAGCCCCGCGATGCGCCGCACCTCGTCCGCGCCGTACCCCGCGAGGCCCCGCGCGAAGGGGCGCGCCGCGTCCACCGCGATGTCCACCGCGTCCCCGACCTTGAAGCTGCCCTGCACCGTCCGCACGCCGGAGGGGAGGAGCGACTTCCCCGACTCGACGAGGGCCCGCCGCGCGCCGGCGTCCACCAGGATCACGCCCTTGCCCCGCGCCGCCGCGGCGAGCCATCCCTTCCGCGCCGGGAGGCGCTCCGCCCCGCGGGCGAAGACCGTCCCGACCCGCTCGCCGGCGAGCAGCGCGTGGAGCGCCCGCGGCCGCCGCCCGGAGAGGAGCGCCGTCGCGACGCCCTGGGCGGCGAGCCTCCGGGCCGCCTTCACCTTCGTCGTCATGCCGCCGACCGACCGCTCGCTGCCGGCGCCCCCCGCCATCCGCTCGACCTCGGCGGTGACGCGCGGCACGTCGTGCAGGAGCGCCGCGCCCGCGGCGGACGGGTTGCGATCGTAGAGCCCCTCCACGTCGGTGAGCATCGCGACGAGGTCCGCCTCCACGCACCCCGCCACGAGCGCGGCGAGCGTGTCGTTGTCGCCGACCTTGATCTCCTCCACCGCGACGGTGTCGTTCTCGTTCACGACGGGGACGACGCCCTCCGCGAGGAGCCGCGCGAAGGTCCGGCGCGCGTTCAGGAAGCGGGTGCGCGAGGCGAGATCGTCGGCGGTGAGGAGCACCTGCGCGACCGCCTTCCCGTGGTGCCCGAGCGCCTCGCCCCACGCCGCCATGAGGTGGGGCTGGCCCACCGCGGCGGCGGCCTGCTTCGTCGGGATGTCCCAGGGCCGCCCGCGCTGGCGGACGAGCCCGAGCCGCTCCGCGCCGAGCGCGACCGCCCCGGAGGACACGAGCACCACCGCCCGGCCGCGCGAGAGCTCCGCGATCTCCGCGCCGAGGCGCGCGCAGTTCTCGCGGTCGAACCGGCCATCACGCTGGGTGAGGGTCCCGGTCCCGACCTTGACGACGATCCGCTTCGCGCGGGCGAGGTGGGTGCGCGGCATGCGGGGGCATCTTGCCAGCCGCTCCCCCACCGCTCAAGGAAGCCTAACGCTTCCAGCCCGGGAACGGCCAGACCGGCTTCCCCTTCGCGGCCTGCGGCGGGAAGACCACCGGCGTCTTGTCGCCCTGGTACTGGAACACGACCATCTGGTGCTTGTTCTGGTTGGTGAAGCCCTCGTACGTCTGGAACTTCACCTCGCCCATGATCCCGTTCCAGCTCCCGCTCGCGAGCAGGTCCCGGATCTTCTGGCGGTCGCCGCCCGCCTGCTGCACGACCTGCCCCATGATCATCATCGCCTCGTAGGCGGTGGCCGCGTGGTACGTCGGCCGCTTGCCGAAGCGCTGCTCGTAGCGCTTCGCGAAGTCGGCCGAGCCCGGCGCGCCGTTGTCCGGCGTCCACTGCGTCACGCAGAAGACGTTGCTCGAGATGTCCTTCTCGTTCTGGAACTGGATGGTGTCGAAGCCCGCGCCGCCGCCGAGGAACGCCTTCGGCGTGAGGCCGACCTCGCGCGACTGCCGCATGAGGAGGACCGCGTCGGCGACGTACGAGACCATGAGGACGAGGTCGGGGTTCGCGGCGCGGAGCTTCGTGAGGGTGGACCGGTAGTCGGCGGCGCCCTTCTGGTAGGCCTCGTCGCCGACGATCTGCAGCCCCTTCTTCTTCGCGTACTCCTTGCCGAGCGTCGCGACCGAGGTCCCGAAGTCGGTCGACTCGTAGATGAAGGCGATGGTCTTCGGCTTCCCGAACGCGATCGCCGAGTCGATGAGCTGGTCCGCGTAGTTGTGCGCCGGAGCGTTCAGCCGGAAGACCCACTTGTACCCCTGCCTCGTGATCTCCTCCTTGGAGGCGACCGGCACGAGCATCGGGACCTTGTACTGCTCGGCGAGCTTCGCCATCGCGTTCGTGGGGGCGGACGCGTACGGCCCGACCACCGCGGCGATGTCGTCGCCGGTCGCGAGCTGCTCGAGCGCGCTCATCGCGATCTGGGGCTTGCCGGTGTCGTCCTGACGGAGGACCTGGAGCTCGATCCCCTTCTTCTTCAGGTCGTCGAGGGCGAGGTCGGCGCCGTTCGTGAGCGCCTCCCCGATCGGCGCCTCGGGACCGGTGATCGAGTTCACGAAGCCGATCTTCACGGGGGCGGCGGCGGCCCGGAGCGGCACGGCGAGAGCGGCGGCGAGGGCGAGCCAGCGGAACGGGGTGCGCATCGTGATCTCCTCCAACCGACGAGATAGGGACGCCCGCCGCGCCCGGAAAGCCGGCGCAGCGACCCTGGATACGTGTCACGCGCGCACCGGCCGGACGACCGCCCGGGTGGGGGGCGGCCGATCGCGCCGATCCGGGACGGACCGCGCGTCGCGTCAGCGGACCTGGAGCTTCAGCCCCATCTCCACGAGCGCGAGGAGCGCCTCGGCGTTTCCCTTCGCGTCGTTCACCGGGTGGTGGTCGTGCGAGGTCTTCCGGAGGTGCTTCCACCCTGCGTGCGCGTCCCGCACGAGCCCGCAGTAGAGGTCGCCGATCCGCCGGCCGCTCCAGCCGAACGGGTTCCGGCCGAGGTAGGTGTGGAAGTACCAGTTCACGAACTGCCAGTCGAAGGCGAGGTTGTCCGAGAAGAAGACGGGCTTCCCGCGCGTCGTCTCGAGCACCCACTTCTCGAACGCCTCCATCACCGGCGCGGGCTCGTCATGGCGGAGGTGCTCCTCACGGGTCACGCCCGAGATCGCGAGCGCCTCGGGCAGGAAGGCGTCGGAGATGGGTCGGGTGCGCCCGAAGAAGGTGCGGCCGAGCCCGGGCTCGACGAGGACCGCGCCGAACGAGACCATCGAGTACTTGCCGGGGATCGGCCCGTCGGACTCGACGTCCACCACGTAGAGCGACATGCACGCGTTCTAGCGCGGCGGCGTTCGCGGCGGAACCGGAGGTCTCGCGCACGGGGGCGAGCACGCACTCGGGGTCCTTCTCACGATCGGTCAATTGGACTCGAGCGATCGGACCCCAGTTCGGGGGGCGTGATCCTGTGTCGCAGCCCGCGTGAGTGCCCGGATCCCCAAGTAAATCCGGGATTTCCCCACACCGGCGCCGAATGGGGATGTCGATTCGCGACGGGGGAAGCGGGAGAATGCCTCCACGGAGGTCGAGCCCATGACCGTGGACCAGGAACGGGAGCGGACGATCATCCGGCTGGACGGCGTGTTCGACGTCCCCGCCGCGCGGCGGGTCGCCGAGAGGCTGGACGAAGCCGGCTACTCCAACGTGCGGATCGACCTCACGCGGGTGCGCGAGTTCCACGACTTCGGGGTGGCGCTCCTCGCCCAGACCATCGCGACGCGCAGGGCGCCGACC
>DASWCJ010000204.1:0-3794 GCA_036390155.1 Anaeromyxobacter sp.
ACGAAGCAGGTCTGGAAGAGCACCACCTCGCCGCCGGGCTCGGGGCGGACGTGCCCGTGCTTCTCCGCCCAGGCGTCGAACGGCTCGGCGGCGAAGTCGGGCAGCTTCTTGTCGCGGTGGATCCCGATCGTCTTCTCCATCAGCACACGCAGCGGGCGCGAGCGGTTCGCGACGTTCGCCAGGCCGAAGGAGAGCCGCGCGAGCTTGCCGGCGGTGTCCGGGTCGTTGAGGACGCGCTGGCGGAGAGACCGCGGCCGTCCGCGGGCGTGGACCCCGCGGTGTCGGTGGACGAGCTTCGGGAAGTCGAGCTGGAACTGGTGCCCGTCGCGCGGCGTGTACGGGCATTGCACCTCGCACAGCTTGCACTGGAAGCACGCGTCCATCACCTGCGACACGTCCCCCGGCGTCACGCGGTGAACGTCGCCGTCGTACCGCTGGTCGAGGAGCTGGAACAGGCGCGGGAAGCTGTCGCAGTACTTGAAGCACAGCCGGCAGCCGTGACAGATCTCGAACGCGCGCTGGATCTCGCCGTCGAGCGCCGCGGGGTCCCAGTAGCGCGCGTCCGACGGGTCGTAGGTGAGGCCCGGGGTGGGCAGGTACGAGATGCGTTTCTCGGGCGTGCTCATGCGGTGAGTTTCCAGTGTGGCGGGGGAGTGAGCTCCGCGGGCCGTGAGGCTCCGCGGAGCCAAGGGTCCCCCGGCCTAGGCGATGCTCTTCAGCATCTTGTCGAAGCGCCCCGCGTGCGACCTCTCCGCCTTCGCGAGCGTCTCGAACCAGTCCGCGACCTCCTTGAACCCCTCCTCGCGCGCGGTCTTCGCCATGCCCGGGTACATGTCCGTGTATTCGTGGGTCTCGCCGGCGATCGCGGCCTTTAAGTTTGCGTTGGTGTCGCCGATCGGAAGGCCGGTGGCGGGGTCGCCGACCGGCTTCAGGAAGTCGAGGTGACCGTGCGCGTGGCCGGTCTCTCCCTCGGCCGTCTCGCGGAAGTTCATCGCGACCTCGGGGTAGCCCTCCACGTCCGCGACCTTCGCGAAGTAGAGGTACCGCCGGTTCGCCTGCGACTCACCCGCGAACGCGTCCTTCAGGTTCTTCTCGGTCTTGCTGCCCTTGAGCTGCGCCATGGTCGTTGCTCCTCTCTCTGATCCGTTGGATCCCTCGCGAGCCCGCGGCCGAGCCCTGCCCTCCCCGGCGGCCGATCGTCGCGAGTGGATTGGATACCCGATCGGCCCCCCGTTGCCTCGTCCCCGATGGGTGGTCAACGTGCGCGCGGAGGAACGACGACATGCCCCATGATCCGGAAGAGCCGGTGCGGGAGCGCGAGCTCGAGCGGCGCCGCGAGAACGAGCTGAAGGACCTCGAGACGGAGGCGGATCACTCCGAGCGGCCGCTCGAGGGGCTCTCCCACGCGCCCGGGACCACCTGGACACGGGACCAGGACGAGCGGAACGCCCGCGTGCACGAGCACGACGAGGAGCGCTCGCGCGAGGCGTCGGAGGCGCAGGTGCCGCCCCCGCCGCCGCACCATCACGGTAAGTGACGACGCGCGGCCCGGTGGCGCCGCCCCGCGCCCGTCGCGCCGACCGACAGGCAGAGCCACGAGACCGCCCAGGCCGCGAGGCTCTGCGCCGCGAGGGCGACGACGGCGAGCCCGGCGGCGCCCGCGACCGCGAGGAGGACGTCCGCGAGCGGGGGGCGGCGCCCCGGCGCGGGGAGGAGCCCCGCGGCGAGCGCTCCTGCGGCCGCGCCGCCCGCGAGCCGCAGCGTGCCCACGGTCCCGAGCGCGGCGACCCAGCCGCGGAGGGCGGCGAGGCGCGGGGTCGCGATCGCGAGGAGGGCGAGGACGCTCCCCGCTGAGAGCGCGAGCACCGCCCCGGCGGCCGAGTCCTTGGCGCGCCGGGCCCGCTCGTCCGGGCGCGGGCAGGCGAGGTCCATCGCCGCCTCGAGCGCGGAGTTCACCGCCTCCGCGGCGATCACCGCGGTCACGCAGAGGACGAGGATCGCGCGCTCGGCGGGGAGGAGCGGCGCCGCCGCGGCGAGGCAGCCGGCGAGCACGCCGAGCGCGAGGTGGATCCGCAAGCTCCGGTCGCGCACCGCCCCGTCGGCGAGGCCGTCCCAGGCGAACCGGAAGCTCGCGGCGAGCCCGTGTCGGCCCACGTCAGATGTTCTGGGAGAGGATGAGGTGGACGTACTGGGCGCGCTCGTACGCGCCGGGGTCCTGGATCGCCTTCTGCGACACCGCCCCGCGGGCGGCCTCGACCGACCCGAAGCCGCGCTTGTCGAGCCACTCCTCGACGCCGACGGCGATCTTCCCGAGGTGCGGGATGCCGCTCTTCACGAGGGTGGACGCGAGCTGGACCACCTTCGCGCCGGCGAGGAGCTGCTTCAGGACGCCGGGCGCGTCATACACGCCGGTGGACGCGGCGAGGTCCGCCTTCACGCGCCCATACAGGATCGCGATCCAGCGGAGCGGGACGAGCGCCTCCCCCGGGGAGGAGAGCGACAGGCTCTGCGTCGCCGCGAGCTTCTCGAGGGAGATGTCCGGCTGCATGAACCGGTTGAAGAGCACGAGGCCGTTCGCGCCCGCGGCGTCGAGCCGCGCCGCGAAGTGCGCGAGCGAGGTGAAGTAGGGCGAGAGCTTCACCGCGATCGGGATGCGGACCGCGGCGCGGATCCGCGTGACCACGTCGAGGTAGCGGGCCTCCACCTCGGCCGAGGAGACGGACGGGTCCGCCTCCACCGCATAGAGGTTCACCTCCAGCGCGTCGGCGCCGGCCTGCTCGATGTCGTGGGCGTACTCGGTCCAGCTCCCGGACGCGCAGCAGTTCACGCTCGCGATCACCGGGATCCGGAGGGCCTTCTTCGCGCGCTCCACGAGGGAGAGGTACTCGTGGGGCCCCACCCGCTGCGGCGGGAAATAGGTGCGGGCCTCCGGGCTCGACTCGGCGCCGCGTGACTGCTCGTCCTCGAGAGCGGTGTTCGCCGCCTCGATCTGCTCCTCGAAGAGCGACCGGAGCACCACCGCGCCCGCGCCGTGCCCCTCCGCCATCTCGAGGTTGTCCACCCGGTTCGAGAGCGCCGAGCTCGCGAGCACGAGCGGGGTCGGGAGCTTGAGCCCCAGGTATTCCGTGGCGAGATCGGCCATACGGTGCCTCCGCGCTCGATTATAGGTTCAATATCCTCGGTCGAGTGACTTGACCGATTCGATCGGCCCTGCGATACCAGCGCGCGTCGCTCGCCTCGCTGCGCGGCCGGTGGCCGCGGGCGCGGGCGGGCTCTTCCTGCCGGGGGGCACGGATGAACTCGGGCTGGTCGTGGGCCGCGGCGCTCGCCGCGGCGATGGTCTGTGGGAGCTGCGCGCGCTCCGCCGACGCGCCGGACGTTCGGGGCGATCGGCTCGCCGACGTCGAGGCCGGGGCCGAGCTCGCGGCGCACTGCGCGGGTGAGCTGCAGCAGCTCGTGGACGAGGATCCCGCCGACGCGGCGCGCTTCCTCCTGATCGAGCCGATCCGGTTCGCGCCCCACGGCGGCGCGGCGCGCGCCGGCGCGGCGGTGCGCCAGGAGATCGCGGACCGGCTCTCGGCCGCCCGCGCGAACGCCGCCGCCGCGAGGACCCTCGCCGCCGTCGGCGCGGACACGCCACACGCCTCGGAGCTCTCGCGCGAGCGGGCGGCGCGGAGCCTCGCCGCGTCGGACGCGCTCTGCCGCGCAGCCTACGCCGCGCAGGACGTGCGGTTCGCGAGCCGGCGCTGAGTCGGGCCGCGAGCCTCAGCGGCGCGCGGGCCGGACCGTGAGCA
>DASWCJ010000205.1:0-11225 GCA_036390155.1 Anaeromyxobacter sp.
CGCACGGTCGTGACCTCGGTCCCCTCCGGTCACCTCGTGCGCACGCCAGCGAGCGCCACAGACCAGCCGGCCATGCAGTTGACTCGGGTCAGTTGGCTGGATGAACCAGCCCATGCCAACTCCGAGCGCTCGACCCAGGAGGGGCCCGCACCTTCCGTGACCCTCCTCGCGTCCGCTCCGAGCGCACCTCCCAGCGCTGCGCCGACCGTGGTCGAGCCGAAGACCGCCGAGCTGAGCCGCGTGCACATCACCGTATCGCGCGAGTTCCTCCGCAAGCTCGACGCCGCGCGCGATGCGCTCTCGCACTCGCATCCCGGAGCAACCGAGCAGACCATCCTCGAGGCGGGGCTCGACCTCCTCCTCGAGCGCCACACCAAGCGCAAGGGGCTCGTCGAGAAGCCACGGCGCGAGCCGCCGCCCGCGAAGCCGGATCACGTCCCCGCCCACGTGAAGCGGGCTGTCTGGAAGCGTGACGGCGGGCGCTGCCAGTGGCCGTTGGACGGAGGCGGCATCTGCGGATCCACTCATCAGGTCGAGCTCGATCACGTGATGCCGCGGGGACGGGGCGGGCCGCCGACGGTCGAGAACACGAGATGCCTCTGCAAATTCCACAACCAGCTCGCCGCGCGCCAGGTCTACGGCGACGCCTGGATGGACAGGTTCACCAGGGGAGGAACCGCAGGGGAACCCGTCGCGGTCTGGTGGCCCGCTCCTCCCGAAACACGAAGGGGGTGACGGTCGCCCGTAACCCCCCCCGTTTCCTGAGAGCCGACACCCAGAATTGAACTGGGGACCTACTGATTACGAATCAGTTGCTCTACCAGCTGAGCTATGTCGGCGAAGCGGCGATTCTCTAGCATCGCTCGCGGGCGCTCGCAAGGGCTCGCCCGCCGGTGCGTGGGGCAGCGGCGCCGCACCGCGTCCCTGCCTCCGCCTTAGCTTCCGGGGATGGCGACCCGAAAGCGCGGTGGGCGATCGACGGGCAGGGCGGGGGCGAGGAGAGGCGCGACCGGCGGCGCGACCAGCCGGCGACGCCGGAGGCGTGAGGCGCCGGCCCGGCAGGCCGCGCGCCAGGTGCAGGCGACCGAATCGTCCGGCCTGCGCGCCGTCACTCCCCCGGACGAGCACCAGCTCGAAGGCATGGACGTGGGCGCGGAGAGCGAGCGCACGTCCGGAAGCGTGGCCACCGGCTTCCAGGAGCCCCCTCCCTCCTGGGCGACGCCGGTGGACGAGGACGACCTCCGTATGCGCGCGGAGGCGGCCTCCGCGGAGCTTCGCCGGCGCGCGGAGGAGATGCGGGCCGAGCCGGGGCGCCCCGAGCGACGCCCGTACGACGAGCTGCCGCCGTGGGGCGACGCGGAGCGGAACCTCCCCGGCGCGCGCTCGCTCGCGCTGGAGATCGCGGTCGGCGCGGCCCGGCTCGGCGCGACCCTCGTGACGGCGCCCATCCGGCTCGTCTGGGCGCTCTTGCGTCCGCGGAGCGGCTGATCAGAAGCTGCTTCCGACCGTGACGTAGAACGCGACGTCGGGCACCGAGAGGCCCGCCTCGACGTCGGCCGCGCGCCCGTCGCCGAAGAGCGCGCCGAGCGGCCGGGCCGCCCCGATCCGGACGTCCGTCCGGAAGTAGTACCCGAGCACCAGCTCGAGCCGGACCTCCGCGCCCGTGGAGAAGCGCACCTGCTCGATCGACCAGGGGTGGAACGCGATCGGCACCTGCCCGGGCAGGTCGAACGCGTCGCCCGCGTCGAGGAACACCGCCGCGTGCACGCGGCGCAAGAACACCGGCCAGGTCGAGTACCCGCGCGTCGGCGACGCGATGGGGAACCGCAGCTCGAGGTTCGCGAGCGCGAACCCGGTCCCGCCGAACGCGCGGGCCGGATACCCGCGCAGCTGGTTCGAGGCGGCGGGCGACGCGATGCCCCCGAGCAGGGTCGAGAGCGGGTCGAGCGACGAGGTCCCGCCGAGCTCGAACGGCGCTCGTCCGCCGATGGTCCCGTCCGCGACCCCGCCGGCGAGCCGCAGGGCGAGCGCGACGTGATGCGCGCGGGAGAGCGAGAGGTACTGGGCGACGGCCGCGCTCGCGCGGGCGAGCCGGTAGTCGCTCCCGGTCTCGGGTCCCGCGACCCCGAGCGCGAGCGTCACGGTGCGCCCCTCCTCCGGCGAGATCGAGCGGGTGAACCGGCGCGCGTCGGTGTACTGCGTCGTGAACGAGGCCTCCGACAGGAACCCGTCCTTGAACCGGTACGGCTCCCACGCCGGCGGGATCGCGCCCTCGGCGCCGATCGAGCCGTACGCGGTCCCGCTCCAGCCGACGCGGATCGCGAGGGCCCGCGCGAGCTGCGTGAACGTGAAGGTCGCGCCCGTGCTCGCGTACTCCCAGACGCGCTGCAGCCGGAACGGCGGCCCGGGCGAGGTGTCGATCCCGAGGCTCGACGAGAGGTCGAGGGAAGGCCAGGACCAGCCGCCGCGGTACGCGAGCACGTACCCCGGCTCCTTCCCGTCCACGCTCCACCAGCCCTCCGCGGCCCAGGAGTGGCGCGCGAGCACGTCGCCACCGACCGTGAACGCGCCGTAGATCGGTCCGGCAGCGTCCGTGCCGAGGAGCGGGAACCAGAAGCTCGGCGCCACCGTCGGCCAGGCGGAGTAGGGCCGCGAGGGGATCGGCTCGGGGAGCGCGAGCTCCGCCGCGGTCGGCGGCGCCGGCGCAGGGACCGACGTCGACGCCTCGACCGGATCGAGCCAGGCCCCCTCGTCGAGCGGGATCGTCGCGAGGTCCCAGCCCCGGATCGAGTACGAGGCGAACACGACGGTGCGGCCGTCCGGCGACACGTCCGGCTCGCGCGCCGCGGTCTCGACGTTCGTCACCTGCCGGATCCGTCCGGTCGCCCGCACCCAGGCGTACAGGTTGTCGATCCCGCCGCGGTCGGAGGCGAAGAGCAGGAACCGTCCGTCCGGCGTCCACGCGGGCCCGGTGTCGAGCGCGTCGTCGTCGGTCACGCGCTCGACGCTCCCGTCGCGCCACAGCGCGATGTCCCGCCGGCCTCCCTCGTGCAGCGAGAACGCGATCGTGCCGTCCGGGGCGAGGGCCGGCTCGTACACGTCGGCGCCCGCCCGCTCGAACAGGACCTCCGGCGAGCCGCCGGGCCGGAGCCGGGCGAGCGCGGTGCCGCCGCCCCCGGTGCGCCGGACGTAGACGATCGTGCCGTCCTTCGCGACGTCGGGATTTGTCGCGCGCTCGCCGCGGGTGAGCCGGGTGCGGCGCCCGCTCCGGAGGTCCACGCGGTAGAGGTCGTCGTAGACCCGGAACTCGTGGAACACCTCGCCGATCGCGACGATCGCCTCGTCGGGCGACGGGAGCGCGAGGGTGCCGTTCTGGTCCACCACCGTGACGCGCCCGAGGTCCTTCCCGTCGAGCCCCACGCGCCGCAGGCCGGGCGCCTCGTCGAGGCCGCGGTCGGCGTACGCGACGAAGCGGCCGTCCGGCGAGAAGCGCGGGTGCTCGACGAGCCCGCCCCGGTGCGTGAGGGGCGCCGGGGCCGTCACCGGCCGCGCCCGCACCGCGGCCCGCTTCCCCTCCGCGTACGCGCGCTCGGCCGCGACGTACTCGTCCCAGAGCTCCGGGAACTCCTTGTCGCCGAAGAAGCGGCGCCCCGCCCACGAGGGCGCGTACGGCCACATCGCGGTGCCCTGCTCGGCGACGAAGCCGGCGATCGCGGCCGGGCCGTAGCGCGCCTGGAGGTACCCCATGAACCGTCCGCCGAGGAGGTACGGGATCTGCCCGACCGGCCAGCGCGGGAGCGGGTTCGCGGCCTCGTCGAGCCGCGGGAACGGGCCCTCGAGCGCGAGCGTGCGCGCCTCGGCGTCGAAGAGCGCCGCCGCGTTCCGGCCCGAGGCGGGGTCGCCCTCCGACTCGTTCAGGACGGCGAGGCCCTCCAGGAAGAGGGGCGGGGTGAAGGCGTTCGGCGGCCAGACCTTGCCGAAGATCGCGTCGAACGCCGCCGGCACGCCGCCGACGTGATCCATGTGGAGGATGTGCGTGTACTCGTGCTGCAGCAGCTGCCGGATCCAGCTGCGGTAGTCCTGCAGCTCCGACCCCGCCGCGGGTGGGACGACGAAGAGCCGGATCGTGTCGTAGAAGAAGGCGGACGCCGAGCCGTTCGTGTCGTCCTGGTCGTCGGAGAGGACGATCTGCGTGAGCGGCGCGGAGTATCCGAGCCGCGGCGAGAGGAGGGCGTGGGCTCGCTCCGCCTCGCGCGCGACCACCTGCGAGATGGCCTCCTCGCCCTGGTGGTAGTGGATCCGGAAGTGCGGCGTCTCGAGCGTGCGCCACCGGAACGCGGGATCGTAGGGCTGCGCGCGCACCCCCGCCGCCGCGAGGAGCAGGACGGCCGCGAGCGCCCGCCTCACGCGCGGCGCCTCGAGCCGCCCGCCGCGCGCCGGCGCCCGGGGGCAGCGCGGCGCGCGCGCCGCACCGGGAAGTGCGCCCCGAGGAACGCGCGGACGCGCCGCGAGAGCAGCTCGGGCTGCTCGATGGGCCCCGCGTGCGTGCCGCCCGGCAGGACGAGGAGCTCGCTGCCCCGGATCGCCTCGTGCATCCGGATCGAGAGCCGCATCGGGGTGAACCCGTCCCGCTCCCCTGCGACGACGAGCGTCGGGACGCGGACGTGCGGCAGGTGCGCGGTCGCGCTGTGCGACTCCGCCGACTCGAGCAGCCGGACGAACACCCCCGGGTCCACGTTCGAGAGATCGTCGAAGTAGCGGCGCAGGTCCCTCGGCCGGATCCGGTTGCGGTCCACCTCGAACGCGAGCGCGTACTCCATCGCGATCTCGCTTCGCACCACCGTCCGGAAGGCGGCCGACGCCGCGATGGGCCACCGCTCGAAGAAGGCCCGGGCGTAGGGGAACGCGACCCGCAGGAGGCCGGAGTCGTGGAAGTCGTCGAGGAGCTTCCCCGGCGCGCCGCACACGAGCAAGAGCCCGGCGACCCGCTCCGGCGCGCGCCGGTGCGCCTCGAGCGCGACCTGTACGCCCATCGAGTGGCCGGCGAGGACGGCGCGCTCCTCGCCGGCGGCGTCGAGCACCGCGAGGAGGTCGTCGACGCACGCTTCGACGGTCGCGTCGCGGAGGTCCTGGGGCGGTTCGCTCAGGCCGTGACCGCGGTAGTTCCAGTGCAGGACGCGCCGGGTTCGGGCGAGCTCCGGGGCGAGCCGCCGCCAGATGTAGCCGGCGCAGCCGATCCCGTCCACGAGCAGCACCGGCGGCGCGCCGCGGCCGCGGCTCGTCCAGGCGATGCGCGTGCCGTCGGGGGCGGCGGCGAAGCTCGGCTTCATGGGCATGCAGGGTACCTGGAGGCGGGGGAGCGGGGGAGCGTGCGCGCGGCGGGGCTGCCCGCGTGCCCGCATGGTTCCCATGGCGTAGAGTACGCCGCACGGAGGCGCGAGCGGAATGTCTCACGGCCACCAGCACGGAGAAGGGCACGGCCACGGCGGCCCCGCGCACGCGCACGGCCCCGGCGGGTCGCACGACGCGGAGCACCAGCGCGAAGCGCACGGCGCCGGCGCGAGCCTCCGGCGGCTGGGGTGGTCCCTCGGGGTCACCGCGCTCGTGATGGTCGCGGAGGCGGTCGGTGGCCTCGTCTCCGGATCGCTCGCGCTCCTCTCCGACGCGGGGCACATGCTCACCGACGCGGGCGCCCTCGGCCTCGCGCTGGTCGCGGCCTACCTCGCGACCCGGCCCGCCGACGACAAGCGGACGTTCGGGTACCGGCGCGCGGAGGTGCTCGCGGCCCAGATCAACGTCGGCGCGCTCGTGCTCCTCTCGGTCTGGATCGGATGGGAGGCGATCGGGCGGCTCGGCGCCGGCGGCGCGAAGATCGACCTGAAGATCATGGGGATCATCGCGGGGATCGGCCTCCTCGCGAACCTCGCCATCCTCCGGTTCCTGCAGCACGAGCACGGCCTCAACGCCCGCTCCGCGTTCCTGCACGTCCTCTCGGACACGATCTCGTCGGTCGCGGTCCTCGGCGGCGCGGGCGCGATGGCGCTCCGGCCGGACCTCTGGTGGATCGACCCGGCGCTCTCGCTCGTGATCTCGGTCCTCATCCTCTGGGGCGCGGTCCGGCTCGTCCTCGAGATCACGGACATCCTCATGGAGGCGGTCCCGGCCCACGTCGATTTCGCGGCGGTGACGCGCCAGATGGAGGGGTGCGGCGGCGTCGTCGCCGTCCACGACCTCCACATCTGGACGATCTCCTCGGGCCTGTACGCGCTCTCCTGCCACGTCGTCGTGCACGGGGACGACATCGGGCGGAACGACGAGATCCTCTCGACGCTCAAGGCCGGGCTCCGTCGCTCCTTCGGCATCGACCACACCACGATCCAGATCGAGTCCCACGCGTACGCGCACGTCGACGACATGCACACGCACTGACGCGCCCGGTGCTATATCGGACCCTTGCTCTCGCCCGCCCTCGCGTTCCGCCCCGCGAGCGTCGTCGCGCGCCTCCCCGCCCGCAGCGGCGCTTGCCCGCTCTCCGTCCGCGAGCTGCTCGGGCCGGCGAACGCGGCGGGGCTCGTCCTCCCGCTCGTGCAGGCGCCGGTCTCGGGGGTCGCGCGCGGCGCGCTCGTCGCCGCGAAGGAGCTGAAGGCGGTCCTCGGCCTCGCGCTCCCGCGCGACACCCCGGCGCGGCCCTGGTTCGACGCGGTCGCGGCGGCGGCGGACGAGGTGGCCGCCGGCCTCCCGATCTTCCTGTCCGCCGAGCTCGTGGTGGAGGGGGAGGGCGCCACCCAGGTCGAGCGCGCCGCGCGGATGGCGTGGGAGCTCGTCGACGCCGGGCTCACGCACCTCGCGGTGGACGTCGCCGCGATCTCCGTCGCCGAGCGCGGGCGCGTCGCCGGCGAGGTCGCGCAGGCGGCGTTCGAGCGCGGCCTCAGCGTCGAGCTCGTCCTGCCGCTCGGGGAGGGGCAGGCGGCGGCGCGCGCCGCGGCGCTCTTCGAGGAGCTCGCCGCGCGCGGTCCGGCGCCCGACCTTGCCGGGGTCCGCTGCCCCGCGCCGCGCGACGACGAGGAGGCGCGGCTGCAGGCCGCCTCGCTCGCGCGGCTGTCCCAGGCGATCGGGTGCGTGCCTCTGATGCGTCGCGGCCCGATCACGCCGCGGCTCGTCGAGCTCCTCCGCGCCTCGCCCGTGAAGGCGTGCGAGGACGGCGGCGCCGCCGCGGCGCGGGCGCTCGGGCTCGTGCCCGCGCCGACGGGCGGCGAGGCGGAGGGGCTGGGCTCCCGCGAGAGTGCGCTCGAGCGCGCCGCCGGTGCGCTCTCCGGCGCCGACGCGGATCGGCTCGAGGCGCGCGCCTACGTCGAGGTGGTCGACCTCCTCGAGCGGCTCGGCGGCCGCGGCGGGGCGCCGGTGATCGTCCGCGCCCTCGACCGGGCGCGGGTGGACCGGTGACGCGGATCATCGCGGGCGCGGCGCGCGGCCGGCGGCTCGCGGCGCCGCGCGGGACGGCCACCCGTCCGACGAGCGACAAGGTCCGCGGCGCGGTGTTCAACGTGCTCGGGCAGTTCTTCGAGGGCGGGGCGGTGCTCGACCTGTACGCCGGCACGGCGGCGCTCGCGCTCGAGGCGCTCTCCCGAGGCTGCGACCGCGCGACCTGCGTCGAGGCGGATCGCGCCACCGCCGAGGTGGCGCGCGCGAACGCGGAGGCGTGCGGCTTCGCCGAGCGCGTGGACGTCGTGCGGGGGCGGGTCGCCGACGTCCTCCCGCGGCTCGCGCCGTCGAGCTTCGACCTCGCCTTCATCGACCCTCCGTACGAGGAGGGGCCCGAGGCGGCGCTCGCGCTGCTCGGGCCGGTCCTCGCGCGGGGCGCGAGGGCCGTCGCGGAGCACGACGCGCATCGCCCGCCCGCGGACCGCTATGGCGCGCTCGTGGTCGCCGATCGCCGCCACTACGGCGGCACCGGGATCTCGATCTACCGGCGGGAGTAGGCCGGTACGCTATACTCCGCGGCCCTATGCCGAAGCGCACCGCGATCTACCCTGGGTCCTTCGACCCCCTGACGAACGGGCACCTCGCCATCATCCAGCGCGGGCTCAAGGTGTTCGACCGGCTCGTCGTCGCGGTCGCGAACAACCCGGAGAAGCGGCCGCTCTTCGACGTCGCCGAGCGGCGCGCCATGATCCAGGAGGCGGTCGGCGCCGATCCCCGGGTCGAGGTGGACTCGTTCGACTCGCTCCTCGTCGAGTACGTCCGGCGCAAGGGGGTCCACACGGTGCTGCGCGGCCTCCGCGCGGTCTCCGACTTCGAGTTCGAGTTCCAGATCGCGAACATGAACCGGCACCTCCTGCCGGATCTCGAGACGGTCTTCGTGATGACGGGGGAGGACTACTTCTTCGTCTCGGCGCGGATCGTCCGCGAGGTCGCGACCTTCGGCGGTGACGTGTCCGCGTTCGTGCCCGCGAACGTGCTCGAGGCGCTCCGGCGAAAGCTCGCGGACCACCCGGGGCCGCGCTCCGAGTAGGCATCCCGAGCGACCCATGTGAGCCTGCGGCGATTCGCCGCACCCCGGGGGTACGCCGGACCCTAGTTTCTTGACGTTTGTCATGTGTTCTGGGGGCGCCGCATGGTACCCAAGCTGGATGCCTGGAGCCAGGGATGGGGTTCGCGCGGCCGTGTCCATGGTCGCGTTCTTTTTGATCTTTACGTTGGGTGGTGGCACGGCCGGCGCGGCCGACCAGGCGAGCCGGTACGGGGCTGTCATCACCGAGCGGATCGCGATGCAGCGGCAGCTCGGGGAGTGGCTCACGAAGAGTCTCCAGGGTCCTGCCGAGCCGTACCGGGTGGAGGCCGTCGTTCGGGTGGAGCTCCGCGGCATGGTCCGCGAGATGCGCGCGAAGCAGGAGAGCAACGCACCCGCGGTCAAGATCGGCGGCAAGAGCAAGGTGAAGCTGCCCGGGTTCGGGATGGTCGAAGGCGGCGGGCAGGGCGGCCCGACCATGCCGGAGATCAACATCGAGGGCGGCACCCGCGTCACCGAGCAGGTGAGCCGTCAGCTCGAGACCGAGGTGACGAAGATGTCGATCATGCTCTTCGTCGATCCGGTCATGCCGAAGGACCGCCGCGAGCTGCTCGTCCGGCTCGCCGCCGACCTCGCGGGAGTCGACAAGGCCCGCGGCGACGAGGTGCTCGTCGAGGAGCGCCCCGCGCCGCCGCCGCCGGCGGCCGGCGTGGGCGGCGTCCCGACGCAGATCTCCGCGACCATCAACACCTCGGCGAACCCGAAGATCGGCAATGACACGATCGCGATCTGCGTCACGGCGCTGCTCGCCTCCATCATGCTGACCTGGGGACTCTCTCGCCGTGGCGCCCTCAGCGCCTCCATCTCCGGCGGGGGGCGCGGCAGCGGCGCCGGCGCCGGCGGCATGGAGTTTTCGGGTGAGGTGGGGGTGGGGGTCTCGGCCGTGGTCGCCGCCGGAGCGGCGGCGGACGCCCAGGCGGTGGAGCGCCGGCGCAAGGAGACGGGCGCGTTCCTCTCGCTCGAGGGCACGACCGCCGACGAGCTCGTTCAGATCATCGCCGACGTCGACCCGCACACCGCCATCGCGATCGTCGATCTCTTCGGGCTCGACGATGGCGCGGCGAAGCTCCTCGCCGAGAAGGTCCCGCCGCAGCGCCGCACCGAGATCGGGCTCGGCCTCGCGAGTCCGCGCATCCTCGCGCGCGAGCACCTCGCCCAGATGGAGAACATCGCAACGCAGGCACTCGCGCGCGTACGCAACCGCGTCCCGCTCGGCGGTCCGCAGCGGCTCGCGGAGCTCCTCGCCCGGGCGCCGGCGGCGATCCGCGGGGAGCTGCTCGAGGCGGTCGCGGCGCGGGATCCCAACGTCGCCCGCGAAGCGCGCGCCGAGCTCATCCTCTTCGACGATCTCCCGGGCCTCGACGACGCGTCGGTCAAGCGCATCATCACCGGCGTGGACCCCGCGACCGTTGCGCTTGCGCTCGCGGGCGCGGACGCGGCCAGGGACGTGGTCCTCGCGGCCGTGTCCAAGCGGCTCCGCGCGATCCTCGAGGTCGAGGTCGACCTCGCGAAGGACCGGCCGGCCGCCGAGGTCGAGGAGGCGCGGCGGGTGCTGGAACGGGCGATGCGCGCGCTCCATGCGCGGGGGGATCTCCACCTGCGGGGCTCCGCCGAGACGTCCGCAGCCGCGGCCTGAAAGGTTCAATGATCGCTCTCGCTCTCGCTCTCGCGCTCGCCGCCCCCGCCGGGGCCAAGGCCAAGGCGCCGAAGGATCCGCCCCCGGCCGCGGCGGCGACGCCTGCGCCTGCCGAGGCGGCCGCCCCGGCCGCGCCGGAAGCGCCGCTCGATCCCGACGTCCTCGGGTTCCTCTCGCTCACCCGGAGCACCGCCGCCCGCGACGGCGGTGTGAAGCTGCCCTGGGACGGCCCGGGCGGCGCCCAGATGAAGCTCTCCTGGGACGCGCTCGACCGCCGCAACGAGCAGCTGTCGATGGGCGACATGATGGCGCGCTCCATCGTCCAGGCGGTCCAGCAGTTCTACGACACCGAGGGCGGGGTGGACCCCGGCCAGATGAAGACGAAGCTGAAGGCCCTCGTCGGCGCGCCGATGGAGGACGCGCGGAGCTCCTACCTCGACGCGGTGAACTGGGAGGAGCGCCGGCTCTTCTTCATCGAGAAGGCGATCGCGCAGGCCGCGGCCGAGAACGTCGGCATCCCGGGGATCGACGCGGACCTCGTCTCGCGCCGCCTCGCGGCGATCCGCAACGGCCGCGTGAAGACGGAGCTCGGGGTGCAGATGGACGGGTACCGCGACCTCGCCCTCGGGCTCGTCGCGTACCTCGAGGGCGACAACTTCGGCGCGCTGGAGCGCGTCCGGAACTCCGCGAAGGCGCTGCCGGAGTTCGCGGTGGCGCAAGCGTTCCTCGGGTCGATCTACTTCCTCTTCGATCAGAAGGAGGCGGCGGTCCAGTCCTGGCGCCGCGCCTACCAGCTCGACCCGACGAACAAGGCGGTCGCCGAGGCGCTGAAGGAGCACGACCGCCCGAAGAAGCAGAAGTCGGTGAAGAACTGATCCCCGGGGACCTCGCCACGTGAGAACTACGACCTATCTCGGCCTCATCATCGGCGTGGCCATCGTCTACTACGCCGTCCTCGCGAAGGGCGGGGACATGACGATCTTCACGAACGTCGTCGCCCTCCTCATCGCGGTGGGCGGC
>DASWCJ010000206.1:0-4497 GCA_036390155.1 Anaeromyxobacter sp.
GGGCCGAAGGCGCGCACCGGCACCATGGCGGAGACCGCCGGGTTCGGCGAGGTCGTGGTGCTCGCGGTGAAGGGCGGCGCGGCGGTCGAGGCGGTCGGGGGGCTCGGCGGCGCGCTCGACGGCAAGGTCGTGCTCGACACGACCAACCCGATCGCCGACGCACCGCCCGTGAACGGGGTGATCCGGTTCTTCACGGGGCCGAACGAGTCGCTCCTCGAGGCGATCCAGGCGCGCGCGCCGAAGGCGCGGCTCGTGAAGGCGTTCTCCTGCGTCGGCAGCTCGCTGATGGTGAATCCGCAGCTGTCCGGCGGCAAGCCGACCATGTTCATCTGCGGCAACGACGCGGACGCGAAGCGGCAGGCCACGGCGATCCTCGATCAGTTCGGCTGGGAGATCGAGGACCTGGGCGCCGCGGAGGCGGCGCGGGCGATCGAGCCGCTCTGCATCCTGTGGTGCGTCCCCGGGTTCCTGCGGAACGACTGGGTGCACGCGTTCAAGCTGCTGCGAAGGTGACCGCCGCGGCGATCGCCGCATACAATGCGGCGTGCTCCGGCTCCTCCTCGTCTGCGGGGGCGGCGCCCTCGGCTCGGGCGCCCGGTACCTCGTCTCGACCTGGGCCGCTCGCGCCCTCGGCGCCGACTTCCCTCGCGGTACGCTCCTCGTGAACGCGACAGGCTCGTTCGTGCTCGCGTTCCTCTTCGCGCTCCCGGGGAGCAAGCTCGGTCCCGACCTCCGGCTCTTCGTCGGCGCGGGCGTGATGGGCGGGTACACGACCTACTCGTCGTTCAACACCGAGACCCTCGCCCTCTTCGATCAGGGCGCCTCCAGCCTCGCGCTCGCGAACCTGGCCCTGACCGTCCTGGGCTGCCTCGTCGCCGGGCTCGCGGGCCTCGCCCTCGGCCGCGCCCTCGCAGCCTGAGCAACCGGCCGCGGCGGCGAAGGGCCCCGGATGGTGCCTAGCCTCGGCCCGATGCGCAGCCTTCGGGTGAACTCCGAAGGAGGGCGTCATGCGGACACGCGGGGTGTGGGTGGGGCTCGCGATCGCGGTGGCGACGATGGCGCGGGCGCAGGACACGGAGCGAGCGGCGCCGCTCGAGAACCCGCCGCCGAACGACGCGCAGCCGGGAGCACCGCAGGGCAACGCCCAGGCGGGACTTGCGAGCGACGCCTTCGACCGGGCGTGCATCGACCTCCTCCACGGGCAGACGCCGGAGGGTGAGAAGGCGATCCAGGCGCTGCGCGACGCCTGCGCGAACCTCATGTCGGGCCGCGCGGGCGACCGGATCGACGCTGCGCGCCGTCGCCAGCAGCAGCTCGCGGCGCAGGAGCAGCTCCGCCTCCAGGCGGAGGGGCGCATCCAGCCCGGCCAGGGGGCGGCGCAGCCGCAGCAGGGAGAGGACGTGGCGTCGGCGTTCGGCGCGGCGGCGGGAGAGCTCACCGGGAGCCGTCCCCGGCTGCCGCTCGGGATGCGGAGCAACGGGCGGCCGGTCGGGTACACGCTCGTCACGAACCCGGTCGGCTGGTTCTCGGGGCTCGGCATGAACGCGACCGTGTTCGGCTCGTTCGAGGACGCGCCGAAGTTCTCGTGGGTGGGCGGCGCACGCTTCTCCGCGACGGACGCGACGAACGGCACCGCCTCCACCTTCGGCGCCCTCGCCGGCGTCGACTTCTTCATCGTCGGCCGCCACAACGAAGGGCTCCGGCTCGGCCCGCGCGTCGAGCTCGCGGCGGGGCGGGAGAAGTTCGGCGGAGGCAACAACACGTTCGCGCGGCTCGGGATGGCGGGCGAGCTCGGCTACAACTTCATCGCCTCGAACGGGATCACCGGCATCCTCGCGGCGGGCGTCGGCGGACGCGTCGCCGGGGACGACAAGAACGAGTCGTTCTCCTCCTTCGTCGGCGGCGAGGTCGGCCCCTACGTCTCGGTGGGCTTCGGCTACAGCTGGTGAGGGCCGAGCCCGAGCCGAGCCGCGTCCTCGGGGGTGTTGGCGTTCTCGAGCGAGCGGAGGGCGGGGTCGGCGGCGCGGTACTCCGCCTCGTCGACGACCGTCGCGCGGACCGCGGCGGCGAGGTCCCGCAGCGAGGGCTCTCCCCGCGCGAGGAGCGCCTCGAGCGGCGGGAGGCAGGCGCGGGACCAGAACGCGTGGAGCGGCTCGAGCCGACCGCCTGCGCGGACGAGGACGGCGTCGGCGTCCCCGCGCCGGGCCGCGAGGAACGAGATCGCCCCCGCGTCGAGGAAGGGCATGTCGCAACCCGCCGCGAAGATCCAGGGCGTCTCCGCCGCGCGGAGCGCCGCGTGCAGGCCGCCGGGCGCGCCGCGGCCCTGGAGCAGGTCCGGGACGACGCGAGGGCCGAGCGCCGCGTACGGCGCCGGATCGTTCGTGACCACGAGCGCGCGCCCGAAGAGCCGCGCGAACAGCGCGAGCGACCGCGCGGCGATCGGTTCGCCCTCGAGGCGGAGCAGCCCCTTGGGCGCGCCGCCCATGCGCGTCGCCTTGCCGCCCGCGACGAGCACGCCGGTGCAGTCCTGGAAGGGGGGCGTCGCCATGCCGGCAATGTAACGCGGGGCGGCCTCCTGGCGCCCTCGAAGCTGGCAGCCCTGGCTCGATTCGGGTAGAACCTCTCCCCCCCGTGACTCCCGAGCAGCGCATCGACACCTTCCGCGCGTTCGTGGCCAAGAGCCCGAACGACGCGTTCTCGCGCTACTCGCTCGCGATGGCGCTCCGGTCGGCGGGGCGCGGCGACGAGGCCGCGGCGGAGTTCGACGAGCTCCGCCGGCGCAGGCCGGAGTACGTCCCGGCGTACCTGATGCTCGGGCAGGTGCTCGAGGCCCTCGGGCGCGACGCCGATGCGGCGCGCGCCTACGAGGACGGGCTCGCCGCGGCGGACCGGGCGAACGACATGCACGCGCGGAGCGAGCTCGGGCAGGCGCTCGAGGCCCTCCGCGCACGAGGAACGAGATGAGCCCCATCGACATCAAGGACGTCGAGCTGCAACGTGCGAAGGCGCAGACCGAGGACGTGCGCGCGTCGCTCGGCGGCCTGCTGCGCGGGCGGCGCGCGGTGATCACCGGCGTCGCGAACGAGCGCTCGATCGCCTGGTCCATCGCTCAGGCCTTCCACGCCGAGGGCGCGGAGCTCGCGTTCACCTATCCAGGCGAGGGCATGGAGAAGCGGGTGCGGCCGCTCGCAGAGAGCCTCGGCGCGAAGGCGATCGTGGACTGCGACGTCGCGAAGGACGACGACATCGACCGGACCGTCGCGGAGATCCGGAAGGTGTGGGACCGCGTGGACGTGCTCATCCACTCGATCGGCTACGCGCCGCGCGAGGCGCTCGCGGGCCGGTTCGCCGACGTGACGACGCGCGAGGCGTGGCGGATCGCCCTCGACGTCTCGGCGTACTCGCTCGTCGGGCTCGCCCGCGCGTTCAAGCCGCTCATGGCCCCGGGCGCGTCGATCGTCTCGCTCAGCTACTACGGCGCGGAGAAGGTCGTCCGGAACTACAACGTGATGGGCGTCGCGAAGGCCGCCCTGGAGTGCTCGACCCGCTACCTCGCCGACGACCTCGGCGCCGACGGCATCCGCGTGAACTGCATCAGCGCGGGGCCGCTCCGGACGCTCGCCGCCGCCGGGATCAAGGGGATGCGCGAACTGCTCTCCGAGAACGCCGCGCGGACCCCGCTCCGCCGGAACATCGAGCAGGACGACTGCGCGCGCGCCGCGCTCTACCTCTGCTCGGATCTCGCGCGGAACGTCACCGGCGAGGTGCTCCACGTCGACGCCGGCCAGAACATCGTCGGCGTCGTGTCGATGGGCTAGCTAGGCCGCGGCGATGGGCAGGGTGAACCGCAGCGTCGTGCCCTGCCCGACCCGGCTCTCGATCCAGATCCGGCCGCCGTGCGCCTGCACGATGCCCTTGCAGATGAAGAGGCCGAGCCCGGTGCCGTGACCGGCGTGCCGGGCGCCGGACCAGTAGGCCTCGAAGACGAGCGGCAGGGCGTCTTCCGCGATCCCGGGTCCCGTGTCGGCGACGGTGAACGTTGCGAACCGCCCGTCGCCGGCAGCGCCGAGGTCGATCCGATCGCCCGGGCGGCAGAACTTGATCGCGTTCGTGATCGTGTTCGCGAACACCTGCAGGACCCGGTCGCGATCGCACGCGACCGCGTGCCCGGCCGCCCCGCCGCTCGCGAGCGAGACGCCCTTCTCGCGGGCGAGCGCCTCGTGCGCTTGCACGGCCTCGGCGAGCAGTAGGTCACCGCTCTCCGGCGACCTCCGGATCGCGAGCCGGCCGGCGCGGATGCTCGCCATGTCGACCAGGTCGCGGAGCAGCACGTCCGCCCGCCGGACCCCGCGCTGGACGCTGTCGATCTGCCGGCGCACCGCGGGACCGTCGCCCCCCTTGTCCAGCATCCGCGCCACGGACGAGGCGCCGAGCTGGATGACGCTCAGCGGCACCTTCAGGTCGTGCGAGACGAACGCCAGCACGTCCTCGCGCACC
>DASWCJ010000207.1:0-6917 GCA_036390155.1 Anaeromyxobacter sp.
GATGGCGGGCGGCGGCGTGAACGCGCTCCGCGGCCACTCCAACATCCAGGGGCTCACCGACCTCGGCCTCCTCTCCGACGCCCTCCCCGGCTACCTCACCCTGGCGCGCGAGAACGAGCCGGACTTCAAGGCGTACCTCGACAAGCGCACGTCCAAGCCGCTGCGCCCCGGGCAGAT
The DNA here is from genome assembly GCA_036390155.1 of Anaeromyxobacter sp. Classification (GTDB taxonomy): domain Bacteria; phylum Myxococcota; class Myxococcia; order Myxococcales; family Anaeromyxobacteraceae; genus Anaeromyxobacter. The sequence continues at coordinate 178 of DASWCJ010000207.1, forward strand.
GAACTACCTGTCGAACTACCCCAAGTTCCACGTCTCGCTCATGAAGGCGTGGTTCGGGAAGGCGGCGACGAAGGAGAACGACTGGGCGTACGACTGGCTGCCCAAGCTCGACAAGCTCTACGACATCCTCACCGTCTTCGACCTCATGTCGCAGGGGAAGATCAAGGGCTACGTCTGCCAGGGCTTCAACCCGCTCGCCGCCGTGCCGAACAAGGCGAAGCTCATCGAGGGGCTCTCGAAGCTCGACTTCCTCGTCACGATCGACCCGCTCCAGACCGAGACCGCGGAGTTCTGGAAGAACCACGGCGATCTGAACCCCGTCGAGCCGGCGAAGATCATGACCGAGGTGTTCCGGCTCCCGTCGTCCTGCTTCGCAGAGGAGGACGGCTCGCTCACGAACTCCGGCCGCACCCTGGTGTGGCACTGGAAGAGCGCCGACCCCCCTGGCGAGGGCCGCGAGGACCCGGAGATCGTCGCGGGGCTGTTCACGCGGATCCGCGCCCTCTACCAGAAGGAGGGCGGGACGTTCCCCGACCCGATCCTGAACCTGACCTGGGACTACAAGATCGTGACGAAGCCGTCGGCGGACGAGCTCGCCCGCGAGTACAACGGCAAGGCCCTCGCCGACCTCGTCGATCCGAAGGACGCGACGAAGACCCTCGCGAAGGAGGGCGAGCAGCTCCCCGGCTTCGCGGCCCTCCGCGACGACGGCACCACCGCGAGCGGGAACTGGCTCTACTGCGGCGCGTACACGCAGGCCGGCAACCAAGCGGCGCGGCGCGACAACGCCGATCCGAGCGGCCTCGGCGTCACCCCGGGCTGGGGCTTCTCGTGGCCGGCGAACCGTCGGATCCTCTACAACCGCGCCTCCTGCGATCCGTCCGGGAAGCCGTGGGATCCGAAGCGCAAGGTCATCGCCTGGACCGGTACGAAGTGGGCGGGCAACGACGTGCCGGACATGCGGCCCGACGCGAAGCCCGAGGAGAACGTCGGCCCGTTCATCATGAACGGCGAGGGCGTCGGGCGTCTCTTCGGCGTGGACCGCATGCCGGACGGCCCGTTCCCCGAGCACTACGAGCCGATGGAGTCGCCGGCCCCGAACGCCTTCCACCCGAAGGTCGGGCCGACGCCGGCCGTGCGCATGTTCAAGCGCGACCGGGAGGCGCTCGGCGCGGCGGACAGGTTCCCCTACGCCGCGACGACCTACCGGCTCACCGAGCACTTCCACTACTGGTCGAAGCACGTCCGGGCGCTCGCGGTGCTCCAGCCCGAGCAGTTCGTCGAGCTCGACGAGACGCTCGCGGCGAAGAAGGGCATCCGGAACGGCGACCGCGTCATGGTGGAGTCGAGGCGCGGCAAGATCTTCGCGAAGGCGGTGGTCACGAAGCGGATCAAGCCGCTCCTGATCGGCGGCAAGGAGACCCACACCGTCGGGATCCCGATCCACTGGGGCTTCCTCGGGCTCGCCCGGCCCGGCTACCTCGCGAACACCCTCACCCCGTCCGTCGGCGACGCGTCCGTCCAGACCCCGGAGTTCAAGGCGTTCCTCGTGAACGTCGAGAAGGCTCCGGAAGGCATGACGTAGGAGAGGAGGCGGACCATGGCGCTCGAATCGCTCGACGTGACTCGCCGCTCCGCCTCCACGGGCCCCCCGCCCGGCGTGCGGGAGACGCTCGAGGTGGCGAAGCTCATCGACGTCTCGAGGTGCATCGGCTGCAAGGCCTGTCAGGTGGCCTGCATGGAGTGGAACGACGTCCGCGACGACGTCGGCCGGAACCTCGGCGTCTACGACAACCCCATCGACCTCACCGACCGAACCTGGACGGTGATGCGGTTCTACGAGGAGGAGCTGCCGGGGAAGGGGCTCAACTGGCTCATCGTGAAGGACGGGTGCCTGCACTGCGCCGACCCGGGCTGCCTGCGCGCCTGTCCGGCGCCGGGGGCGATCCTCCAGTACGCGAACGGGATCGTCGACTTCCAGCAGGAGGCCTGCATCGGCTGCGGCTACTGCCAGACCGGCTGCCCGTTCAACATCCCGCGCTACTCGATGAAGGACCAGAAGGCCTACAAGTGCACCCTCTGCTCGGACCGCGTCGCGGTCGGGCTCGAGCCGGCCTGCATCAAGACCTGCCCCACCGGCGCGCTCCACTTCGGCTCGAAGGTGGACATGGTCGGGCAAGCCCAGGAGCGGATCGCCGAGCTCAAGGAGCGCGGGTTCGAGAAGGCGTCCATCTACGATCCGTCCGGCGTGGGCGGCACGCACGTCGTCTACGTGCTCCCTCACGGCGACCCGGGGCTCTACCGGCTGCCCGAGAAGGCCGAGATCTCGCCGCTGGTCGCGGTCTGGCGGAGCGGCGTCGCGCGCGCGCTCGGCGTCGTGACCATGGCGGCCGTCGTCGTCGCCGGTTTCTTCCACTACATGAAGGTCGGCCCGCTCGAGGTGGACGAGCGGGAGGACGGGAGGCCCACGCCATGAGTCCCGTGGAACGGTTGCCCCCGCAGCGCGCGAACCTCGTCCCCCGCTACACCCACGTCGAGCGGCTGACGCACTGGGGGGTCGCGGTCGCCTACGTCGCCCTCTTCTTCTCCGGGCTCGCCCTCTTCCACCCGTACTTCTACTGGCTCTCGGCGCTCTTCGGCGGCGGGCCGTTCATGCGGATCCTCCACCCGTTCCTCGGGGTCGCCTTCGCCTTCCTCTTCTACGCGTACGCGCTCCCGCTCGCGAAGGACAACGTCGTCACCCCGAGCGACCGGCGCTGGCTCGCCGGGATGTTCCGCTACATGAACAAGGCGGGCGAGGGGGAGCCGGTCGAGGGGAAGTACAACGCCGGCCAGAAGGTCATGTACTGGTCGATGATCGCGGTGATCGCGGTCCTCCTCGTCACCGGCGTGCTCATGTGGCGCCCATACTTCGCCCCGGGGGTGCCGGTGGGCCTGCGCCGGGCCGGCGGCGTCTTCCACGCGGTGGCGGCGTTCATCATGTTCGTCGGCATCGGCGTGCACGTGTACGCGGCCTACTGGACCAAGGGCTCGATGCGGGCGATGACCCGCGGGACGGTCACGCGGGCCTGGGCGCGGTTCCACCATCCGGGCTGGTACTCGAAGGTGGCCGGCAAGGACGCTCCGTGAGCGACCCCGCCGCGCCGCTCGCGGCGCCGGCACGGGTGCGCCTCCCCGACGCGGCCCCGCTCCTCGAGCGCCGCGCCGCGCGCCTCGCCGCGCTCGCGGAGGGGCACGCCGCACCGGAGTGGGTGCGGCTCCTCTCGCGGATCGCGTGGGGGCAGGCGCGCGCGGCGCGGCAGATCCCCCTCTCCCCCCTCTCCCCCATCGCCCCGCTCTCCGCCTCCTCCACCCTCTCCCCCTCCGGGGGAGAGGGACGGGGAAAGGGAGTGGCCCCGCTCGCCTCGCGCGACCCGCTCTCCCTCGCCCCCGCAGGGGGAGAGGGCCGGGGAGAGGGGGTGGCCCCGCTCGCCGGAATCCCGCGGGACGCCGCCTGGCGCCGGATGCTCGCGATGATCGTGGACGCCGCCGGCGCGCCCGGGCTCCCCGCCCCGGCCCGCGACGCGCTCTCGTGGCTCGCCGCCGCGCCCGCGGACCGGCTGGAGCCGCTCGCGGACGCGGTCCTCGCCGGCACGGTCCCGGGGGACCTCGCCGCCTGCGCGCCCTTCGTCGGGGCCGCGCTCGAGGCGTGGCTCGCCTCGCTCGCCGCCCAGCTCGGACCGGGCGCGACCGCCGCGTCCGGGGACGAGGGCGCCTGCCCCGCGTGCGGCGGCCCGCCGGTCGCGGGCACGATCGGAGCTGAGGACCGGCTCCGCTGGCTCGCGTGCGCGCGCTGCGCGACCGCGTGGAACGTGCCGCGCGTCCGCTGCGTCGCGTGCGAGACGGCGACCGGGCCGGAGTACTTCCACCTCGACAGCGATCCGGGCGCGAAGGCCGAGGCCTGCCCCGACTGCCGCGCCTACGTGAAGCTGTTCGATCTCGCGAAGCGGCCCGGGTCCGAGCCGGCGGCGGACGACGCCGCGACCCTCGCGCTCGACCTCCTCCTCGCGGAGGAGGGCTTCCATCGCGCCGGACCGAACGTCTACGTCGGCGCAGGCGAGGCGTCCTCGCCCGCCGCGACGGACTTGACCCACCCCTCTCCCTGACCCTCTCCTGAGGGGAGAGGGAATGGGAGAGGGTGTCAGGGCGTGACCCACGCCGCGGTGAAGCGACCCACGTCGTGGAGGTGAGGCGTGCCCGGCGGCGCCGGGGAGAGCTCGGGCGTGGTCCAGAGCTGGGCCGCCGAGACCTCGACATGCCCCAGCCGCAGCACGACGCCGGCCTCCAGCTGCTCCTGCAAGCGCTCGAGCCGGACGAGCGCCGCGACGCCGTTCCGCAGCGGGCCCTCGATGAACGCGTTCCACAGGACGTAGCGGGCGTCGGCGCGCCCGTACGCGTAGAGCCGGAACGGATCGCTCGGCCTCCGCGCGGGCCCGGAGGCGCCGACGAGCCCGGCGCGGGCCTCGAGCCCGAGCGAGGCGGCGTCGTAGGTCGAGCCGACGTCGAACCGGACCCGCGGCGCGATCCGGAGCCCGAGCGCGGCGCCGGTCGCCGAGGTGAGGTCGCGGACTCGCGCGCTCGCCTGGACGACGTCGCGCTGGTGCCGGAAGGAGAGATCGATCGTCGGCATCGTCTCGAGCTGGTAGACCGACCAGCCCGCCGGATCGGGCGGGATCGGGCTTCCCATCCCCGCCTGCTGGTCGAGAAAGACGTGCGCCTGCCGCTGCATGTCCGCCGCGCCCGAAAACTGCCCCGTCACCCCGGCGGTGAGCTCCGCCTCGGTCTCCGTCGCGGCGCCCGCCGCGGCGTCGAAGCCGAAGCGGAGCGACGCGTTCGACTGCGGCGCGGCCCGGAACAGGGCGGAGGCGTAGAGCCAGCCCGCGTACGGCCGATCGACCCGCAGCACGTTCAGGTCGGTGGTCCGGAGGTTCGACGGCGTGTAGATGTTCTGGCCGATCGCGATCCCGACCTGGTCGTCCGGACCCGCACCATCCAGGCCCCAGCGCACGAGGAAGCGGAACCCCTGGGTGTAGAACTCGTCGGTGATGGGCCGGCTCACGCCGAACGCGTCGTTGTCCTCGCGGAGCTCCACCCGCAGGCTGCGGCCGAGCCGCGGCGAGCCGGCGTCGCCGGGGAGCGGGCCGGCGAGCGGGCCGGGGGCGAGGCCGCTCCCGGACGGATGCGACGGCGGCAGGCTCGAGAGCACCATCGCGTGGAGGGGTTCGAACGCGCCGTGATGGGCGCAGAACGTCCGGCAGCTCTCGCCGGTGCCGAAGTAGACGAGGTGCAGCGTGTCCGCGACGACGGACGGCGCGCTTCGGCCCGCCAACGCGAGGAGCTCCGGGATCGACGGCGCCTCCGCGCCCGTCACGTACGGTGCATCGGTGCGGTCGCCCCACCTGGCCATCACGAGCTCATAGGAGGGGGCCGCTCCGATGGGGGCGAGGCGCCGCGCGCGCGCCGCCGTCGCGGCGTCCGCCGCCCGTGCCGTCCCGCGGGCGCCGAGCGCGAGCACCGCGAGGAGGGCGGGAGCGAAGCGGCGCAGCATGAGCGACCCCCCGGCGCGGGGCGCGGAAGGGCGCCGTTCCCGGCACGGCGGACCGGACGCGCGCCCTTCCTCGGCACGCTGCGCATCGGGGACGCGGACGCAACGTACCGGCTCGTGGCGCACGCCGCCCGAGCGGCCTGGCGGCCGGGTGATCCCTCAGCGAGGGCCGAACCTCAGAGGAAGAGGTCGGGCGCGAGCTCCTCGCCCGGTGTGACCGCGTAGCGACCGAACTCGGTCACGCCCTCGGCGCGCAGCACGTCCTCGTCCACGAAGAAGTTCCCGGTGCAGGACCGCGCGTCGCGCCGCAGGATCGCGAGGGCCGCGTCGGCGACGATCTCCGGCGTCCGGCCGTGTCGCGCGAGCGCGTCCCCGCCGAGGAGGTTCAGGGCGGCGGTCGCGATCACGGTGCGCGGCCAGAGCGCGTTCACGGCGATGCCTTGGGCGCGCAGCTCCTCCGCCATCCCCAGCACGCACATGGACATCCCGTACTTCGCGATGGTGTAGGCGACATGGGGAGCGAACCAGCGCGGGGCGAGCTCGAGCGGCGGCGAGAGGGTGAGGATGTGCGGGTTCGCGCTCCGGGCGAGGTGCGGGATGCACGCGCGCGAGCAGGCGAAGGTCGCCCGCGCGTTCACCCCGTGCATGAGGTCCCAGCGCTTCATCGGGGTCTCGACCGTCCCCCCGAGGAAGATCGCGCTCGCGTTGTTCACGAGCACGTCGATGCCGCCGAAGCGCTCGACTGCGGCCGCGACCGCCGCGTCGATGTCGGCGTCCTCCCGCACGTCGCACTTCACCGCGAGCGCGTGTCCGCCCGCAGCCTCCAGCTCGCGGGCCGCCTCGTGGATGGTGCCGGGGAGCTTCGGGTTCGGGACGCTCGACTTCGCGGCCACGACCACGTTCGCCCCCTCGCGCGCCGCGGCGAGGCCGATCGCCTTGCCGATGCCCCGGCTCGCGCCGGTGATGAAGAGGGTCTTGCCCTTCAGGAAAGCCATGGCGCCTCGTTTGACTTGGACTTGGACCTGGACTTGGACCTGGTCCTGGACTTGGACCTCGAATTCGACTCGCTGCACTCCGGTCTAGGACGAGGTCCAGGTCGAGGTCGAGGACCAGGACGAGGTCCACGTCCACGTCCACGTCCACGACCACGTCCACG
>DASWCJ010000208.1:0-3394 GCA_036390155.1 Anaeromyxobacter sp.
AACGCGCAGACCGCGTCCTCGTTCTTCCGGCTCCCGCCGAACCGGGTGGTCGAGATGGGCGCGCAGATCCAGCTCTGAGCGCCGATGGCGATCCGCTGGCCGCACCCGCTGCGCTCGCTGGCCCGCCGCGATCTGCGCCTCTTCTTCGCGGGGCAGGCGGTCTCGCTCGCCGGCACCTGGATGCAGACGGTCGCCCAGTCGTGGCTGATCTGGCGGCTGACCCGCTCGTCCGCCCTCCTCGGCGTCGTGAGCTTCCTCGGGTCGGTGCCGGTGTTCGTGTTCGGGATCTGGGCGGGCTCGCTCGCGGACCGGCTGCCCCGGCGGCGCCTCGTCCTCGTCACGCAGGCGAACGCGATCGTTCAGGCGACGCTGCTCGCGGTCCTCACGCTCACCGGCGCGGTTCGCCCCTGGCACGTGCTCGTGCTCGCCGGGATGCTCGGGATGACCTACGCATTCGAGATCCCGGCGCGCCAGGCGCTCCTCGCGGACCTCGCCGGCGAGGACATGCCGAACGCGATCGCGCTCAACTCGTCGATCGTGAACGCCGCGCGCGTCGCGGGTCCCGCCCTCGCCGGCGCCGTCGTCGCGGGGGTGGGCGAGGGCTGGGCCTTCGCGCTCAACGCGCTCTCGTTCGCCGGCACCTACTACGCGCTCCTCGTGATGCGGCCGCCCCCGCAGCCGCCCGTCTCGGGCGGCCGCCGCGCCCACCTGCTCGAGGGGCTCGCCTACGCGGGCCGGACCGCGCACGTCCAGGCGCTCCTCGCGCTCCTCGCGGTCTCGAGCTTCTTCGCGATGCCGTACCAGACGCTCCTCCCGATGCTCTCCTCGGAGGTGCTCGGGGGCGGCGCGCGGCTCTACGGGATCCTGCTCGCCTGCGCGGGAGGCGGCGCGTTCGTGGGGGCGATCGGCCTCCTCCTTCGCAAGGGGCTCCGCGGGCTCGGCCGGCGCGTCGGGGTCGGCGCGACGCTGCTCGGGGGCGGGCTCGTCGTGCTCTCGGTCTCGCGGAGCCCGATCCTCGCGGGCGCGGCGCTCGCCGTGATGGGGTTCGGGTTCATCTCGCAGATGGCGGGGACGATGACCCTGCTCCAGGGGCTCGCGCCCGCCGAGCTGCGCGGGCGCGTGATGGGGATGTTCTCGACGCTCTTCGTCGGGATGACGCCCTTCGGCGCGCTCCTCGGCGGCGTCGTCGCCGAGCGGGTGGGCGCGCCCGCGACGCTCGCCGCCGGCGGCGCGGTCCTGCTCCTCGTGAGCGTCGTGTTCCACGTCGCGCTCCCGCGGCTCCGCCAGGTGGTCCTCGCCCAGCACCCCACGCTCTTCCCCCCGGTCCAGAGCTGACCGGCGCGCACCGGGGCGGAACGCTGGACGGAGGTTCAGGGTCTGCTAAGCTGCCGCCGTGATCGTCCTCGGCATCGACCCCGGCTCGCGACGGTGCGGCTACGGGGTCGTCGCCCGGGAGGGCGGGCGGCTCCGCGTCCTCGCCTCGGGCGTCCTCGCCCCGACCGCGCCCACGCTCGCCGAGCGCCTCGCGCTCATCCTGGACGGGCTCGCCGAGGTCATCCGGACGGCGCGGCCCGGCGAGGTCTCGGTCGAGCAGGTGTACGCGGGCGTCTCGCCGCGATCGGCGCTGGTCCTCGGCCAGGCGCGCGGCGTCGCGCTCGCGGCCGCGGCCGGCGCCGGGCTGCCGGTGTTCGAGTACCAGCCCTCCGAGGTGAAGCTCTCGTTCACCGGGAGCGGCCGCGCGAGCAAGGAGCAGATGATCCGCACCGCCCATGCCCTCCTCGGCGTCGACGCCGACCTCGCCGACGAGGCCGACGCGGTCGCGCTCGCCGTGTGCCACCTCGCGCGGCGGACCGCGCGGCTCGCCCTCGCGCGCGCCCCCGCCGCCGACGCGCTCGCGCGGCTGCGCCCGGCCCGCCGAGACCACCGGAGCGCGCGGTGATCGCGCGCCTCACCGGCACGGTCGCGGAGAGGGGCGCCGCGGAGGCCGTGCTCGACGTGGGCGGGGTCGGCTACCTCCTCCACCTCTCCACCGCGACGCTCGCCCGCGTGCCGGCGGCGGGCGAGCGGGTGACGCTGCGCACCTTCACCAACGTGCGGCAGGACGCGATCGAGCTCTTCGGGTTCGCGACGGAGGAGGAGGAGGCGGTCTTCCGCGCGCTCATCCAGGTGAAGGGGGTCGGCCCCCGCGCCGCGCAGAACATCCTCTCCGGCATCGAGGCGAAGGAGCTCGCCGCGGCGGTCGCGCAGGGGGACGTCGCGCGGCTCACCAAGGTGCCGGGCATCGGGAAGAAGACCGCGGAGCGGCTCGTGGTGGAGCTGAGGGAGAAGCTCGCGGTCCTCGCCCGCGCCGCCGGCCCGATCCGTGCGGCCGCGGGCGGCGACGCGCTCGACCAGCTCCGTCAGGCGCTCGTGAACCTCGGCTACAAGGCGCCGCAGGCGGAGGGCGCGGTGGACCGGCTGCGCGACGGCGCCGATGGGAAGCCGATCGACGACCTCCTGCGCGACGCGCTCAAGCTCCTGCGCGGGTAGGCCGGGTCCCTGCTCCCTCGCGCCCGGCACGAGGGCAGGGAGAGGGATGTCTCGCGGCGACCCGATCCAACTCCCTCACGCCCGGCATGTGGGCAAGGAGAGGGGCTCGGGGCGCCGCGAATCAGCTCCCTCACGCCCGGCATGTGGGCAGGGAGAGAGAGGCTCGCGGCGCCGCGAATCAGCTCCCTCGCCCCCGGCACCAGCCGGGGGAGAGGGCTGGGGAGAGGGGGCTGTCGGCCTCGGCTCCGGCGCCTCTTGCGCGAGCGCTCCACGGACGCCGAGCGAGCCCTCTGGAGCCGGCTTCGTCGCAGCGGAGCGGGCCCGAAGTTCCGCCGACAGCACACGCTCGGGCCGTACACGGCCGACTTCTTCTGTCCAGCGGCGCCCCTCGACGTAGAGCTCGACGGCGGCCAGCACTACGACCACGCGGGGAGCGCGAAGGACGCCGAGCGCGACGGTTGGCTCGCGATGCAGGGGATCCGAGTGCTCCGGTTCTCGGACCGCGGCGCGCTCATCGAGACGGACGCCGTCGTGGAGTCGATCTGGCGTGTCGTCCAGGAGCGGCTGCCCCCTCTCCCCGACCCTCTCCCCGGCTGGTGCCGGGGGAGAGGGGGAATACCCCCGGGTCCTCGCGCCACGGTGGTGCTGGGCGGAGGGGGTAAGTCAGGCCGCCTGCGCGAACCCGTTCGCGTCGAGGTAGCGCGCCATTTCCGGCCAGCGCGCACCGAGCCACGCGTACTCGCCCGGGCGGAACGGACGCGCGCCGGCGAGGAGGTCCGGGACCAGCGCGGGCGAGCCGATCGACTCCGCGGCGAAGGCGCGGACGATCCGGAGCGCGCGGACCATGTCGGCCGCGGTGGACCGC
>DASWCJ010000209.1:0-4872 GCA_036390155.1 Anaeromyxobacter sp.
CTCATCGGAAGCGCCTGCTTCCGGGAGATCACTCAGGGCACGAATGGCCACTACGAGGCGGGGCCCGGCTATGACCAGGTGACCGGGATCGGCGTTCCCGATGTCCAGGCGCTCATCCGTGAGCTGACGAAGTAGTTCGCCCTCCGCGGTGCGCGGCGGGCGGGGCCGCAGCGGCGGTGAAGGCGGTAGCGGGGCGACGTCTCAGGCGACGCGGCGCGCTCCTCCTCGGGGCGCGCCGCCGTCGATCACGGCCCAGCCGCGCGCGCCGACGCGGGCGGGTCGTGCCACCGCCTCGTAGGCGGCGCGGAGCGCGGTCGCGTACCGCTCGAGGAGCTCGGGCTCGGTGGGGGGCTGGCGCGCGTCGATCTCGGCGACGGCGCGGGCCCAGAGCCCGAAGATCCGGTCTCCGTGCTCCTCCACGACGCCCGCGGTGTCGGCGACGCCGAAGAAGGCGAGGATGGCGCCGATCCGGGAGAGGTTCGAGAGCGCCGAGAGGGTCCGCATGAGGTCACCGCCTGCCGGTCGATGCGCCGGTCGAGGACGAGACTTTGCACGCGACGTTCCATCCTCCGGACCGGCGCTGGACGGCGTCCGTCGCCCGGGATCGGAGCAGGTGCCGCCGCCGTTCGCGGCAGGAGGGCCCCGCGACGGTGCCCGGCGGAGCACGCCGAGGACCGGGATGCGCTCCGCTGCTGCCCGTTCGTGCACCGTCGTCGTCGGCGCTGCTCGGAGGCCCGCCCATGAACCGGGCTCGCCGAGGTCGGGGTCGGGATCGAGGTCGAAGCTCAGGGCGCGCCGCGGCGGGGCCTGGTAATCCATTGCTCCATGGAGCCCGCCCTCCAGAAGACCCTCGCGGACCTCCCGGCCGAGCCCGGCTGCTACCTCATGAAGGACAAGGCGGGCGTGGTCGTCTACGTCGGCAAGGCGGCGAGCCTCCGCGCGCGCGTCCGGCAGTACTTCGACCGGGGCGGCACCGACGACCGCATCTTCATCCCGCTCCTCGAGGACCTCCTCGGCGACATCGACGTCATCGTCACGCGCTCGGAGAAGGAGGCGGTCCTCCTCGAGAACGAGCTCATCAAGAAGCACAAGCCGCGCTTCAACGTCCGGCTCCGCGACGACAAGGACTTCATCGTCCTCCGGCTCGACGAGCGGCACCCGTACCCGCGCCTCGAGGTCCGCCGCGCGCGAGAGAAGCAGCACTCGGCGGTGCGGACCTTCGGCCCGTACTCCTCCGCCTCCTCGATCCGCGAGACGCTCCGGGTGGTGAACCGGCACTTCCAGCTCCGGACCTGCACCGACCACGTCATCGACCACCGCAAGCGCCCCTGTATCCTCTTCCAGATCCACCGCTGCCCGGCGCCCTGCGTCTACGAGATCCCGCAGGAGGAGTACCGGCAGTCGGTCGAGGACGCGATCGAGTTCCTGGAGGGGCGCGAGACCGAGCTCGTCGACCGGCTCCGCGCGCGAATGGAGGAGGCGGCCGCGGCGCTCCGCTACGAGGAGGCGGCGCGGCTCCGCGATCAGCTCGGGGCGGTGGAGCGGAGCCTCGAGAAGCAGCGCGTGCTCATGTCCGACCGGGCCGACCGCGACGTCCTCGGCCTGTGGCGCGAGGGGCCGGACCTCGTCGTGCAGGTGCTCTCGATGCGCGCGGGAAAGCTCCAGGACGCGCGCAGCCACCCCTTCCACGAGCAGGAGTTCCCGGACGCCGAGATCGTGTCCTCGTTCCTCTCGCTCTACTACGAGCAGAACCCGCCGCCCGAGGAGATCCTCGTCCCGGTGGAGCCGGTCGCCGTGGACGCGCTCGCGGACGTCCTCTCGGAGCGGCGCGGCCGGCGCGTGCGCATCCTCACGCCCCAGCGCGGCGCGAAGGCGGATCTGCTCGAGGTCGCGGCGCGGAACGCCGAGCAGGGCTTCAAGTCCTGGCACGAGAAGGACGAGCGGCGGGAGCAGGCGCTCTCCGCGCTGGTGCGCTCGCTCCACCTCGCGAAGCCGCCCTGCTGGATCGAGTGCTACGACATCTCGACGTTCCAGGGCTCGCTCGCGGTGGGCTCGGGCGTGTCGATGAAGGACGGTGAGCCCGACAAGGCCAACTACCGCCGGTACAAGGTGAAGGGGCCAAAGGCTCAGATGGGGAGCCAGGATGACACCGCCATGCTCCACGAGGTCATCACCCGCCGGCTCAAGCGGGCGATGGGGGAGGGGCAGTTCCCGGACCTCGTCGTGATCGACGGCGGGAAGGGGCAGCTCAACGCGGCGCTCGCGGCGGCGGCGGACCTCGGGCTCTCGACGTCGCCGGTGACCGGCATCCCCGGCGCGCCGTTCGTCGAGATGGTCGGCCTCGCGAAGAGCCGATTGGTCGAGGGCATGTCGCTGGGGACGGCGCGCGTCGTCGCGCGGCGCGCCGCGCGCGGCCGGGCCGCAGCGGTCGCGGACGCGGCCGAGGCGGGCGAGCGCGGCTTCGTCTCGGAGCTGGCGCGGAGCCCGGAGCGCGTCTTCCTCCCGAACCGGAAGGACCCGGTGGTGCTCCGGCAGAACTCGGCTGAGCTCTTCCTCCTCGCGCGGCTCCGGGACGAGGCGCACCGGTTCGCGATCACCTTCCACCGCAAGCTGCGACGCGAGAAGAACTTCCGGAGCGTGCTCGAGGAGATCGCGGGCATCGGCGAGGGGCGCAAGCGCGCGCTCCTTCGCCACTTCGGCGCGCTGAAGCGGGTGAAGGAGGCGACCGTCGAGGAGCTCTCGAAGGTGGAGGGCTTCGGGCCGAAGCAGGCGGCGGCGGTGTACGACTTCTTCCACGGTGCGGGCGGGACCGCCCGGGAGGAGCCCGCCGACGCCGCGGCCGTCGCCGCGGAGCCCGCTGAGGCGGTGGGGCCCGCCCCCGACGTGACGGAGGACGAGATCGACGCGGCCCTCGCCGAGGAGGGCGAGGGGGCGGCATAGCGCTTCGGGGTTGCCCCCGCGTCGCGGCCGTTGCATCCTGCGGCGTCTCCGTTTAAGCGGATAGCGAGGAAACGCCATGCACATCGCAGACGACATCACCAAGACGGTCGGAAACACGCCGCTCGTGCGGCTCAACCGCGTGATGGACGGCGCCAAGGCGACCGTCGCGGCGAAGCTCGAGAGCCGGAACCCCGCCGGCTCGGTGAAGGACCGGATCGGCGTCTCGATGATCGAGGCCGCCGAGCGCGAGGGGAAGATCAAGAAGGAGACGGTCCTCCTCGAGCCGACCTCCGGGAACACCGGCATCGGTCTCGCGTTCGCCGCCGCCGCGAAGGGCTACAAGATCGTCCTCACCATGCCCGAGACGATGTCGATGGAGCGCCGCAAGCTCCTCCTCGCGCTCGGCGCCGAGCTCGTCCTCACGCCCGGCGCGGACGGGATGAAGGGCGCGATCAAGCGCGCGGAGGAGATGGCCGCGCAGGACGCGCGCTTCCTCGTCCTCCAGCAGTTCGAGAACCCCGCGAACCCGGAGATCCACCGCAAGACCACCGCGGAGGAGATCTGGAAGGACACCGACGGCAAGGTGGACATCGTCGTCTGCGGCACCGGCACCGGCGGGACCCTCACCGGCGTGGGCCAGGTGCTGAAGCCCCGCCGTCCGGGGCTGAAGATGGTCGCCGCCGAGCCCGCCGACTCGCCCGTCATCTCGGGCGGCAAGCCCGGCCCGCACAAGATCCAGGGCTGGGGCCCCGGGTTCGTGCCGAAGACGCTCGACACCAAGGTCATCGACGAGACGATCGTCGTGAAGAACGAGGACGCGGGCGAGATGGCCCGCCGGCTCTGCAAGGAGGAGGGCATCCTCTCCGGCATCTCCTGCGGTGGCGCCGCCTGGGCCGCCCGCGAGGTCGCCCGCCGGAAGGAGAACGAGGGCAAGCTCGTCGTGGTGGTCCTGCCGGACACCGGCGAGCGCTATCTCTCGACCTGGCTGTTCGAGGAGTCCGCAAAGTGAGCGCCGCGAAGCCCGCCGTCGATCTCGTCGCGCTCGCACCGGTCGTGGACGCGCTGTGCCGGGACGCGAAGGCGATGTCGCAGTTCCCCGGCGGGCGGATCGTGCTGCCCTCCCGCGACACGGTGATCGCGCTCGTGGAGGACCTCCGCTCGGTCCTCTTCCCCGGCTACTTCGGGACGAGCGACCTCAACGACGAGAGCCTCCACTACTTCGTCGGCGCGACGCTCGCGCGCTCGCTCCGCCACCTCGAGGAGCAGGTCCGGCGCGGCGTCGCGTTCGGCGAGCGGCACGACTACGAGACCTGCGATCACTGCACGAAGAGCGCGCAGACGATCACCCAGGCCTTCCTCCAGAAGATCCCGGAGATCCGGCGGCTCGTCCGCTCCGACGTCGACGCCGCCTACGAGGGCGACCCGGCGCTGAAGAGCAAGGACGAGGCGATCTTCGCCTACCCGGGGATCTGGGCGGTGACGAACCAGCGGATCGCCCACGAGCTGCACGTCCTCGGCGTGCCCCTCATCCCGCGCATCATCACCGAGCACGCGCACGCGCTCACCGGGATCGACATCCACCCGGGCGCCGCCATCGGCGAGAAGTTCTTCATCGACCACGGCACCGGCGTCGTCGTCGGCGAGACCGCCGTCATCGGGAAGAACGTCCGGCTCTACCAGGGCGTGACGCTCGGCGCGAAGAGCTTCCCGCTCGACGCCCAGGGCAATCCGATCAAGGGGATCCCGCGCCACCCGATCGTCGAAGACGACGTGGTCGTCTACGCCGGCGCGACCATCCTCGGGCGGATCACCATCGGCCAGGGCTCGTCGGTGGGGGGGAACGTCTGGCTCACCGCGAGCGTGCCGCCCGGCACCCGCGTGACGCAGGCGGAGGTCCGCGACCAGCGGCACTCGCACGGATCGGGGATCTAG
>DASWCJ010000210.1:0-7479 GCA_036390155.1 Anaeromyxobacter sp.
CCGCTCGATCAGCTCGACCGCGGTCTTCCGGTAGTGGGCGGCGCTCCGGGAGAGGCCGAGCTCGCGGTGGAGGTAGGCGAAGAGGTTGGCGTAGCCGAGGTCGACCCATAGGCGCCTGCGGTCGAAGTCGGCGAGCGCGAGAAGAAAGTCGGCCATCGCCACCTGCTCGGCGCGGAGCAGGTCGGCGAGGCGGGCGGAGAGCGCTCGTGCGTTCGTGATCATGACGGAGAGTGTCGCACGGATCCTCGAGCCCTCCGGAAACGCACGAGGACGGGCGGTGAAGCGCGGACGAAGGCAGGGGGCGGGTCGCCCCCTCGATGCCTCGGGGCGGCCCTGAGCGGCCGCGCGGCGCGTCGAGGCGGGCCTTCCCTGCACGCCCTCGCCGCGGGAGCGGGCTTCGGCGAGAACCGTGTCAAGGGACGACCGCGATCCGGCAGCGATCCGTTGGGTTCGCCGCTTCGAGTCATTCACGATGCGTGGACTCGCCAACTGCGTGGTCTCGCGGAGAGGCTCCGATGAGCCTGACCATGCCACGGGTGGAAGGACGGTCGCCTGCGTCCTCGGGTGCTCGCCGTGTCCGCTTCGCCTACTGGCTTCTTGCGAGCCGACCGCGCAGGACCGGTTCCGGCAGGCGGGACAGGTTCGCGCCTCGCCCTCGTCGAGAGCCACTCAGCGACGCGGCTCCGACGAAGACGCACCACGCGGGAGGGCGGCCGCCGGGCTTGTGACGCATGAGGCCGCTGTGCGGAGGAGAGGGCCGAATTCAGTCGTGCCGGTGGCCGCCCTTGCCGTGGGTGTGCCCGTGCGCGGCATCGTGATCATGCGGATGCGCCTGGCCCTTCCGCAGGCTCTCCGGGACCTCGAGCTTCAGGGTCACTGCCGGCGCGCTCGACTCCCGCGCGTGCGTGTGGGGCGTCGTCGGCCGCGCGCCGCCCGGCGCGACCCGCGCCTTGAGCCGGGCGACCCAGGCGACCCACGCGTCCATTCCCTTGCCGGTGCGCGCCGAGACCTCGATCGTCTCGGGCCGCGGCATCACGCGCGCGAGCGCGTCGTGGATCTTCGCGAGGTCCACGTCGAGGTGGGGGACGAGGTCGCACTTCGTGAGGAGGACGAGGTCCGCCGCCTTGAACATGACCGGGTACTTGAGCGGCTTGTCCTCGCCCTCGGTCACGGAGAGCACCACCACGTTCGCGGCCTGGCCGAGGTCGTAGATCGCCGGGCAGACGAGGTTCCCGACGTTCTCGATGAAGAAGACGTCGGTCTCGCGCCAGGGGAAGTCGTGGAGCGAGCGGTGCACCAGCTCCGCGTCGAGGTGGCACGCCTGGCCGGTCGTGATCGCGCGCGACGGGATCCCCGCCTTCTCGAGCCGGCGCGCGTCGTTGTCGGTCGCGAGGTCGGCGGAGACCGCGCCGAGCCGCCAGCCCTTCCCCGCGGCCGCCCGCGCGGTCGCCTCGAGCACGGCGGTCTTGCCGCCGCCGGGCGAGCCCATGAGGTTCAGCGCGAGGACGCCCGCCTCGACGAAGTGCTCCCGGTTGTGCCGGGCGGTGCGGTCGTTCCCGGCGAGGATCTTCTCGTGCAGCTCCACCGGGACGAGCTCGGTGTCGCCGCAGCCGCAGGTCGTGCACATCAGGGCACCTCCATCTCGATGCCGTCGAGGGTGAGCGCGTCGCCGCCGTCGTCGAGCCGCGCGGGCTCCTTGCAGGCGGGGCAGGCGAGGGCCTCGCCCCGGGCGATCGGCCGGCGGCAGCGGGGACAGGACCAGCTCGCCGCGACCTGGGTCAACGCGAGCGGCACCCCCGCGCAGATCGTCCCTTCGCGGAAGGTCTCGTAGGCGGTCCGGAAGAGCTCGGGGTCGACGCCGGAGAGCTCGCCGATGCGGACGGAGAGCCGGTGGATCGCGAGCGCCTGGCGGCTGCGGGCCTCGGCCTCCACGCGGCGCACCAGGGCGTCTACGAGGGAGTACTCGTGCAAGACGAGCTCCCGAGGTCGAGGTCGAGGTCGAGGTCCAGGTCCAGGTCCAAGTCGAGGTCCACGTCCACGTCCAAGTCCAAGTCCAGGTCGCGAGGCGACTAGCAGATCCGGGGGAGCAGCTCGCCCTCGGGCTCGGCGAGGAGCCGCTTCCCGAGGCCGGTGTCGAGCACGACCGCGCCGGGCCGCTCCGCGATGGCGGTCGCGACGACGGCGGCGTCCCGCCCGAGCGGGTGGGCGCGGAGCGCGGCGAGAACCCGGTCCACCGCCCCGGGGCGCACGCCGATCACCGCCTTGCCCTCGTTCGCGACGAGGAGCGGGTCGATCCCGATCATCTCGGCGGCGGCGCGGACCTCGTCGCGCACCGGAACCGCCCCCTCGTCGATCACGATGCCGACCTTCGCCTTCGCCGCCATCTCGTGGAGGACGCCCGCGACGCCGCCTCGCGTCGGGTCCTTCATCGCGACCACGTCCTCGCCGCCCGCGCGGAGCGCCTCGCGCACGAGCCCGTTCAGCGGCGCGACGTCGGAGTGGAGGTCGCCCTCGAGCCGGAGGTCGTGGCGGCGGGACATGATCGCCATCCCGTGGTCGCCGATGGTGCCGGTCACGAGGAGTCGGTCCCCGGGGCGGAGCCCGGCGTCGGTCACGACCCGCGACGCGAACGCGACGCCGGTCGTGTTGAGGACGATGCCGTCCACCTCGCCCTTGCCCATCACCTTCGTGTCGCCGGTCACGAACGGCGCCCCCGCCTCGCGCGCCGCCTCCGCCATCGAGGCGACGATCCGCTCGAGGTCGTCGAGCAGGTACCCGTCCTCGAGCACCACCGCGCAGGTGAGGCCGGCCGGCTCGGTCGCGCCCATCATCGCGAGGTCGTTCACGGTGCCGCAGACCGCGAGCCGCCCGATGTCGCCGCCCGGGAAGAACGCGGGCTTCACGACGTGCGAGTCGGTGGTGACGACGAGCCAGCGGTCGCCCACCCGGAGCGCCGCGCCGTCGTCGAGCGCGGCGAGGCCGATCCCGTCCACGGGGGTGGCGAGCTTCAGGAAGGTCTCCTCGATGAGCCGGCGCATCGCCCGCCCGCCCGAGCCGTGCTTGAGGCCGATCCGCCGTGCCGGCTTCTCCATCCGTCGCTCTCCCGTCTTCCCGCGCTAGGTCCCGACGTCGCGGAGGTCGGGGGTGCCGCCGTAGGTGTGCCAGATCCGGCACTGCCCCTCGGTGGAGACCATGCAGGCGCCCACCGGCGACTCCGGAACGCAGGCCTTGCCGTAGAGCGCGCAGTCGGTCGGCACCCCGAGGCCGAGCATGATCGCCCCGCAGATGCAGCCCTTCGCGGCCTCCTCCGCCTCCGCGTCGCGCACGGCCGAGGTGTCGATCGTGAACCGGCGGCGCGCGTCGAGCCGCGCCCACTCCTCGCGGAGGTCGAGGTTCCCGTCCTTCACGGTGGCGATGCCGCGCCAGGTCCCCGAGACCGGCCGGAACACCTTCCAGAGGGTCCGCTGGGCCTGGAGGTTCCCGTCGCGGGTGACGCAGCGCGGGTAGGCGTTGAAGACCTCGGGCCGCTTCTCGCGCATGAGCTCGGTGAGCTTCGCGATCGCGGCGAGGATGTCGAGCGGCTCGAACCCCGCCACGACCACGGGGGCGCCGGTGCGCGCCGCGAACGGCTCGAAGATCCCGAAGCCGGTGATGATCGCGGCGTGGCCGGCGGCGATATAGCCCTCGATGTGCGTCTCCGGGCTCTCGGCGACCACCTGCATCGCGGCGGGGACGTACTTGTGCACCGAGAGGATCGAGAAGTTGCGCGGCACGGGGGTGAGCGCGATGGCCGCGGTCGCGACCGCCGTCGTCTCGAAGCCGCTGCCGAGGAAGACCACCTCGTCCTGCGGGTGCTTCTGGGCGAGCTCCACCGCCTGCGCGACGGAGTAGACGATCTCGACCTTGCCCCCCTCCGCCTGCGCGTCGGCGAGCGAGCGCGCCGTCCCGGGGAGCCGCATCATGTCGCCGTAGGTGCAGACGCGCGCGCCCTGCGCCGCGAGGGCGACAGCCTGGTCCACCTCGGGCGCGTCGGTGACGCAGACCGGGCAGCCCGGCCCCATGATGAGCTGGAGCGGCTCGGGGAGGACCGCCCGCAGGCCGAACCGGGCGATCGCCTGCTCGTGGCTGCCGCACACGTGCATCACCGAGACGGTCCGGCCGATGGCATCGACGTTCCGGCGGATCGCGTCCGCGAGCGCCCGCGCGCGGGCGGGGTCGCGGAACTTCAGCTCGGCGAAGAGATCGCGGGTCACGTCGATCCCTTCACGTCCTTGCCCGCCGCGATCTCGCCCCGAACGTCCGCCGCCATCAGGTCCTCCTTGGCGCCGGTGATCTCGAGGATCTGGTCGAAGAGCGCGAGGGTCTCCTGGACCTCCTCCGGCGGGATCCGCCGGATCGCGAAGCCGACGTGGTTGAGGACGTAGTCGCCGATCGCGACCGGCTCGTCGACGATGTCGAGGCGGAGCTCCTTCCTCACGCCGAAGAAGTCGACCGTCGCGTTCAGGCCGTCGATCGCGAGCACCTTGCCGGGGACTCCGAGACACATGCGCGTTCTCCTCCGCCGTCAGCCGAGCGTCGCGTCCGCGACGACCGCCTGTCCGAGCGCGAGACCACCGTCCCCCGGCGGGACCTCGCCCGCCAGGTATACAGGAAAACCGTCTTTTGAAAGATCACCGAGCACGCCCTCGGCGAGCCGGGCGTTCTGGAAACAGCCGCCGGTGAGGAGCACCGGGAGCGGCCCCGTCCGCCGGGCCGCGCGGCGGACGAGCTCGGCCCCGGCGCGGGCGAGCGTCGCGTGGAACCGCGCCGAGATCGCGCCCGCCGTGACGCCCGCGAGCACGTCCGCGACGAGGGCCCTCCACGCCGCGCGCAGGTCGAGCTGCTCGACCGCGCCGCCGCCGTCCACGTCGAACGGGTAGGGCGCCCCGGCGCCCTCCGCCGCCGCGTCGAGCGCGAGCGCCACCTGGCCCTCGAAGCGCGACACCGGGCGGCCGAGGACGAGCGCCCCGGCGGCGTCGAAGGCGCGGCCGCAGCCGTGCGCCGGGGGCGAGTTCACGCCCGCCGCGAGCATGCGCAGGACGACCTCCCGCTCCTTCGGGTCGACGGCGCGGAGGAGCGGCAGGGCGTCGAGCGGCGCGTCCCCGCCGAACGCGTCGGTGAGGACGGCGAGCGCGATGCGCCAGGGCTCGCGCACGGCGCGGTCTCCCCCGGCGAGCGGGATGGGCCGGAACGTCGCGAGCCGCTCCGAGCGCGCCCCCTCGACGAGGAGGAGCTCGCCGCCCCAGGCCGTCCCGTCGGTGCCGAGGCCGGTGCCGTCCCAGGTGAGCGCGAGGGCGGGGCCGTCGAGGCCGTGCTCGGCCGCGGCCGCGGCGGCGTGGGCGTGGTGGTGCTGCACCTCGACGAGCGGGATCCCGAGCGCCGCCGCGCGGTCCCGCGCCCAGCGCGTGGAGAGGTAGAGCGGGTGGAGGTCGCAGGCGATCGCCTCCGGGCGGATCGCGAGGAACGCCTCGAGCCGCGCGACCGCGGCCTCGAACGCGCCGAAGGTCTCGAGCCCGTCGAGGTCGCCGACGTGGGGGCCGAGGACCGCCTCGTCCCCGCGCGCGAGGCAGCAGGCGTTCTTGAGCTGCGCGCCGGCGCCGAGGATCGGCCGCCGGACGCGGCGGCGGAGCCGCACCGGGCGCGGGACGAACCCGCGCGCCCGCCGGAGCAGGACCGGTCGCCCCGCCACGACCCGCGCCACCGAGTCGTCGCAGCGCGAGGCGATGGGGCGGTCGTGGACGAGGAAGAGGTCGGCGATCCCCCCGAGCCGCGCGACGGCGTCCTCGTCCTCGAAGGCGATCGGCTCGTCGGAGAGGTTGCCGCTCGTCATCACGAGCGGCCGGCCCGCGGCCTCGAGGAGGAGGTGGTGGAGCGGCGCGTACGCGAGGAGGAGCCCGACGAGCGGGCTGTCCGGCGCGATCCCGGGAGCGAGCGGCCCGCCTGCGGCGCGCCGGCAGAGGACGATGGGTCGCTCGATCGACGCGAGGAGGGCCTCCTCGGCCGGGCCGAGGTCGGCGAGCGCGCGCGCCGCGGCGAGGTCCCGGACCATCACCGCGAGCGGCTTCTCCTCGCGCCGCTTGCGCTCGCGGAGCGTCGCGACCGCCGCGGGCGAGGTCGCGTCGCAGGCGAGGTGGTAGCCACCGAGCCCCTTCACCGCGACGACCGCGCCGCGGGCGAGCGCGGCTCCCGCCATCTCAATCGGGGGGACACTCGCTCCGCCTTCGCGGAGCTCGCGCCCCCCCGATCCCCCCGCTCGCTCCGGGGCAGCCTCATCCGGCTGCTCCTGCGCTCGCCCTTTGACGAGCCGGACCCGCGGGCCGCAGGCGGGGCACGCGTTCGGCTGCGCGTGGAAGCGCCGATCCGCGGGGTCGCCGTACTCGGCCGCGCAGGCGGGGCACAGGCGGAAGCCCGCCATGGTCGTGGCGGGCCGGTCGTACGGCGCGCCGAGCGCGATGGTGAAGCGCGGCCCGCAGCCGGTGCAGTTCGTGAACGGGTAGCGGTGGCGGCGGTCGCGCGGATCGCGCAGCTCCGCGAGGCAGGCGTCGCAGGTGGCGAGGTCGGGCGGGATGGAGGTGCGCCGCTCGGCGGCGGCGGCGCTCGCGACGATCTCGAAGCTCGCGAGGCGCTCCGGCGGGAGGGGGCTCTCGACGAGCGAGGCGACGTGCGCGGCGGGAGGGTGGTCTGTGCGGAGCCGCGCGACGAAGGCCTCGAGGGCGGCGGCCGGGCCGAACGCCTCGATGGTGACCCCGGCGGCGTCGTTCCGGACCCGCCCGGTGAGCCCGAGCTCACGCGCGAGCCGGTAGACGAAGGGGCGGAAGCCGACGCCCTGGACCGTCCCGGCGACGGCGATCCGTCTCCCCTCGCCGGGCAGGGGCCCATCCCGTTCGGCAGCGACGTTCGTCATGGAAGACCGCTCCAAGCTGCAACCGCCGGAGTTGCCAGGCGATTTCCGACCACATTCCCTCTCCCCTCAGGGGAGAGGTTCCTGCTCGATATTTCCGGGTATCCCGAAGTCACGGGATGGACGACGGCTCTCAAGGTGTTACCCTCTTTGAAGTCGAGCCGTTCCTTTCGGAGAAGCCTCGGTGTCGCCGCCGAGGCTTCTCTTTTTTTTCTGCGCAGCCCATGGCTCAGCCGAGGGGCTGCCGCTCCCACCAGAGGTCGGGCTCGCGCGGCGGCTCCCGCTTCCGGAGCGCGACGCCGAGCGCCGCGAGCTCGCCCGCGACCGCGTCCACCGCCGCCCCGATCCCCGCACGCACCGCGGGGGAGAGCGCGATGCCGCTCTCGGTGGCGCCCGGAACCACGCCGACGAGCCGCACCACCTCCGGCAACACCCCCATGAACTGGGCGTTCAGGAGGGCCTCGCGGACGCCAGGCTCGTGCGGCGAGAGCGCGAGGATCGGCGCCTTCTTCAGGAGCTCCGGGCCGTCGTAGGTGCGG
>DASWCJ010000211.1:0-9531 GCA_036390155.1 Anaeromyxobacter sp.
TCGGGCGTCATGAGATAGCCGCGGCGCGGGCCCGTCTCCGCGGTCCACCGCGACCCGTCGAGCGCGTTGCCGTCGAAGTCGTCCGACCACGCGAGCGCGTAGCCGGCGGGCGGCAGTGTGGCGGCGGGCGGGTTCGTGCTCGGCGACGAGGGCGCGGCGTTCTCCGGCGGCGCGAGGCCGCACGCGAGCGCCACCGCGAGCGCGAGCGCCGCGATCCGCCCCCATGCCCCTCGCCGCCCGGCCGCCATCACGCCTCCCCCGGCTAGAACTGCCAGTTCACTCCGACCGCGAGGATCCCGTTCCCGGTCCGCTGGCGCGCGTCCGGTCCCCAGTCGTAGTAGCTGATGAAGATAGACCCCGGGCTCCAGTCGTTCCGGCCGATCCCCCAGAACAGGTGCCAGGGGGGCGCGGGACCGGCCTCCGGGACGAGCACGCCCGGCACCGTCCGGCCGAGCCCGCCCATCGCGAACCACTTCCCGGCGACGGTGAGCGTGAGCCGCCCGCTCACCCACGGCCCGCCCTCGAATGGCACCGTGACCGACGGATACGCCGAGAGGCAGAGCGAGCCTGCGCAGGCGCGCGGGACCTTGTACCCGACGTTCAGCTCCGCCTTGTCCACGCCGGCGCCGACGCCGTCCTCGGGCCGCAACGGTCCCCAGTTGTGGACCGTCGCGGAGAAGGTCCCGTCGTGCCAGTCGTCGTAACCGAGCCCCCAGAGGAAGCGGGAGCGGCCGTACGGCGAGTACGGCGTGGACTCCCCGCCTCCCCGGAGGAACCAGAAGCCGTGGGGGAACACGGTGACGAGCCCGCCGGCGCCGCCCCGGTCTGCGCCGCGGTAGTCCACGTAGAAGCTCCCCGCCGCGTGGGTCCGGCCCGCGGGCCGCGGCGGCGCACGCTCCACCCCCGCCGCGCCCGGGGCGGGAAGGCCGCTTCCCGCTCCCGCGTCGCCGCGCGCCGTCGCGAGCCCTGCCGCCTCGACGCAGGTCCGCCCCTCCCGTCCGAGCGCATCGAGCCGCGCGCGCCACGCCCCGACGCCGGGGCGGGTGGCCGCGTCGGCGTGGAGCGGGCCCACCGCCGCGTAGAGGGCGGCCTCCAGGATCACGCCGTTCGTGTTCGCGTTGAGCGACCGGTTGAGCCGCCCGTCCTCGTAAACGCCGGCGAACCACCCGCGCTCCGGATTCCGGGCGCGCGCCACCTCGCTCCGCAGCACGGCCGCGTAGGGATCGTCGGGGTAGAGCGCCGCGAGCGCGAGCGCCGCCTTGGTCGAGAGCGCCCGCAGCCCGGTGACCGGCGCGCCCTCGGGCGACACGGTCCTCCACGGACGCCCGTCGGCCCAGATCGCGTCGTAGACGAACCAGGGCGGGCGGTCGAGGTGGCCCTCGGAAAGGGCGGTCACCGTCCCGGTGCGCTCCCACCGCCGCTTCTGCACGTCGAAGATCATCCGCGCAAGCGGCGCCGCGCCGGGCTCGAGGCCGAACTCGAACGCGTCGAGGACCCATGGCTCCGTCACGACCGCGTCCACCGCGCCGTACCTGCGTGCATCGCGGCGGTCGCGAGGGACGCGCACGCCGAGGATCGAGACCTCGGTCGCGAACCGGTCGTAGCGACGCGCCGCCGAGACGTCCTGCCCGAGCAGCGCGAACGCCTTCGCGGCGTACTGCTCGTACCCGAGCCGGCCCTCCTGCGTCACATGGGGCTTCCCGTCCGCGCCGACGTGCGCACCGTGGAGCTCCCCGCCGCGCACCACCCGGCACGCGTCCCACCGCGCGAGCACGCGCTCGATCGCGGGACGGTGCCGGGGGTGGAGCTCGCCGAGGAGCACCAGGGCGGAGACGAGCCGCCCGACGTCGATCGCGGAGTACCCGATCCCCGCGGGAGCAGGCTGGTTGCGGTAGTCGGTCATCCGTCCGCTGGCGGTGTCGTAGGCCTTGTTCGGCAGCGCGCCCGCGTAGAGCGGCTGGGAGGCGAGCGTCTGGAGGAGCGCGCCCACCCGCGCGTCGAGGTCCGCGTCCGACACGAGGCCGAGCTCCCCGGCGGCGAGCGCCGCGAGGAGGGACGATCCGACGTCCCACGCGGTCGCGCTCGGATAGCCCTCCACCGAGCGCACGAGCCCCGACGCGGGATCGGTGTTCCGCTCGAAGTAGCGCCACGCGGTGCGCGCCGCGTCGAGGTCCGCCGGCGGCACGGGCGCCACCGCGGCGAGGGCGGCGGCGAGGAGCAGCGGCGTCACCGGGGCTCCTGCCGCAGCGCGGCCGACGTCGCGGAGGTCGGCAATGGGGCGCGCACGGCGGCGCGCGCAGGGCCGCGGATCCGGTACGCGAGCGCCTCAAGCACCACCGCGTTCGTGTTGAGCGAGAGCACGCGGTTCGGCGTTCCGTCGTCGTAGCGCCCCGCGTACAGCCCCTCGCCGGGGACGACCAGCGCCGCGGCGGCCTCGAGCAGCCGCTCGGGATAGGCGCCCTCGAAGAGGACCCCCCACCCGACCGCCGCCTTCGCGGAAAGCCCGAACGCGCCGGGAGCGGGCTTCCCGTCGGGCGCGCGCGCGGACCACGCGTCGTCGCCGTCCAGGATGGACGAGTAGGCGAACCAGGGCGGGCGGTCGAGGTGGTCCTCGGACACCGCGGTGAGGCGCCCGGTGACGGCGAAGCGGTGCTCCTGCGCGAGCAGGATCGCCCGCGCCGCCGGCAGCGTCACGGCGTCGAGGCCGTTCTCGATCGCGTCGAGGATCCAGGGCTCGGACAGCACGGGGGCGCGCGCTCCGCCGTGGTCGCGCGGGTGGCGATCGTCCTGGGGAACGGGCTGACCGTAGACGTCGGCGAAGGTGGTGTGCGACCCGTAGTCAAGGAGCGCTCCGACGGGGAGGCCCCACCCGAGGAGGTCCTTCGCCGCGAGCTGTTCGTATCCGAGCCGACCCTCCTGGTGGTGCTCGGTGCTCCCGTCGGCGCGCCGCGAAGAGCCACGGAGCGTGGCGCCGTCCGTGAGTGCGGAGAGGCGCCAGCCCGACACGACGATCCGCACCGCGCGCGTGTGCTCGGGGTGCCGGAAGGCCACGAGCCAGAGCGGAGCGAGGACCCGCGCCACGTCCAGGGCAGACCAGCCGAGCCCGGCCGGCGCGAGGGACCCGTCGTAGGTCACCATCTCGAGCGTCCGGGTGTCGTAGACCTTGGACGGCAGCCCGCCCGCGTCGAGCGGGAGGCGAACGAGGCTCGCGAGCGCGCGGCCGAGCCGCGCCGACGCGCCGCGCGCGGAGACGAGCCCGAGGTCCTCCGCGGCGAGGACCGCCATGAGCTGCGACCCGAGGTCCCACATCGTGGTGGCCGGGTACCCCTTCACCGAGCTCGCGAGGCCGGTCGCGGGCTCGGTGTTGTGCTCGAGGTAGCTCCAGGCTGCGTGCGCCATCGCGAGCTCGCGCGCGTCGAGCGCGGGCACGACGGCGCGGAGCGGGAGCGCGCGCGGGTCGGCGGTTGCGGGGGCGCCGCGGGCGAGCCGCGGCCGCGTCCAGCGATCCACCGCCTGGATCGTGAGGAACGCGAGCCCGAGCCCGACCAGGAACGCGAGGTGCCCCCGCGCCGCGAGCAGGCCGCGCAGGAACGTCACGGGGTCGCTCCGCCGCGGGGCGGCCCACTCCCCGCCCGCACGATGGGCGCGAGGCAGGACGCGTTGTGCAGCGTCCAGAAGAGGTTCGAGAGGAACGCCGGGGCGCACGCCGGCAGGACGGCGACGCGGATGGCACCGACGACGATCCCCGCCGCCATCGTGCCGAGGAGCGCGACCTGCGGCGCGACGAGGCGCAGCGTGGTCCGGCGCGCGCCGACCTTCGGCGTCACCGGGAACCGGAGCGGGCGCCGGGCGAGGACGTGAGCGAGCGCGCGCAGGTGCAGCCAGAAGGACGCGAGGTGGTACTGCTCGCTCCGGACCGTCGGGATGCCCCAGCTCCCGACCACGAGCGCGAGCCGCGCCGCGACGAGGAACGGGCCGACGTGGGCCCAGAAGGGCCAGCCGAGGTCGCGGACCGGCGCGACGCCGGTGAAGAACCACGCGAGCGGCGCGACGACGAGCGGGACGGTCCAGAGCGGCGCGAGGTACGCGTAGATCGTCGCCGCATACATGAGCCGCTGCCACCCGGAGAGGCCCGGCATCCGCAGCGGGTTCGCCTGCCGCGCGAGGTCCAGCGTCCCGGCGGCGTACTTGAACCGCTGCACCGACCAGGCGAGGACGTCCTGCGGCGACAGCATCCGGGTGAGCACTTGCGGGTGGTAGACGGAGCGCCAGTGGCGCCGCTCGTCCGCGTGGAGCCGGAGCGACGTGAAGATGTCCTCCGAGACGTGAAACTCGAACGGGGTGAGCTCGGTGCGCCGGGCGGTCTCGAGGGCGATGGCCGAGGCGAGGCCGCGCGCGAGCGCCGGGTCGCGGACGGTCGCGGCGTGGGCGAGGCCGCGGCGCCGCGAGTCGTCCCCGAGGCGGCGGAGCGCGGTTTCGAGCACCGCCTCCCGCCGGTGGACGCTCCCGGCGCCGCAGCAGAAGGACGCGTTGCACCAGTTCCGCGCGCGCTGCACGAGATCGTAGAAGGCACGCGCGTCGGTGCCGAGGGGGTCGGCGCCGACCGAGACCGGCCCGACGAGCCGCTCGATCCCACGCCCCAGCGCGCGCCCGGCGCCGGCGAGCCCGGTGCGCCGGGCGAGCCACTCGGGGAGCGGCGTGCCGGAGGCCACGTCGAAGAACCACTGCGGCGTCTGCACCCAGGCGACCCTCGGGTCGCGAAAGTGGCCGAGCGTCTCGAGGAGGAAGTCGGGGAGAAGCCGCGTGTCGGCGTCGCAGACCACGAAGAAGTCGCCGTCGGTGTGGTCGAGCGCGTGCTTCAGGTTCCCGGCCTTGAACCCCACGTTGGTGGAGCGCGCGAGGTAGTCCACCTCCTCCGCGCCCGCCATCTCGCGCATGGCGGCGCGGCGCCCGTCGTCGAGCACCACGATCCGGAGCGAGTACGGGTGCGGGTAGCGCAGGGCCTTCGCGTCGCGGACCGAGCGGCGCACGAGGTCGACGGGTTCGCTGAGCGTGGTGAGGAGCACGTCCACCCGCAGCGGCCGGTCCTCCGCGAGCGGCTCCTCGAGCACCTCGTTCGCGCTGCGCGGCGCCGGGCGCGCGGGCGGATCCTCGATCCGCCAGATCGAGAGGAAGAAGAGGACGGCCCCGACGAAGGCCAGCGTCTCGGCGGCCGCCACGACCACGGAGAAGGCGAGCGCCTGCGGGTTCAGGGAGGCGGTCCAGCGCCAGGCGAGGTACCAGGCCCCGAGGGTGAGGGCGCACACGGCGAGCGACTGGAAGGCGAACGACCGCGCGGGCCCGAGCGCCGGCGGAGCGGACGGCACCGGCCGCGACTCGAAGGCGGCGAAGTAGGGCACGTCCTCGGGCTGGCTCGCCTCGGGCCCCATCGGCTCAGGCGTCCAGCGCCGCGGCCGCGTCGTCGAACGCGGGGAACAGGTGGTCGAGGGAGGTGGCCTCGAGGAGCGCACGGGCGGCCGCGGGGGCGTGCGCGAGGCGGAGCTCGCTTCCGGGCGGCATGAGCTGGTGGACCGCGACCAGCGCCGCGAGCCCCGAGGCGTCGACCGCCACGACGTGCGCGAGCGAGACGACGACGCGCGGTCGGTGCCGGACCTGCTCGCGGACCGCGGCGACGAACGCGGCGGCCGCTGCGGCGTCGAGCCTCCGCGCCAGCGGAGTCACGACCAACGCATCGCCGAGCTGTTCGAAGCGAACGTGGAGCATGGTCCACCTGATTCGCGGGGCAGAAGGAAAGTACGGACGCCGCCCCCGCCCGGAAAGCAGCACGGGCGCTCCTTCCGCGGCGGGCCGCGGGGGCGGCTGGAGAGGGCGCGGGTGGGCGAGCGGGCGCCGTGCCACGGCGCGCGCTCGCGCAGGTCCACGCGGACGACGTCAACGCTGGGTGACGGACGGGTTCCGGAGCGCCGCGAGACTTCGCCGCGGCGCTACTTCCTCGGCAAGGACGGCGGCTGGCCCGCGGCCATCCGCCTCGCCTCGTCGCGCATCGGCCCCTTGGGCGCGGACCTGATCGCGCGCGCGGCGAGCTTCTTCGCCGCCGCCGGGTCACCGCCCGCGTACGCGGCGCGCGCTGCGGCGACGAGGACCTCGGGGTTCCTCGGCGCGGCGGCGACGGCGCGGTCCGCGGCGAGGCGCGCCTCCTTCGGCTGGCCCTCCGAGAGCCACGCCGCCGAGAGCACCCGGAGCGCGTCCGCGTCCCTCGGCGTCGCGAGGAGGACGAAGTCGAGGTCCGCGCGGGCGGCGGCGGGCTGGCCCGCTGCGAGCCGCGCCTCGCCGAGCGAGCGGCGGCTGCGGAGCTCGGACGGATCGAGCTTCACGGCGCGCTCGAGCGGCGCGATCGCGTCCTTGGCGCGCCCCGAGGCGAGGAGGAGCCGCCCGAGCGCGGCCGGCCCCTCCGGAGCGAGCGGTTCGCGCTCCGACGCGGTCCGGTAGGCGCGCTCCGCGTCCGCCGGGCGGCGCTTCGCCTCGAGCGCGCGCCCGAGCGCCCAGTGCGCGAGCGGCGGCGGTGACTTCAGCTCGGCGAGCTTCTCGAGCGGGGGGAGCGCGCGGTCGGCCTTCCCGCTCCCGACGTCCACGAGGCAGTACCAGACGAAGGGCTCGGCGGGGATCTTGCCGTCGCGCCCGGTCTTCTCCAGCTCCGCGCGCGCGTCGCGGAACCGCCCGAGGTGGTAGTACGCGATCGCGCGCTGGATCCGGACGGCGCGCCCGTCCGCCCCCTCCGTCGCCGCCAGCGCCTCGACGTAGCGCCCGCGGCCGATCCGCGCGCGGGCGAGGAGCACGCGCACCTCCGGGCTCGGTGCGCGCGAGAGCGCCCGGGCCGCGGCCGTCTCGGCCTGCGCCCACGAGCGGGCCTGGAGCAGCACCTCCGCGAGCGCGGCGGCGACGCGGCCCGGGTCGCCGTCCTTCTCGCCGAGCCGGGCGAGGCGCGTCCCGGCACCGGCAGGATCTCCGAGCGCCGCGACGACCCGGGCGCGGGCGATCTCGAACCGCGGCCGCACGTCGCGTGGCGGCGCGCTCCCGGCGTCGGCGTCCACCGCGTCGAAGTCGTTGCGCGACGTCTCGAGGTCGCGCCCGAGCGCGAGCCGCGCCTCGGCCGCGCCGAGGACCGAGCGCGGGTGGGTCTTCTGTGCGCCGAGCGCCGCGCCGAAGTAGGCGAGGGCGCCCTCCGGGTCGCCCGCCGCGAGGGCGAGGTCTCCCAGGTCCGAGAGCGCGCGCAGCAGCGGAGGGTTCGAGCGGGCGGCGATCTCGAGCCGGCCGCGCGCCCCCTCGAGCTCGCCGCGGCCGGCGAGGATCCGTCCGGCGAGGGCCTGGAGCAGCGCGCCCTGCGACGGCCGGGCCGAGAGGATCGGCGCCTCGGCCGCGGTGCGGGCCGCCTTCCCGTCGGCGAGGAGCCACGCGACGGCGAGCGCGCCGTCTCCGGCCCCGCCCGCGTCGGCGAGGGCGCGGGCGGTCGAGCGGGACGCGTCGTCGCCGTGCTCGACCGCGAGGAGCGCGGAGACCTCCGAGAGGAGCGCCCCCACCTCCGGATCGCTCGAGTGCTTCCGCGCCTCCGCGAGGAGCCGCTGCGCCTCGCGGAGGGAGGCGAACGTGTCGCGCGCGAGGCCTGCCCTGCCGCGCGCCGCCGCGCCCGCGGCGAGGATGGCGGCGTTCCGCGCGGAGACCGCGAGATAGACGCCCGCCGCTGCGGCGAGCGCGGCGGCGACGATCCCGCCGAGGACGAGCCGGCGGTGGCGGTGGAAGAAGGAGGGCGGCGGCTCCGGCTGCGACATGAGCCGCTCGCGCAGCTCCTGCTCGTACCGCTCGGCGGCGCGCTGCGCCTCGGCGGCATCGGTGCGGGCCGGGGCGGGCGCGACGGGGGTCTTCGCCGCAGGGATGTTGAGGCGCGACGCGAGCGACGGCATCACGTCGCGCGCGACCTCGCTCGGGATCATGTGGAGGACGGAGCGCGGCGTGCTCGGGGTGGACGGCACGGGTGGCGGGAGCGCCGGCGGGGCGGTCACCGCGGGCGGGGTGAAGCGGTGGAGCCTGGGCGGCGCCCCGGCCGCGGTCGGCGTCGCGGTCTCCTCGCGCAGCGGCAATCGGATGGTCGTGTCCGCGCTCGTGAGCTGGGGCGCCGATGGCGAGATGGGACGGTACGGCTCGGTGTGCTCGTCGAGCTCGGGCTCGGGCTCGGGCTCGGGCGGTGTGGCTGCCGCGGCGATCGGATGGTCCTTCGCGTGCTTCTTCGCCTCCTCGAGCCAGCCCCGGATCCGCGCGTCCGCCGGCTGCAGCTCCGCGGCCCGCGCGAGCACCGGCAGCGCCTCGCGGTGGAGTCCCTTCGCGAGGAGCGCCTCCCCGACCTGGTTGAAGGCGTATGGGCTCGCCGGCTCGAGACCGATCGCGATCTCGAACTGGTCCATCGCCTCCTTGGCGTCCCCGGACTCGAGGAGCGCCTTGCCCCAGATGACGCGGCCGAGGATGGAGGAGGGGTGGAACTCGAGCCCGCGGCGGCAGACCTCGATCGCGCGCGCGTGCTCGCCGCGCTCGACGAGCGCCTTCGCGAGCTCGACGAAGATCCGCGACCGCGGATCGGCGGCGAGGATCTGCTCGTACTTCTCGACGATCGAGGAAGCCATGCGGGGAGCGAGCCGAGCCTACCACGCAAGCTCGGCACGCCGGCCGTTACCTGGCGGCCACCTGGGCGAGTGTGTCGGCGGGTGTGGGTCGCGCGCCCCGCACGCCCCTCGCGCTACGGCACGCGAGGTACCGGCGACCGCGCCCAGTGCCCAGGATTGAGGTTGGAAGGAGGCGTCCATGTTCAAAGCCACCAAGGCGTTCAGCGGCTTCTCGGTCGACGACATCGGGAAGGCCAGGGACTTCTACGGGCGGACCCTCGGGATGGAGGTATCCGAGGACCACGGCATGCTGCACCTGCAGGTAGGGAAGGGGACCGACGTGCTCGTGTACCCCAAGCCCAACCACACCCCCGCGTCGTTCACGATCCTCAACATCCCGGTGACCGACGTGGACTCGGCCGTGGACGAGCTGTCGAAGGGCGGAGTGCGATTCGAGCACTACGACGAGCCGGGCCTCAAGACCGACGCGAAAGGCGTCATGCGCGGCCAGGGGCCGACGATCGCGTGGTTCAGGGATCCAGCCGGCAACATCCTGTC
The DNA here is from genome assembly GCA_036390155.1 of Anaeromyxobacter sp. GTDB lineage: Bacteria > Myxococcota > Myxococcia > Myxococcales > Anaeromyxobacteraceae > Anaeromyxobacter. The sequence goes on from DASWCJ010000211.1 coordinate 9,210, forward strand.
GGTGATCGAGGCGACATAGCGGGCGCTGGCGCACGACGTGGACGCGACGCGCCCGCGTCGCGCGGGCAGAGAGCTCGACAACGGCGGCAGCCAGGAGGGCAGAGGACAGCGAGTCCTCTGCCCTTCGAGACTGCCTTCGCTGGGAACGAAATTAGTCCACGACGAAGAGCTTCGCGCCGGTCGTTGTGAACGAGCGGTGCGGTTCGGTGCCGTCACCGACCTGGTAGCTCATTCCTGCTTCCAGGACGACGACGCGTCCGTCCTGCAACTCGGTGTGCAGCTCGCCTTCGAGACAGAGCAGGATGTGGCCCTTGGAGCACCA
>DASWCJ010000212.1:0-17241 GCA_036390155.1 Anaeromyxobacter sp.
GAGGTGCCCCGGCTCCTCGCCCTGCTCGCTTCGGCGCGGCGCGACGGCCTCGTCGCGGTGGTCGAGGACGACGCCAGGATGTCCGACAACCTCTGCGAGGCGCTCCGGACGCGCGGGTTCGCGGCGGTCACGGCGTCGTCGGTCCTGGAGACGGAGCGGCTCGGGCCGGTGCGGCCGTTCTGCGCGCTCGTCGACCTGCGCATGCCCGGCGGCCCGGTGGGCGAGGCGATGCGCCGGCTCGGCGCGAAGTTCGCGGGCCTGCCGATGATCGTGGTGACCGGCTACCACGATGCGCCGCCGCTCCCGCACGACGCGATCTTCACGAAGCCATTCGACTCGCGCGCGCTGCTCGACGCGGTCGAGCGGCTGCACCAGGCGCAGGTGGCTGGGAGCGAACCCCGCGGATGAGGGACGTCCCGAAGAAGCCGCGCGTCCTGGTCGTGGACGACAACGCGCCCCTCGTCGAGAACCTCTCCGAGGTCCTCGAGGGCGCCGGCTACGCCGTGTGCGGCGCGGGGACCTGCGCGAGCGCCCTGCCCCTCGCGCGCGAGGGGTTCGACGTCGCCCTCGTCGACCTGCGGCTCCCCGACGGCGACGGCTCGGCGCTCGCCCCGCAGCTCAAGGAGCTGCAACCCGACGGCGAGGTGGTGCTCCTCACGGGGTTCGCGACCCTCGAGTCGGCCGTCGCGGCGGTTCGCGCCGGCGCCTGCGCGTACCTCGTGAAGCCGTGCGCCACGCAGGAGCTGCTCGTCACCGTCGAGCAGGCGATGCGCCAGGTGCGGCTCCACGGCGAGAAGCGCGACCTCGCCCGGCGCGCGCAGATGGCGGAGAAGCTCGCGGCCGTCGGCACGATGACCGCCGGCCTGTCGCACGAGATCCGCAACCCCCTCAACGCCGCCTCGCTCCAGCTCTCGGTGCTCGAGCGGCGGCTCCAGCGGCTCCCGAAGGACGCGCAGCCGCAGCTGCTCGAGCCGCTCACGCTCGTGAAGGACGAGATCCGGCGGCTCGACCACATCCTCGAGGACTTCCTCCAGTTCGCGCGCCCCCGCGAGTTCATCCCGCACCCGGTGGACGTCGCGGCGGTGGTGAACCGCGTCCTCGACCTCCTCGGCGGCGAGGCGGAGCGGCGGGGGATCCGGCTCACGCGGGAGGTCGATGGCGCGCTCCCCGCGGTCGCGGGCGACGAGGAGCGGCTCCGGCAGGTGCTCGTGAACCTCGGCCTGAACGCGCTGCAGGCGGTGCGCGACGGCGGGCTCGTGCGGGTGGCGTCGCGCCATGGGGAGGCCGGGGGCCGCGGCGAGCCGACCGTGGAGGTCGTGGTGGACGACGACGGGCCGGGGGTCCCCGCGGAGTCCCGGGATCGCATCTTCGAGCCCTTCTTCACGACCAAGGCGCGCGGGTCGGGCCTCGGCCTCTCGATCGTCCACGCGATCGTGACGCAGCACGGGGGCCGGCTGCGGGTGGAGGAGTCGCCCGAGGGCGGCGCCCGGTTCGTCGTGACCTTGCCGAAGCACGGCTGACGCGCGCCGGACCCTCACCGAGTCGCTAGTCGAGCGGCTCCTCTTCGTCCGGCCCGGGGCCGCGCGCGTCGCGCCCGCCCGCCGCGTACTCCTTCAGGCGGTACTGGATCTTGCGGACGCTGATGCCGAGGATCTCGGCCGCGCGCGAGGTGGAGCCGCCCACCATCTCGAGCGTGCGCAGGATCGCCTCGCGCTCGATCTCGTAGAGCGTCGCGCCGGGGATGAGCGCACCCGCGGAGCGCTCCCGGGGCCGCGGCCCGCGGAGCGTCGGGGGCAGGTCGTCCGAGGTCAGCTCCGTGCTCTTGCAGAGCACCACCGCGCGCTCGACCACGTTCTCGAGCTCGCGGACGTTCCCCGGCCAGTCGTGGGAGAGGAGCGCGTTCAGGGTGCCCGGGGCGAGCCCGCGGATCTCCTTGCCGTAGGCAGTCGAGTACTTGTCGATGAAGTGCGAGACGAGCGCCGGGATGTCGCCCTTGCGCGAGCGGAGTGGCGGCAGCGTCACGGCGACGACGTTCAGGCGGTAATAGAGGTCCTCGCGGAACCTCCCGTTCTTCACCTCGGCGGTGAGGTCGCGGTTCGTCGCGGCGACGAGACGGACGTCCACCTTGATCGTCTGCGTCCCGCCCACGCGCTCGAACTCCTTCTGCTGGAGGACGCGCAGGAGCTTGATCTGCAGTGCCGGCGTGATGTCGCCGATCTCGTCGAGGAAGAGCGTGCCGCCGTCGGCGAGCTCGAAGCGCCCCTCCTTGCGGCCGATGGCACCGGTGAACGCGCCCTTCTCGTGGCCGAACAGCTCCGACTCGAGGAGGGTCTCGGAGAGCGCCGCGCAGTTCACCTTGATGAACGGCTTGTCGGCGCGCGGCGACTCCTCGTGGAGCGCCTGGGCGATGAGCTCCTTGCCGGTGCCGGACTCGCCGAGGATGAGGACGGTGGCCCGCGTGGGGGCGGCGCGCTTCACCACCTCGTAGACCGCCTGCAGCTCGGGCGCGTCGCCGACGATGTTGTGGAAGCGGTAGCGCTCGCGGACGCGCTCGCGCAGGTTCGCGGTGTCGCGCTGGAGCCGCAGCTTCTCGAGCGCCTTCTCGATGACGACGAGGACCGCGTTCACGTCGAGCGGCTTGACGAGGTAGTTCTCGGCGCCGGCCCGCATCGCCTCGACCGCCGCCTCGACGCTCGCGAAGGCGGTCATCATCACGAAGACCGCGTCGGAGCCCTGCTCGCGCGCCTTCAGGAGGAGCGTTTGGCCGTCCATCCGAGGCATGCGGACGTCGGCGAGCACGGCCGCGGGCGCGAAGCCGGGGAGCAGCGTCAGGGCCTCCTCGCCGTCCGCCGCCTCGGCGACGTCGTAACCTTCCTCGGCGAGAATGGTCCGGAGCGCGACGCGAGCGTTCTGCTCGTCGTCCACTACCAGGACCCTTTCCTTTCCCAGCCGGGGACCCGAATTCGGAGTGATCATGTCGAGTACGGCCTCGCTTGGGCGCGCAAACGGTGCGGGGGCCCGCAGGTTATGCATGATTTCGGGCCGGAGATCCAGCCCCAGCTGACCGAACCTCGCGATTTTCTGTGCGCGCCGGCAGCGCAGCGCGTCATGCCCGAACTACTCTCGGTCGGGAGACGCCCGGTCGGGAGACGCCGATTCGATGCGGCCGAGCCGGTCGTACGGGCGCCAACGGAAGCGCGCCCCGAGCACCTCGGCCGCCGCGCGACAATTGGGCTCGGAAAGTCCCGGGAGCGCCACCGCGCTCGCTGCGACGTCGGGGATGCAGCGGACCGCGGAGCGGATGAACTCCCGCACCGCGTCGAACGCGGCCTCGCCGAACCGGCTCGGGCAGATGCGTGCGTAGGTGGCGGCGTCCGCCGCGTTGAGCGAGACCGAGACGGCGCGCACGCCCGCGGCGGCGAGCATGGGCGGGACGTCCCTCCCCTCGCGCAGCGACGCGAGGCCGTCGGTGTCGACGCGCACGTGCGCGACGCCCGCCGCGGCGAGCCGGCGCGACAGCTCGAGCAGGACGTCGAGCCGCCGCGTGGGCTCGCCGAGGCCGGTGAAGACGACCTCCGCTCGCCCCGCGAGCCCCTCGCGCTCGGCCTGGTGCCACACCTCGTCCGCGCTCGGGTTCTTCTCGAGCCGCAGGTCGTATCCGCCGACGATCCAGTCGTCGTCGCGGATCTTCGGGCAGAAGGTGCACGCGAGCGTGCACGCGCTCGTCAGGTTCAGGTAGAGCGCGCCGCCGAGCGGATACGCGAGCACGGGCTCGCGCGCGTCGGTCTTCGATCCGCGCATCGGCCTGCTGTCTAGCAGGGAGGCCGGCGAGACGCCACGGGCTCGCGAACGGCCCAGCTACTCGACGGCCTGGACCTCGCCGCTGCAGGCCATGCAGTAGCGGGCCTCGGGCACGGCGCGCAGTCGCTGGAGCCCCATGGGACCGCCGCAGGAAAGGCAGCGGCCGTAGCTGCCCTGCTGGATGCGGACGAGCGCCTCGTCGATCCGGGCGAGCTCGCGCCGGACGACCTCGCTCACGGGCTCGAGCGCCGCCTCGTAGTCACACCAGCGCGCGGACGGATCGCCGGGTGGCGGGTCGTCATGGTCCGAGAGGTTGCGGCGGCGCCGCAGCAGGACTTCGCGGGCATCCGCGTCGATGCTGCTCATGGACCTCCTCCAATTCACGAGGCGTGCCGAGCGGAAAACCCCGGAACTTCGCACAGATCCGCGTGAGACTTGCACGCGAGGCGCTCCGCCGCGCAGCCGTTGCGCACATGGGCCGGTCCCGGGACGCGCGCGCCGAGACTTACCTGCGACGCCTCTCGTGACCTGCGCGGCGCCCGCGCCGGTGGCAGTGACGGTGTGCGCGCGCGACCGGGAGCGGGAGCGCGGCGCGCAGGTCGCACTCGCAGTCACTCGGGCGGCGCGCGCAAACCTATCCGGACCCGAGTTCCGCAGAGCGCGCCGTGTGCACGCCCGCCGCGTGGAACGCCGCGTCCGTCTCGCCGCGGCGCTCCGGGAAGACCGGGCGCGTGAGGTCGTCGAGCACGACCGCCTCGAGCCCCTCCGCGGCGGCGTCGAGCGCGCTCCAGCGGACGCAGAAGTCGCGCGCGAGGCCGCAGACGAAGACGCGCCGGACCCCGCGCGCCGCGAGCCAGGCGGAGAGGCCCGTCGTGGGCCGCCGACCGTCCGGCCCGACGTTCTCCCGGAAGGCGCTGTAGGAATCGACCTCGCGCCGGGTCCCCTTCCGCAGGACGAGCGTCACCGCGACGTCGGGGAGGCTCGGGTGCAGGTGCGCGCCGCGGGTGCCCTGCACGCAGTGATCGGGCCAGAGCTCCTGCGGCCCCTGGGGGAGCGTCACCATCCCGTACGGCTGCCCGCCGGGATGGGAGGAGGCGAACGAGACGTGCCCCGGCGGGTGCCAGTCCTGCGTCGCGACGACGGTCGCGAAGGCCGGCGCGAGGGCCGCGATGGGGGCGACGACCTCGTCGCCCGCCGGGACCGCGAGGGTGCCGCCGGGCAGGAAGTCGTGCTGCAGGTCCACGACCAGCAGGGCGTCGGCAACGGGGTCGAGCTTCATGACGGACCTCTCCTGACGGATCTTCCCAATCGTTGTCCAAACCTGCGGTCTGGGCTAGCGTGCGCGGCCATGGACAAGACTTGGGTCAAGGACGTCAAGGAGGGAGACCGGCCGAAGAGCGTCTTCCTCGTCGCCCGCAAGGCGATCCCGACGGCGAAAAGCGGGAAGGCGTACCTGTCGGTGACGTTCCAGGACAAGACCGGCGAGCTCGAGGCGCGCGCGTTCGAAAAGGTGGAGGAGACGGCGGCGCTCTTCGAGGAGAAGGAGTACGTCGAGGTCGAGGGGATCGTCGGGACGTTCCAGGGGAAGCCGCAGCTCCGGATCGAGACGCTCGCGAAGGTGGACGCCGCGGGCCTCGAGGCCGCCGAGTTCGTCTACGTCGCGCCGCCCGAGCCGAAGAAGCCCGAGAAGGCGGAGGCGCCTGCGGCCCAGGATGGCGTGTGGGGCGAGCTGCTCGGCCTCGTCGGGACGATCGCGGACAAGCACGTCCGCGAGCTCGTGATGGCGTTCGTGGAGGACGAGGACATCGCGTCGCGGCTGCGTCGAGCCGCCGCGGCGAAGAGCGTCCATCACGCCTACGCGGGCGGGCTCCTCGAGCACACCGTCTCGTGCCTGAAGCTCGCGCACCGGCTCGCCGACCAGTACCCGCAGGTCGACCGCGACCTCCTCGTCGCGGGCGCGTTCTTCCACGACCTCGGGAAGATCCGCGAGCTGCAGGGCGACCGGAACGCCGAGTACACCGACGAGGGGCGCCTCGTCGGCCACCACGTGATGGCGGCGCAGTGGATCCACGACAAGGCGCGGCGCGCGGGCGTGCCGCGTGACCTCGAGCACCACGTCGTCCACCTCGTGCTCGCGCACCACGGGCGGCTCGAGTTCGGATCGCCGAAGGTGCCGATGACGCTCGAGGCGCTCCTCACGCACTACATCGACGAGATCGACAGCCGCGTGAACTCCTGGCTGAACCTCATGGGCCGGGAGGGCGGGGGGAAGCGCTGGACGAGCGCGGACAACGTCTACGAGCAGTCGATCTGGCGCGGCGCGCTGCCGACGGCGCAGGTCGAGAAGAAGGGGCCCGGCCCCGAGCTGCTCACACCGGTCATCTACGTGCCGCGCGGAGCGCCCGGCGGGGATCGTCCGCAGGGGCCGAAGAGGCCCCGCGAGAAGCGGCGGCCCGAGCCGCGGCCGTCCGGCGGCGAGGCGAAGCCGGGCGAGGCGCAGGGGACCGGCGCGGCCGCGGGGACGCACGAGGCGCGGCCCGACGCGCCCGCGCGCGCGGAGGACCGTCCGCCGCCTCCGCCCCGGCCGGAGCGGGGCGGCGGGCACGAGCATCGCGGGTTCGGCGGCGGCGGCTTCGGCGACAAGAAGCGCGGCTACACCGGGCCGCGGCTGCCGGGCGACACCGGCCCGCGCCGCGCGCCGGAGAAGAAGGACAAGGCGCTCACCCACAACCCGTTCGCCGCGCTCGCGGCGAAGCTCGAGGACGCTGGCAAGGGCGAGGCGAAGCCGGAGGCGGCCCCGGAGGCCGCCGCGCCGGCTGCCCACGTGGAGGCCGCTCCGCCCCCGCTCCCGGCGGAGACCCAGGCCGCTGCACCCGCCCCCTCCACAGCCCCGACGGAGCCCAAGCCGGCGGAGTAGAATGGCGGGGACGCATGGTCCCCTTCGGCCGCACCGCAGCGATCTTCGACGTCGACGACTCGCTCCTCGACGGCAACGCCGGCACGATCTTCACCTGGTATCTCTACAGCGAGAAGGTCATGCGCCCGGAGATGCGCTCGCGCATCCCGCGCATCATCTACGAGTACGCGCGCCACCGGCTCTCCGAGCAGGACATGGTCGAGGTCGGCTCGCGGTGCCAGCTCGGGCTGCAGGCGGACGACCTCAAGGCGCACGCGCACCGCTGCTTCGAGCGCCACCTGCGGAAGCGGATCACCTCCGGGGCGATCCGGCAGATCCGCAAGCACCTCCTCTCCGGCCACTTCGTCGCGATCGCGTCCGGGTCGTCGCAGTACATCGTGGACGAGGTCGGGCGGCACCTGCGCGTACACGCGGCGCTCGGGACGCGGACGCGGATCGTAGACGGGAAGGCGACCGACCAGATCGTGCCGCCGGTGGTGTTCCGGCTCGGGAAGCGGGAGGCGGTCGAGGCGCTCGCGGACAAGCTCGACCTCGACCTCGCGCGCTCGTTCCTCTATTCCGACTCGATCGCGGACGTGCCGCTGTTCGAGACGGTCGGGACCCCGGTCGTGGTGAACCCGAAGGCGCCCTTCCGCGACATCGCCCGCCAGCGAGGCTGGGACATCGTGGAGTGGAAGGAGCGCAACCGCCCCGGCGTCGAGCCGGACCTCGCCGACGAGTGGGGCAGCTGGGGCGGCTGACCTTCCTCCCGGGAAGACTACTGTCGGTCGGGGAGGAGGAGGGAGTCGGCGTAGGCGGCGAGGGTGCGGCGGACGTGGGCGTCGAGACCAAACTCGGTCCCGACGCGCCGCTCGGCGGCGGCGACGAGGCGTGCGCGAAGGGCGACGTCGTCGAGGAGCCGGCCCGCGCAGGCCGCGAGCGCGGCGACGTCTCCGGGCGGCGCGAGCAGGCCCGTCTCCCCGTCCAGGACCGCCTCGGGGATACCGCCTGCCGCGGTGGCGACCACCGGCACGCGGCACGCCTGCGCGTCGAGGATCGAGGTACCGAGCCCCTCCGCGCGCGAGGTGAAGAGGAGCAGGTCGAGCCCGGGGAGGAGGTCCGGGACGTCGTCGCGGAAGCCGGGGAACGCGACGCGGTCCGCGATCCCGAGCGCGCGGCAGTGCGCCTCTGCCTGCGCCCGGAGCGGCCCCTCCCCCACCCACGCGAAGCGCAGCGCCCGCCCCTCCCCGAGCAGCCGCGCCGCGACCTCGACGAACGTGAGCGGGTCCTTCTCCGGGCTGAGCGCCGCGACCGTGCCGACGAGCGTCGCGCCTTCCGGGATGCCCAGCTCCTGCCGCAGCCGGCCGCTCCCGCGCCCCGGCGCGAAGCGATCCGGGTCGATCGCGTCGTGCACCACCCGCAAGCGCGACGGATCGCGGATCGCGCCGCGCACCACGTCCGCGACCGCCCGGGAGCTGCAGAGGATCCGGCGGACCGCCGGGTGGTCGTACTTCCAGCGCGTCAGCGGCCCGCGGCCGACCGGAAACACGACGCGGCGGGAGAGGACGATCGGCGCGCGCGCGCGGAAGATCGCCGCCGCGATCACCGCCCCGGCGTGCGCCCCCGCGTCGTGCGCGTGGACGAGGTCTCCCGCCGAGGCCTCCCGCGCGATCGCCGCCGCGAACCGCGGGTCGATCCCGCGCCGCGGCACCTCGACCACCTCCGCGCCCGCCGCCGCCGCGCGCCGCGCAATCTCCGAGCCGCGCGGGCACACGATCCGCTGGCGCACCCCGAGCGCCCCGAGCCGCCCGTGGAGCCACATCAGCTGCTGCTCGCCTCCGCGCCAGCCGCGCTGCGTCGTGGCGTGCACGACGCACGCAGGCACGCTAGCGGGACGCAAACGCGCCCTCGCGCAGCCGCCGGAGCTTCTCGTACTTGAGCCAGGTCGCATACGCGGACAGCCAGCACGCCTGGAACCCCTCCGCGCCGTCCAGGAACCCGAGCTTCAACACGTAGCCGCGGAGGAACTGGGCCAGCGGGCTCCCGAGCCGGCGCCCGAGCCCGGCGGTCCGCCCCTCGCGCGCCAGCTCCTCGGCGGAGAGGGTCGTGAACTTCTCGATGGTCGTCAGGTGCTGCTCGCGCGTGTGGCAGGTGTAGTGCAGGAGGTCGCCGCCGAGCCGCCGGACGCGCGCGCCGGGTGCGGGCTCCACCACCTCGTGGACGATCGGCTCGCTCCAGCGGGCCGCCCCCTTCCGCCAGAGCCGGATCTTCCGGTCCGGATACCAGCCCGAGTGCCGGAGGAATCGGCCGCAGTAGAAGTTGAGCCGGCTCATCTCGTAGGCGTCGGCGCCGGGGCCCGCCGCCTTGAGGGCGCGGATCGACGCGCGGAGCTCGTCCGAGAGCGCTTCGTCCGCGTCGAGCGAGAGGATCCACTCCTCGCGCGCCGCCGCCGCCGCCGCGTTCTTCTGGGGGCCGTACCCGAGCCACGCCTGCGGGACGAACCGCGCGCCCGACTCCCGGGCGATCGCCTCGGTGCGGTCGGTGGACCCCGAGTCCATCACCACCACCTCGTCGGCGATGCCACGGAGCGACTCGAGGCAGCGGCCGAGGTTCCGCTCCTCGTCCCGGGTGATGACGACCGCAGAGATCCGCACCGTGCCGTGATGCCTTGCGGCGGACCGGGCGTCAAGAAGGCCGGCGAATCCCATCCCCCGCTCGACCCCCGACTCGCCCGAAGGTTACGCCGGGGGCGCGCCCTGCGGCGCCGCCGAGGGAGCAGGGAAGTGGAACAGCCTCCGGGCGTTCTCGGTGGTGGCCCGCCCGACCTCGTCGAGCGGAACCCCCCAGACCTCGGCCACCTTCCGGGCGGTCTCCACCACCCAGGCCGGCTCGTTCCGCTTCCCGCGGTGGGGGATCGGCGCGAGGAAGGGGCAGTCCGTCTCGACGAGGAGCCGATCCCGCGGGACGATCTGGACCGCCTCGCGGATCGCCTCGGCGGTCTTGAAGGTGACGACGCCCGCGACCGAGATGAAGAGGCCGAGGTCGAGGTAGGCACGCGCCGCCGCCGCGTCGCCGGTGAAGCAGTGGATGACGCCCCCGCGCTCCGGGACGCCCTCTTCCCGCAGGACCCGCGCGCACACCGCGTCCGCCTCGCGCACGTGGACGACGACCGGCTTCCCCGCCGCCCGGGCGGCGGCGAGCGAGCGCCGGAACGCGGCCTCCTGCGCCGGGCGAGGCGAGTGGTCGTAGTGGAAGTCGAGCCCCGTCTCGCCGACCGCGACGACGCGCGGGTCGCGCGCGAGCGCGTCGTGCCGCGCCCAGTCCTCCTCCGGCACCTTCGCGCATTCGTGCGGATGGATCCCGATGGTCGCGGAGAAGAACCCCGGATCGCGGGCGGCGAGCTCGAGCGCGTTCCCGAACGAGCCCGGGGCGCGCCAGAGCCCCACGCAGACGACGCGCTCCAGCCCCGCGGCGCGGGCGCGGGCGACGACGCCGTCGAGGTCCTTCGCGAAGTCCTCGAGGTCGAGGTGCGCGTGTGAATCGATGAGCGCCATGCTGACCCCGACCTCGCTCGACCTCGACGGCCTACTTGACGCGCGTCCCCGGCGCGATCCCGTCACCCAGCGTCACCACCTGGAGGTTCGGCGGCTCGCCCGCGGCGAGGAGCATCCCCTGCGAGGTGATCCCGCGGAGCGGGCGCGGCGCGAGGTTCGCGACCACCACGATGCGCTTGCCGACGAGCGCCTGCGGGTCGGGGTATGCCTGGGCGATCCCGGCCACGATGGTGCGCGGCTCCGCGTCCCCGGCGTCCACCGAGAGCTTGAGGAGCTTGTCCGCCTTCTCCACCCGCTCCGCCGCCTTCACCACGGCGACCTTGAGCTCCACCTTCGCGAAGTCGTCATAGGTGATGACACCCGGGGGCGGCGGTGGCGCGGCCTTCACGCTCGCCTTGGTGGCGGTCTCCGCGGGGCTCGCCGCCTTCGACACCTTCTGCGGCAGCGCGTCGGGCGTGACCACGATCAGCCGCTCCGTCTGCTTCGGCTCGACCCGCGAGATCTGCGGGGGCTTCGTCGCCGCCGACACGGGCCGCCCGTCGTCGAAGGGGGCAAGGTCGGCGGTCCAGCGCGGGAGGCTCCCGCCGAACGCGGCGAACAGCCCCTCCGCGAACCGCGGCATGATCGGCGCGATCACGACGGCGATCCCGCGCAGCGCCTTGGCGATCGAGAAGATCAGCGTGCGCGAGCGCTCGGACGCCGGCGCCTCCCAGGGCTTCTCGTCCTGCAACCGCTTGTTGCAGAGCGAGCCGAGCGCGGTAACCAGCCGGACGACCTCGCGGTACTGGAGCTCGCCGTAGAGCCGGCGGGCCTGCGCGAGCATGTCCTGCGTCGCGCGCCGGATGGCCTCGTCCGGGGTCACGCCGGCACCGAGGCCGCTCTCCGGGATGAACTTGAAGATGCGGGACGCGAGGTTCGCGATGTTGTTCGCGAGATCCGCGTTCACCCGGTTGCGGAACTCCTCGAGCGAGAGGTCGAGGTCGGACACCTCCGGCCCGAGGGTCGCCGCGTAGAAGTAACGGAGCAGCTCCGGATCGAGCCCGGTCTCGAGGTAGGTCCGCGCGAAGATGAACGTCCCGCGGGACTTCGACATCTTCGTGCCGTTCACGGTGAGGTGCCCGTGCACCGGCATCCGGTCCGGCCGCTTGAGGCCGGTCGCCCAGAGCATCGCCGGCCAGAAGACCGCGTGGAACCGGAGGATGTCCTTGCCGATGAAGTGCTCGAGCCGCGTGGGCGCGCGCTCCGCGAGGTAGTCACGCTCGAATGCCGCCGGGTCGCGACGCTCGGCGGCGGGCGCCTCCTCCGCGAAGTAGTGCTCCGCCGACGAGAGATAGCCGATCGGCGCGTCCACCCAGACGTAGAGGTACTTGCCCGGGAAGTCGGGGTCCTTCACCGGGAAGCCGAAGTACGGCTCGTCGCGCGTGATGCACCAGTCCTGGAGATCGGCGAGCCAGCCCTTCACCTGAAGTCGCACGCCCGCCTCGAGGTGCCCCTCCGCCTCGACCCAGTCGCGGATGACGGCGGACACCTCGGGCTTGCGCAGGTTCACGTACGCGTGGTCGCTCGCGCGCACGACCGGCGGCCTCCCGCAGATCGCGCAGTACGGCCCGCCCAGCTCGCGCGGATCGTAGGTCGTCCCGCAGTTCTCGCAGACGTCGCCGTACTGATCCGGCGTCCCGCACTTCGGGCACTTCCCCTTCACGAAGCGGTCGGGCAGGAAGCGCTGGTCCGTCTCGCAGTAGAGCTGCTCGACCGACTTCTTGTAGATGAGCCCCTTCGCCTTGAGCGCGTCGTAGACGCGGTACGCCCACTTCGCGTTCTCGGGGGAGTCGGTCGTGTAGAACGTCGAGAACTCGACGCCGAAGCGCTTGAAGTCCTCGTGCTGCTCGGCGCGGTACTTCTCTACGAACGCCTTCGGGGCGATCCCCGCCTTCGCGGCGTTCACCTCGATGGGCGTGCCGTGCGAGTCGGCGGCGCAGACGTAGGCGACGTCGTCGCCGCACGCCCTGCGAAAGCGGACGTAGACGTCGGTCTGCACGTACTCGACGAGGTGGCCGAGGTGGATCGAGGAGTTCGCGTAGGGGAGCGCGCTCGTGACGAGCAGTCGCTGGCTCAAGGGGTGCTCCTTTCGGGCGCGCCGCGCGCTTGTCCCCGGACTTCATCCGCCCCGCGGAGCGGGGCTGTGGAGGGGGCCAGGAGGCCGACGACGACGCGCTCGAGGCGCACGCGGCCGTCCTGCCCGGTCTTCATCGCCACGTCGGCCTCGGCGAGGCCGGCGAGGGCGTCGAGCAGCTCCTCCCGCGAGAAGCGCAGCGACGCCTGGTACTTCATCCAGAACCCGTAGGGCTTCTTCTCCCCGACCTCGTCCTCGGGGATGGTGGGGAACACCGTCGCCTCCCACTCGCGGGCGGAGCCGATCCGCTTCTCGCCCGCGACCTTCCGGGCTCGCTCGCGCTCGGCGATCATCCGCCGGACCGTCCCGGCGAGCGACCCCACGATCATGAACGGCGAGGCGCCGTCGGCGATGGAGCGGCTCATCACGCCGAGGGCGGCCTCGAGGTTCCGCTCCTCGACGGCGTTGCCCAGCGCGAAGAAGGGATCCGACGCGATCCGTGTCACCACCTCGTCCACGTCCTTCGCGCCGATGACCTTCCGGTCGCCGACGAACGCGGCGAGCTTCGCCACCTCGGACGCGAGGGTGCGGGCGTCCTCGCCCACGAGCTCGGCGAGGCGCGCCTCGCCGGGGGCGTCCATCCGCTTGCCGGTGCCGGCGAGGAGCGAGGCGAGGACCGGCCCGAGCACGAGCCGCTGCGCGTTCCAGGTCCCCTCCTTCTCGAGCTGGGTCGTGACCCTGCGCCCGGCGGCCGCGAGCTTCTTCACGAGCGGGAGGCGGCCGTCCACCTTCCCGGCCGCGATCACGAGCACGTGCCCCGGCGCGAAGCCGCGCTCGAGCGCCGCGTCGAGGGCCGAGGAGTCGTCCTTCGCCGCCTTCATCTCGCGGTCGATCGCGAACCGCGCAGCGCCGCGGAGGAAGGCGACGTCGGGCGCGAACCCGAACTCCTTCTTGAAGTCCCGGGCGAGCCGCTCGTCGTCGCCCTCGGGATCGAGGTCGGGGGCGGCCCAGCCGCCCTTCGCGACGAGCGCGAGGAGCCGACGCGCCGCCTCGCGCTGGCGTCCGTCCCCCCACGCCTTGCGCGCGGTCTCGAAGGACGCCTCGACGTCCTCCTTCGAGGAGAGGAACGCCGGCTCCTGCACGAGCACGACCTTGCCGCCGCCGAAGAGGCCGCCGGTGGAGACCTCGGCGGCGACCTCCGCGGGCGATGCCGCGGCGTCGAGCTCGACGAGGTTCAGGGCGCGCTGCGCCTCCGGCACGAGCGCCGCCGCGAGCTCCCTCGCGGCGCGGAGGGCGAGGAAGGCGTCGCCGTCGAAGAGGTAGACCGGCTGCGGCGCGCCTGCCTTCGCGTCGGCGAGGCAGGTCTCGAGGGTCGCCCCCGCGGCGCGTGGCGCCCTAGGGCCGGCCATGGAACCACCCGATGAGCATGCGCTCGAGCGCGAGGACCGGCGCGCCGTTCTGGCGGAGCGCGGCGGCGGTGCGGCGGACCTCGCGCCGGCGCCGGAGCGCCTCCGCCGCGGAGAGCCGGGTCGCCACGCGGCGGGTCGCCTCGGCGAGGTCGCCGAAGACGAGCGCGCCGGCCCCGGCCTGCGCCGCGGCCACGTCCCGGAGCCACACGAGCAGCGCCTCGCAGACGTGGGCGGCGGTCTCCCGGTCGGGCGCGTGGCGCGCGGCGAACGCGAGCCAGGCGCCGGCGTCGTCCGCGGGCATGGTCACGATCTCGTCGAGGGCCTCCCGCACGTCCGGGAGGAAGCCGTCCGCCGAGGTGGCGCGCGCGAGCGATCCGCTCGCGAGGCCGACGGCGAGCCGGAGCTCGCGCCGGACGTCCCGCTCGACCTCGTCACGCTCGGCCTCCCCGAAGTCCTCGTGCGCCTTCGCGGCCCGCTTCTCCGCCTGCTTGACCCGGTCGGCGATCCGTTCCGGCGCGAGCGCGGCGAGCCGCTCCTGGACGAAGGCGTCGGGGAGCGGCCCGAAGGTGACCCGCGCGCAGCGCGACCGGATCGTCGGAAGGAGCGAGTCGGGGCTCGACGCGACGAGCACGAGGGTCGTGTCGTCCGGCGGCTCCTCCAGCGTCTTGAGGAGCGCGTTCTGCGCCTGCGCGTTCATCGCGTCGGCCGGGTCGATGACGACGAAGCGGCGGCGCCCCTCGAACCGCTTCATCGCGAGCCGGTGTTCGACGAGATCGCGGACCTGATCCACCACGATGTCCTTGGAGGGGGTCCGGCCGCCCTTCGGCTCCCACCGGCCCGCCTTCGCCATCACCCGCTCCTCCGCGAGGACGACGACGTCGGGGTGGACGCCCTTCTCGATCTTCCGGCAGGGCCCGCAGGTGCCGCAGGCGTCGTCCTGCGCCGGCGCGCCGGGCCCCTCGCAGTTCGCCGCCTGGGCGAGGAGACGCGCTGCCCGCGCCTTCCCGACGCCCTCCGGGCCGCCGAACAGGTAGGCGTGGTGCAGGGCGCCGCGCCGCAGCGCGGACCGCAGCGGGGAGAGGGCGCGGTCCTGCGCGATGAGCTCGGAGAACGGCATACGGCGGCGCGGACGATAGCATAAGGGCCCGCCGCCACGAGCGCTTTTGGAGATGGCCGGACGGGCCCTCCACTCCGAGTGCGATGTGGGCCCGTGTGGGTTCGCGGAATGGACAGCCTCCCGGGCGCCGGTAAGATGAACGCCTCGGAGCACCCGGAGCGAAGACCATGAACATCACCCCCCTCGACATCACCCAGAAGCAGTTCCGCAAGGTCTTCCGCGGCCTCGATCCCGAGGAGGTGGAGGCGTTCCTCGGCCTCATCGCGGTCGACCTCGAGGCGCTCCTCAAGGACTACGCGAACCTGAACGACGATCACCGGCGCAAGGTCGAGGAGGTCCAGGAGTACCGCGGCCGCGAGCGCGCGCTGCAGGAGACCCTCGTCGCCGCGCAGAAGGCCTCCGAGGAGATCCGCGACTCCGCCCGCAAGGAGGCGGAGATCACGATCTCCGACGCCGAGCTCCAGGCCGAGAAGATCGTCCAGGCCGCCCACACCCGGTTCCTCCGGATCGTGGACGACATCAACGAGCTGAAGCGCCAGCGGCTCCAGTTCGAGACGAACGTCCGGACGCTGGTCGAGAGCCACGTGAAGCTGATCGACGCCTTCCGCGAGCCCACCCGCGAGGAGGCGGTGCAGTACATCCCCGCGAAGCGCAGGTCCGCAGAGGATTAGTCCCTGCTGGTCGTGAACGTGAACGCGAACGTGGACGTGGACGTGGACGTGGACCTCGACCTCGACTTCGACCTCGACTTCGACTTCGACCTCGACCTCGACCTCGACCGCTGATCACGCGGCGACGCGCCCGGCCAGCCTCCACCGCCGCTCCCCGGCCACCTCGAACGCGACGGCGAGCCCCAGCGCCACGAGCGCGTCGAGGGACGCCGCGAGATCCTCCTTGTCGGCGCGGTTGAACGCCGCCGCGGCGGTCTTCACTGAGACGCCGTCGCCCTGGGCGAGGAGGTTTCGGATGGCGGCGATCTGCTCCGGGAACGCCTTCGGCCACGGCATCCTGGCGGGCTTCTTCCCCTTGCCTGCCGGAGCCTCCGGCGCTTCTCCGACGGGGAGGAGCGAGACCTGCGCGGGCTTCCGCTTCTCGCCAACCGCCTGGAACTCGGGGCGGAGCCAGCGCACGAGCCCCCTCGCCTCCTCGGCGGCCCGCTCCGCGTTGAGCTTCACGAGCCGTTCCAGGATCTGCTCGTCCGTGAGGTCGTGCGGCCAGCCGTAGGCGTCGAAGACGGCCGCGTCCAGGTCGTCGTGGAGCTGGCGGAGGACTGAGACGAGCCCCTGCTCGTGGATCGTCTTCTCCTTCGCCGTCAGCGAGTCCCCGGACCGGAGCTTCTCCAGCACGTTGTACATGCCGGTGACGGTCAGGCCGGGGTGCGCTGCTTGCTGCGCCTTCCGATGGGCATCGAGCGATTCGGCGAGCTTCCGGATGCGGGTCTTGGTTGGCTCGTTCGTGGCCGGGAACGGGAACGGCAGGAAGCAGGTTGTGTTCGTCCACGTCGGGTCGTTACCGACTCCAAGTCGCCCGCCGGCAGCCAGAGCCCACGTACCGTGAATCCTGGACGAGAGGACGCCGAGGAAGAAGGCGTCGTCCGAAGCGACAACATAGAGCTTGTGGTCGAAGTCCCAGTCAGCCGGGAGGAAAACGAACGGCTTGTGCTTGGACGTTTCCACCGTGCAAATGGTACGCGCCAATGACCTGGTGGCCCGCCGTAGCTTCGGCGCGTTCTCGCCGAACAGCCACCAGTTCTTTCGACGCGTATCCCGTCGATTGTGGTCGCGTTCTGGTTTCACGGTCGTCAGCACGTGCTGGAAGAGCGCGGGGAATCGGCTTCGGGCTTCCTCCTCGGTGAGGCCGAAGAAGTCGATCAGATGCCGCTCCTGGGGAACCTGGACGAGATCCTTCCCGATGACGAAGCGCCTGACCGCGAGCGGGAGCCGGCTAGGATTGACGCCAAGCCGCGGGAAGTCCTCGCGGGTGAGGCGGAATCCGTCGCCGAGCGGGATGATTCCCTGGAAGGACAGATCCCGATTCGCCTGGAGAGCGCTCACGTCAGTGACGTTGGCACCGATCGTCAGATCGGCGTGTATCACGGCCTTCTGCGGTGAGAGCTCGACACCAGTCCCGTGTTCGTCGCCAGGGAATTCCCCAGAGACCGTGGCAAGTATTCCAACCGAACCGCCGCGAGAAGCAACCGTCATCGCGATCCGCACCGCAGCGCCATCTGATGAATCCACCCACGGATGATCAGGGATCGCAAACACGAAGGCCGTGCCTCTGGAGATGTGACTCGCCACGACCTGACGGTTGAACGTCTGTGTGATGCTGTTCGTCGTGATGAGCCCGAA
>DASWCJ010000213.1:0-5494 GCA_036390155.1 Anaeromyxobacter sp.
GGATACCCGCCTAGGCACGGGCGATCAAGGTTCCTGGATCAGGTCGTGTGCCTAGGATATTTCGGCTTCGGCGTCGCCAAGTAGCCGAAATCGTTCAGACGAGTATCTCGGTGGCCCCGAAACTCGTCAAACTCGGGTCTCAGTGCTTCATCTCGAAGGCGAGCATCTAGCTCGTGACTCGCGTACGCACGCCACGCAATGCAGGCCTCCGCGGCGCGACCAGCTCGCTCCTCCGCCAGGGCCAGGTCGGCCAGGCGAGCCGGGGTCGCCAAGTCCAGCGCCGCCGCGCTGCGCAGGAGGGCGATCGCGCGGTCCAGGTCGCCAAGATCGGCTGCCACCATTCCGGCGAGGGAGAGATACACGGGATGGCTAGGCGCTCCCGACAACGCCAGGTTCGCCTCGGCGTTCGCTTGCGTCAGGCGTCCGCCGCGCCACGCCGTCAGCGCGAGGGCATAGTGCACGGGGGGCGACGTCTCCCCGGCGGTGATGGCGCGCTCGAGGTACAGCCGGGCGTCCTCGTGACGACCGAGCTCGCTGAGGAGCGCCCCGGTGTTCACGTCGAGCACGGCGCGCAGGCGCCTTTCTCGGGCGGAAGATGAGGGGAAGAGCGCCTGCGCGCGCAGATACTCGGCGAGCGCCGCCTTCGGATCCCCGCGCGCTCGCAGAGCTGCGGCGAGATTCCAGTGAACGCGAGGAGACCGCGGTGCGACAACCTCCGCGGCGGTCCACAGATCGAGCTCGGAGTCGAACACGCGCGTCCGCGTCGGGAGTGCGATCGCGAGGGCAACGATCACGGTCGCCGCCGCGCCACATCCGACACGCACACCCCAGGTTGACCCGAGGTGACGTGCGAGGGCCCAGTCTGCGACGCTCGCCGCGGCGGCCAGCGCGCCCAGGTTTGCGAGATACGTCCGGTGCTCGATCATCAGATCCGCGAGAGGGACGATGGACGACGTGGGCGCGAGGGCGACTAGGTAAAACAGGATCCCGAAGGCGGTGACTCGGAGCCTGGGGGCGTCGCTCAGGTCGTCACTCGCGCGGCGGATCGCGAGCACGGCGAGCGAGATCAAGCCGGCGACGGCCGCGAGGGCCGCGAGGGATCGCGGATCGCCGAGGCCTCCGCTCGCATGGACCTCGTGCTCGATGCTCAAGCCGGCAGGCCAAGCGAGCAGGCGCAGATACCGAAGCATGACCTCCTGTTGTGTCAGGAAGTAACGCCAGGGCCCGAGCTCGCCCGCGTCGAGGCCCGCGGTCCAGTCACCACGCAGGCTGAGAACGACGGCGAGTGCCGTCGAGGCGGCGAGCGTCATAGACGGAGCGACCACGGCGAGGCGCCGACGCCAATTCGCGGCGGGACTCAGTTCCAGCGTCGCGCCATGCAGCAGGAACGCGACCGGCACGATCACCGCGTTCGGTTTCGCCGCGACGGCAAGCACGAAAGTTGCCGTTCCCGCTGCGGCCCACGCGGTCGCGCGCCGCGCGCTTCCGGCCGCCTCGGCTCGCAGCAGGAGCAGCATCGCCGCCAGCGATAAAGCGGCCGCGAGCGCCTCGGCCCGTTGGCTGAGATATGCGACCGCCTCCGCCTGAATGGGGTGAAGCGCGAACGCGGCGGCCACGAAGAGAGCGAGCCCTTCGGCTCGCGGGTGGCGGGCGCGCCGGAAGGTCGCGCGCGCGAACGCGAGCGCGAGCGTGGACGCGGCGAGGTGGATGAGGACGTTGACGACGTGGAGCGGGAGCGTGTCCGTTCCGGACGGTGAGGCCTGGAGCGCGAACGAGAGGTTCGTGAGCGGTCGATCTCTGGTCCACGAAAGCGCGTCGGCACCCAGGCCCGCGAGAGACGCCCCCTCGATTGCCTCCACGTCATCCATGACTAAGGCGCCCCGGATCGACGGGAGATATCCCACGACGGACGCCGCGAGCGCCGCCCCGAGCAGCACGGGCGCCAGCCCGCGGCGGCGAAGCGGCGCTTCCATCTAGATCGCGTCGCGCGGCGTCGGGCCGCCCTCCCCGTCGCCCTTCGGACAGCTCGCCATCTCCTTCTCGACGAGCTTGCGGAGCTTCTTCGCGTCCCGCGCTGCGACGAGCCGGTCGAGCTCCTTCCAGCGCGCCTCCGGGTCGGCCTTCAGGATCGCCTCGTACGCCTTGAGCGTGCTCTCGATCCCGGCGGTCTGGACGGCGGCCCAGTCCTTCGCCTCCTTCGGGTGCTCGAACAGGAAGGACGCCATCCCGAAGATGGACTGCACGTAGAGGACCCTCGCGTACGGCGCCTCGTCGTCCTTGGCGAGCGCGTCGAGCGGGCCGGAGCAGCCCTTCACCTCGAAGTCGGGCGCCTCGACCACGAACTGCAGGAGCCAGACGCGATCCGGCCCGGTGCTCCGCGCGAGCGGGTTCCGCTCCAGCTTGCGCGTGATCTCGACCGCGCGCTTTCGCTCGGCCTCCGTCGAGGGTGCGCGGGCGCCTGCGAGGGCGGGGACGCAGAGGAGGGCGAGGAGCGCGGCGGCAGCGAGGGTGCGGTGCAAGGCGAGCCTCCGGGGTGGTTCCGGGCCGATCCCAGCACGAACGCCGCGGGCGGTCGAGCCTCGCGGAGGGGCGCGAGCAGGTTGGATACAATCCGGGCGTGGTCCTCGCAGGCCAGTTCCTGGAGCGCCCCGCCCTCGTCGACGCGGGCGGCTTCGTGCTCGAGGCGCTCTACCACCGGGGCGCGCGCCGCCCCGCGCTCCTCGTGTGCCCGCCCACCGGCGGGGGCGCGGGGATGGACTCGGCCGCGGTCGCGGAGCTCGCCTGGGCCGCGGCGCGCGCCGGGCTCCCCTCGCTCCGCTTCCAGCACCGCGGGGTGGGCGCCTCGCAGGGCGAGGCGGATCCGCGCCGCGCCGTGGACGACGCGGCCGCCGCCCTCGCGCACCTGGGCGAGACCGCCGGGCGGCGCATCGCGATCGCGGGGGTCGGGGACGGCGCAGCGACGGCCCTCGCCCTGGCCCGCCTCCACCCCGAGGTCGACCGGATCGCGCTCGTCTCGCCGGCCGAGCCGCCGGTGGGGCCGCTCCCCGTCGCGCGCGTGCTGGTCGTGCTGCCGGAGGACCGCGCGGCCGAGGCCAGCGCGCTCGTCGCGCCGCTCGGGGAGCGGGGCGCGGTGGAGATCGTCGCAGGCGCCGACGCGCTCTTCCGCGCCGGGCTGCCCGGGCTCGGGCGCGCGGTGGTGGCCTTCGTCACCGGCCGCGGGTGAGCCCGGCAAGCGCGAGCAGGAGGAGCGAGGCGAGGCCGGCGAGCGCGGCGAGCGCGAGCGGCGCCGGGACGCGGCTCGCGCGCCACTCGAGCGAGGGCGAGGCGGGATCGACGAGCGAGAGCGCGTCGGTCGCGGGCGGGGGGACCGGGGTCGCGGCGCGGAAGCGGGCGAGGAGCAGCGCGAGCGCCACCGCGCCGAAGGCGAGCGTCCCGGCGAGCTGCGCCGGCGTGGGGGCGGCCTCGCGCTCCGGCGGGCCGATCGTGAGGAGGAGCGCCGCCGCGATTCCGTTGTTCGTCGCGTGCGCCGCGACGGAGGGCCAGATCGAGCCCGCGCGCCAGGTGAGCCAGCCGAAGGTCGTCCCGAGCACGAGCAGCGCCGGGAGCCGGACCGGGTCGAGGTGGATCGTCGCGAAGAGGATCGCCCCCACCGCGATCGCGATGGCGGGGCGCCGTCGGAGGGAGAGCGTCGTCTGGACGTACCCCCGGAAGGTGAGCTCCTCGCAGACCGGCGCGGCGAGGGCCGCGAGCGCGGCGAGGGACCAGCGCTCCCAGGTGGGCGCCTCGAAGAGCCGCGCGACGTCGAAGGTCTCGACCCAGGCCCGCGGGAGGAGCCGCTGGGCGATCGCCATCACCGCTCCGCCCGTGACGTACCCCGCGGTCCCCGCGAGCGCGCCGAGGAGGATGAGCCCCGGCCGGACCCTGCCGAGCCGGAGGTACGGCGTCACCCGGAGGTTCGACCCGGCCGTGGCGGCGAGCGCGGGCAGCAGGAACACGGCGAGCTGGGTCGCGGCGAGGCCGAGGACCGGGCTCTCGTGCTGGGCGAGCAACGCGGGGAGGAGCAGGGCGAGGAGCAGCCCGGTGAACGCGAGGGCGCTCTTCGTCCCGGCGGGCGGGGCCGCCGGCAGGCTCTCCTCGGCAGGCTCCACCGCAGGGAGAGCATGCACCGGACGGCGCGCGCCGGGAAGGCTGTCCGCGAAGCCGGGCTGGGGAGTCGGCTTGTCCCCGGACTTCCTCTGCCCGGCGAAGCGGGGCTGGGGAGTCGGCGCGGGCGGGGTAATATCCGCGCCATGAACTTCCAGAACCGGACGGTGGTCCTGGGCGTCGGCGGGGGGATCGCCGCGTACAAGGCCTGCGAGCTCGCGCGGCTCGTCGTGAAGGGGCGCGGGACCGTGCGGGTGGCGATGACGCGGGCGGCGACCCGCTTCGTCCAGCCGCTCACCTTCCAGGCCCTCTCCGGAGCGCCGGTGCTCGTGGACCTGCTCGCCGAGGCGTCGGAGGCGACCTACGGGCACCTCGCGCTCGCCCGCGCGGCGGACCTCCTCGTGATCGCGCCCGCGACCGCCGACCTCATCGCCCGGCTCCGGGCGGGGATGGCCGACGACGCCGTCACCACCACCGCGCTCGCCGCGACCTGCCCGGTGCTGCTCGCGCCAGCGATGAACACGCGGATGTGGCGGAACCCGATCGTGCAGGAGAACCTCGCCGCGCTCCGCGAGCGCGGCTGGCACGTCGTCGGCCCCGGCGCGGGCGAGCTCGCGGACGGCGACGTCGGCGAGGGGCGGCTCGCGGAACCGGAGGAGATCGCGGTGGCCGCGACGCGGCTGCTCGGGAACCTCGACCTCGCCGGACGGCGCGTGCTCGTGACCGCCGGGCCGACGCGCGAGCCGATCGATCCGGTCCGGTTCATCTCCAACCCGTCGTCCGGGAAGATGGGGTACGCGGTCGCCGTCGTCGCGGCCCGCCGGGGCGCGCAGGTGACCCTCGTCTCCGGGCCGACCGAGCTGGCCGATCCGAGCGGCGTGAAGCTCATCCGCGTGCAGACCGCGGAGGAGATGGCCCGCGCGGTGGACGGGGAGGCGGCGGCGATGGACCTGTTCGTCGCCGCGGCGGCGGTGTCCGACTACCGCCCGCAGGCGTCGTCGCCGCGGAAGATCAAGAAGGGGCCCGGGGAAGAGACCCTCGTCCTGTCCCGGACCCCCGACATCCTCGCCGGGCTCGGCACGAAGTACGGCGGCAAGAAGGACGGCCCGGTGCTGGTCGGGTTCGCGGCGGAGACGGAGGAGGTCATCGCGCGCGCCCGCGAGAAGCTGAAGACGAAGCGCTGCGACCTCGTCGTCGCGAACCGGGTGGGCGGGCCGGGCGCGGGGTTCGGGAGCGACACGAACCGGGTGGCGCTCGTGTCGGCGGTCGAGCTCGCCGAGATCGAGGGGCCGAAGGAGAAGATCGCGGAGGCGATCCTCGACTGGATCCTTCCGGTGCTGGAGGGGCGGCG
>DASWCJ010000214.1:0-8112 GCA_036390155.1 Anaeromyxobacter sp.
GCCGCGAAGCCGGGGCAGTCGAGGACGTGGAACGAGCGGCCGCTCTCCTCGAAGCTCTCCGGGTGGAGGGTCAGCGTGAAGTTCCGCTTCTTCTCCTCGGGCTCGGCGTCGAGGCGGGAGGTCGAGCCCTCGGGCGAGGCGCGCTTCGCGTCGGCGACGCGCAGGAGGGCCTCGACGAGCGCGGTCTTGCCGGCGCCGTCGGCGCCGAGCATCGAGAAGGTCCGGATGACGCGGGGGGTGGCCATGGGATCGTGGGTCTCCAGGAGGAGTTCGGATCGTCCTGAGGATGCACCGGATCCAAGCCCCCGCGCCACGGGTTCTTTGAGGGGGTCAGAGGCGGAACGGCGCCTCGCGCGCCCCCGTCCACGATGAGCTCGACGGCGATGGCGACGAGCAGGAGGCCGGCCGCGCGCTCGACGATCGAGAGGCCGGTCATCCGCCCATCGCGCGCGAGACCTCCTCGGCCACCCTCTCCGCCGCCCCCGGCCCGCCCAGCGAGTCGCGCACCTCGCGCAGGCCCTGGAGCTGCGCCTCGCGCGCGGCGCGGTCCCCGAGCAGCCGCTCCACCTCCGCGGCCATGCGCTCGGGGCTCGCGTCGCCCTGCAACAGCTCCGGGACGAGCCCCCTCCCCGCCAGGATGTTCACCAGGGCGAAGTGGGCGATCTTCACGAGGAGGCGCCCCACGAGGTACGAGAGCCAGGAGAGCTTGTAGACGACGACCATCGGCCGGAGCATGAGCGCGGCCTCGAGCGTCGAGGTCCCGCTCTTCACGAGCGCTGCGTCGCTCGCGCCCACGACCTCCTCGGTCTTCCCGTCCACGAGCCTCACGTCCACCGTGCGGTGCGCCGCGAGGTACGGCTCGAGCTGCGAGCGGTCGAGGGTCGGCGCGACGGGCACGACGAACTGCACGTCGGGATGCGCCGCGCGGATCCGCTCCGCGGCGTCCAGCATCGCGGGGAAGATCCGGCGCACCTCGGAGGGGCGGCTCCCGGGCATGAGCGCCACGGTGGTGCGGGAGGCGGGGAGCCCGAGCTCGGCCCGGTAGCGATCGACCGTTCCGGGTGGCGGGCGCTCCGCGAGCGGATGGCCGACGAAGCGCGCCGAGACCCCGGTGCCCTCGTAGAAGCGCTCCTCGAACGGGAGGATGCAGAGCATCCGGTCCACGACCTTCGCGATCTTCTTCGCGCGTCCCGCCCGCCAGGCCCAGATCGTGGGCGAGACGTAGTAGACGACCGGGATCCCGAGCTTCTTGAGCTTCGCCGCGAGCCGTAGGTTGAAGTCGGGGAGATCGACGAGCAGCGCGGCGCGGGGCCTGCGCTCCGCCGCGGCGCGCCCGAGCGCGGAGAGGATCCCGAGGATCCGCGGGAGGCGCGGCAGCACCTCGGCGATTCCCATCACCGAGATGTCCTCGGCGGGCGCGAGCGCCTCGAGCCCGGCGGCGCGCAGGCGCGGGCCGCCGACGCCGAACGCGTGCACGTCGGGCCGGAGCCGCTTCAGCTCCTCGAGCGCGCGGGATGCGTGCAGGTCCGCGCTCGCCTCGCCGGCGACGATGAGGATCTCGTCCGCCACGCGCGCGTTCTACCACGCGCGACGGAACCGCGCCCCGCCGGACGGACCGGCCGGCGGGACGCGCCCCGCCCCCGCGTTTACCGTTGCCCCGCTGCGACCAGGATCCAGCGCAGCGCGAACCCGCCCGCGAGCACGAGCGCGGGCGCGACCGCCGTCACGGCGAGGTGGAGTCGCCGCTCCAGGATCTCCATGGCCGCGGGCACCACCACTCCCGCGATCACGACCAGCGCCCAGAACGGCGCGGTGTACGGGCCACCGAGCACGAGGTCCGCGGCGGCGCGGCTCGCCGCATCGCCGGTGGCGAGCCCCACCAGGACGAAGAGGAGGAGCGCGAGCTCGAGCCACATCGCGTGGACGTCGGCGCGCCCGAGGAGCGCGCGCTCCTCGGGGAGCACGCCGGGGAGAAGCATGGTGAGCGCCGCGCCGCTCGAGATCCCCGACACGAGGAAGAGCGGCCCGAGCAGCGCCGACCCCCACAGCGCCCGGGCGCCGAGCGCGGAGAGGAGGACGCCGGTGTAGCCGCCGAGCCCGACCGCCGCGATCATCGCGGCCATCCGGAGTCGCCTCACGTTGCGGCGCGCCCAGCCCCGGCGGTCGGCGAGGACGCGCGCGAGCAGGGGCGGGAGCCGCGCGCTCACCGCCGCGACGTCCTCGTCCGAGAGCGTCGCGAGCCCGTACAGGATCGCGATCGGGAACACCACGAGCAGGATCCACGCGCCCCAGGACATCGGGCTCGTCCACCGGAACGCCAGGTAGAAGCGGTAGACGTGGAGCTTGTGGGAGAGGTCGAGGAAGAGCGCCCCCATCCCCACCGCGAGCAGGAGCGGCGCGAGGAACGGCAGCGCGCGCACCGCCCGCGACCGCGGGCCCTCGCCCATGCTGAGGAGCCCGGAGAGGAAGAGGGTCCCGGCGGCCATGCCGCCGAGGAAGAGGTAGACCGGGATTTCCCAGCCCCACACGTGGAGCTGGGGATCGATGAGGGTGCTGTACCGCGCGACGTCGAGCTCGTGCATGTGGATCTCCCGTTACCCGCTGCAGCCGCCGCCGCCCGCCTTGCGCTGGACGGGCGCGCCCCCCGCCGCGGGCGTCGGAGGCGGTGGCGCGGCCTTCACGCCGGTGAGCGCGGACTGGATCCCGGCGCGCAGCCGGTAGGTCTCGAGGGCCGACGGAGCGGCGCCCTCGCCAGGGAGCGCGGGGG
Source organism: Anaeromyxobacter sp. (assembly GCA_036390155.1). Taxonomy (GTDB): domain Bacteria; phylum Myxococcota; class Myxococcia; order Myxococcales; family Anaeromyxobacteraceae; genus Anaeromyxobacter. The sequence goes on from DASWCJ010000214.1 coordinate 2,768, forward strand.
GCGTGAGCGCCCAGGCGCGCCAGCCCTCGTAGCCGCGGTCCAGCACGAGCACGCGCCCGCGATAGGCGCGGATCTCCGCCGGCGCCTGCGCGAGGTCGCCCTCCCCCACCACGACGAGGTCGCGGGCGGGCGAGACGTCGGCGAGGGAGAGGTCCTTCAGCATGGCGGGCGGGGTGCACTCTGCGCCCGGGACCCGCTCCTTCGTGCAGGCGTCCATCGGCCGGACGTCGAGCACGCGGACCTTCCAGGGCTCCGAGAGGACCCGGCGCGCGAGCTCCTCCGGCGCGATCCGCCCGGCCGGCACGGCCCGGGCCGCGGTCGCGACCGGCAGGAGGAGGGTCGCGAGGCCCACCGCGCCGAAGGCGACGACGCCCGCGAACACCCGGTTGCGCGCCGTCGGGCCTGGGCCGGCGGGAGCCTTCGTCACCATCCGCTCGACCTTCTCGCCGAACAGGAACGCGCCGATCGCCATGAGGACCACCCCGGCGGCGAGCGCGGGGGCCGGGACCCGCAGGAGGTCGTACAGGTAGACGTGGCCGAACGCGCCGCTCCGGTGAAAGCGCGCGATCGGGCCGCGGAACTCGAGCTCCGCCCAGAGGAGCTGGCCGAGGACGACGCCCGCGTAGGCGAGCAGGGCGTCGAGCTTGCCCGACGCGATGCCGACGAGGGACGTCCCGGGGCAATAGCCGGACGCCACGATCCCGACGCCGATGAGGAGGCCGCCCGCGATCATCGGCCACAGGAACGTCTCGCTCGAGACCCCGTCCGCGAGGGCGCGCAGGTCGAGGAGCCCGACCCCGGCGAGGACGACCGTGCCGAGGATCGCCGTGACGATGGCGGTGAACATCACCTTCAGCATCACCATGTCGGTGCCGTAGAACTGCCCGAGGAGCTTGCGCGCGTTGCCGAATCCGGCGCGCTCGAGCACGAAGCCGAAGCCGAACCCGACGAGCACCGCCGCGACCATCGCGACCTGCGGGTTCGCCGCGGGCAGCTGGAACGGGAAGAACGTCATCGCCACTCCCTCCTCACGATCCACGCGGTGGCGTAGCCGCCGGCGAAGATCGCGAACATGAACGCCCAGCTCCCGGCCGACAACAGCGCGCCGCCGGTGAGGGCCTGGCCCGAGGCGCAGCCGCGAGCGAGGCGGGCGCCCACCCCGAGGAGCACGCCGCCGCCGACCGCGAGCCCGAGGCGCAGCCCGAGCGACGCGGTCGGGCCCTTCGTCACGCCGGCCCGCATCCGGCCCGCGGTGTACGCGGCGACGAGCCCGCCGAGGAGCGTCCCGAGTCCGAGGAAGACGAAGTAGTTCGCGAGCGGGGTCGGCTCCTCCGCGAGGTGCGCGAGCGGCGGGACGGCGCCCACGTGCGACGGCGCGACCGCCTCCAGCCCGACGGCGGCGAACCGCAGGGCGGGGCCGGACGCGCCGAGCCCCTTCCCCACGAACAGGTAGGCGGCGAGGAGGACGAGCCCCATCGCGACGCCGGCGAGGTACGGGTTCCAGTAGCGATCGGGATCTCTCATCCGGCCCTCCTACACGAGGAAGAAGACGTTCGGCTTCGTGCCCGATTCCGGCTTCACCACCTCGTGACGGCGCGAGGCGAGGAGCCGCGCGACGGGGCTCTCCGGATCGGAGAGGTCGCCGAAGGTGAGCGAGCGGGTCGGGCAGACCTCCGCGCAGGCGGTCGTGACGCCGCGCTGCACGCGGTGCAGGCAGAAGGTGCACTTGTCGACGAAGCCGCCGGGGTGAACCCAGCGTGCGCCGTAGGGGCAGGAGGCGACGCACGCCTTGCAGCCCGTGCACTTGGAGGCGGTCACGAGGACGACGCCGCCCTCGCCGACGTGGGAGGCGCCCGTGGGGCAGGCGCCGACGCAGGGCGCGTCGGAGCACTGGTTGCAGCGCTCCGAGCGGATCTGCATCGAGAGGTTCGGGAACGTGCCCCAGACCTCCTGCACGATCCAGTCGCGGAAGCCGCCCTCGGGGAGCGCGTTCTCCGTCTTGCACGCGATGACGCAGGCGTTGCAGCCGACGCACCGCCGGGTGTCCACCGCCATCCCGTAGCGCTTGCTGGCGAGCATCTAGGCGGCCCCTTCCGCGCGCTCGATGCGCACGAAGTTCACGTTCATCCCGGTTCCGCCCATGATCGGGTCCACCTTGTAGCGGGTCGTGAGCTGCGCGTCGGACGCGCCGCGCCCGTAGGCGTAGCGCTGCCGCTTCGCGGTCTGCCCCCAGCCGTGGACGAGGTAGACGCAGTCCCCGCGGATGCGCTGGGTGAGCTTCACGCGGACGGGCGTCGAGCGGACGCCGTCCTGGTTCACGAGCACGACCCGCTCTCCGTTCGCGAGCGGCGTCACCTCGAAGCCCGCGAGGCTCTTCGCGGCGTCCACGTTGAGCCACACCTCGTTCTCGGGGAACGGCTCTGCGAGGAGCCGGTTGTTCACGGTCCGCCCGAAGGTGTGGAGCGGCGCGCGGCCGGAGAGGAGCCGGAAGTGGCCTGCCGGCCCCTCGTCCTGCGGCCGGTACTCCGGCAGCGGGTCGAAGCCCAGGGCCTTCAGGTCCTTTGCGTAGATCTGGATCTTCCCGCTCGGGGTGGACGCGCCGACCGCCCCGCCCTCCTCCTCGCAGGTCGGGACCGGCGCGCCGAGCAGCACGCCCTTCTTCGCGAGCTCCTCGTACGAGAGCCCCTTCAGCGCGAGGCGCTTCTGGACGTACTCCCGCGCGTCCTTCCAGGGGAACCACGCGCCGAGGCCGACCTTCGTCGCGAGCTCCTTCGCGATCCACCAGCCGGGCTTCGTGTCGTGCGCGGGCTCGACCACCGCCTGCCGGACCGCCACGAAGGGCCGCTTGTACGCCGGCGCGGAGACGTCGTCGTCTCGCTCGAGGTAGGTCGCCTCGGGGAAGACGACGTCCGCCCAGCCCGCGATCTCGGCCGGGAGGACGTCCACCACCGCGAGGAAGTCGAGGTTCTGCATCTTCTCGACGAGCTCCTTGCGGCCGGGCATCGCCTGCATGAGGTTGCACCCGTAGACGAGCCAGGCCTTCAGGTCGTAGAGCGCGTGGCCCGGCTTGGTCGCGTCGCACAGGCCGCTCGCGAGCACCTCCGTCGCGAGCGGGTAGCCGCCCGCCTTCGGCTTGTCCGCGGCCGAGGGGCTCCCGTGGTGGGGGAGGTCCGCCGGGAGCGGGTACCCGGGGAGCGGGAACTTCGAGGTGGCGAGATAACCGCCGCGCCGGCCCCAGCTGCCGAGCAGCGCGGCGAGGATCGCCATCGCGCGCTCCCGCTGCGTGTCGTCGCCGTACCAGACCGTGTGACGGCCGGGGTGGATGAGCGAGGCGGGCCGGGCGCTGCCGATGAAGCGCGCCGAGGCGCGGATGAGGCCCGGGTCGATCCCGGTGATCGCGAACGCCCACTCCGGCGTCTTGTCGGCGACGTGCGCCTCGAGCTCCGCGAACCCCTCGGTGTACTTCGCGACGTACTCGGCGTCGTAGAGCTTCTCCTGCACGAGGACGTGCATCCAGGCGAGGAGGAGCGCGATGTCGGTCCCGGGCTTGATGGGGAGCCAGTACTTCGCCTTGCCGGCGGCGACCGAGAACCGCGGATCGACGACGACCAGGCCCGCGCCCTTGCCGATCGCCTCGGCGAGCTCCTGGACCTGGGTGTTGTGCATGTTCTCGCCGAGGTGCGAGCCGATGAGCGTGATCGCGCGGGCGTTCGCGATGTCGATCGGCTCGGGCGAGCCGAGCGGCGTGCCGTAGGTGACGGTGAAGGCCGCCTCGCGCGGTCCGCGGCACTGCGCGTAGGAGGGCGCGCCGATGTTGGGCGAGCCCCACGCCTTCATGAAGTGCTTGAACCAGACGCCGCCCGAGCCGTGGGTGAAGAGGGCGAGCGCCTCCGGCCCGTGCCGGCGCGAGACCTCCTCGAGCTTCCGCGCGGTCTCGCTCAGCGCGGCGTCCCACGAGACCTCCTCGAACACGTCCTCGCCACGCTTCGCGCGCCGGAGGAGCGGGCGGCGGAGTCGATCGGGGTCGTAGAGCTGGCCCGTCGCCCCGGCGCCCCGCGGGCAGAGCATGCCGCGCGAGAGCGGGTGTTCGGGGTTGCCGGTGAGCTTCGTGACGCGCCCGTCCTTCACGTGCGCGAGGACGCCGCAGCCCCAGAAGCAGAGCTCGCAGTACGTCGCGACGACGCGGTCCCCATCGGTCCGGGGATCGGGCACCGGGTCGCGGTCGAGGCCCCACCAGCGCGTGGTGACGCCGGACGCGGCGGCGACCCCGCCGGCGGCCGCGCCGATCTGGATGAACTTGCGTCGGGTGATCTCCATCCGTTCCCTCCCCGCCTCAGCGGTGGCACCGCTCCATGCAGCCGACCAGCTCCCGGAGCGCCGGCTCGGCGAGCCGGTACCGGGCGAAGCCGTTCTCGCGCGTGGCGGCGACGAGCCCCCGCGCCCTCAGGATCCGGAGCTGCTGCGAGACGATGGGCTGCGCCGTCTCGAGCCGCTCGGCGAGGGCGTTCACGTGGGCCTCCCCGACGCCGCACAGCACCGCGACGATCCGGAGTCGCAGCGGGTGCGCCACGGCCTTGAGGATCTCGCTCAGCCGCTCCGCCCGGTCGTCGTCGCTCTCGGTGATCCTGGTCATAGCAATATCGCTATATCGAGATGCCTGACATGCACGCGCCGGGCCGACGCCGCGCGACGCGGCGAGCGCCCGCGCCGGGTACGGCGCGACGCGGGGTTCCGCGTGCGCGCGGCGGAGGTCACGCAGTGGTTGCGCCGGGAGGTCCCGCGGCGCGCGAGGTTCGCGCCGCCCGGGGTGGAGCTGGGTGCGTCACTTCACCCAGCGGGTGGGTGAGTTCCCCCGATCAGCGGTGAGTGAAGTCGTCCGCCCGCCGGGGCGGTGCGGTCAACGGCCGCACTTCTCCATGCAGTGGACGAGGCCGCGGAGGTTCTGCTCCACGAGCCGGTACCGCGCGAAGCCGCCCCGGCGGCGCGCCGCGACGAGCCCGTGGCTGCGGAGGATGCGGAGCTGCTGCGAGACGATCGCCTGGCTCGCGCCAAGCTTCTCGGCGAGCGCGCCGACGACCTCCTCCTTGTCGCAGAGTGACGCGACGATCCGGAGGCGCAGGGGATGAGCGACCGCCTTCAGCACCTCGGCGACGTACAGCGCGCGATTCGCGTCGGCGGAGATGGGGCGAGTGGGGCGGGCCACACCGGGAAGATACCGCAACGAGCGGCCCGCGCGCATTGACGTGGTCGAGGGAGGCTCGCCGCGCCCGAACCTCGGGGGCGCTCCGGCGGCTCCCAGAGGCGCGCGGCGCCATTCCGCGGTAACTCTGGAGGAACGCATGGAC
>DASWCJ010000215.1:0-10493 GCA_036390155.1 Anaeromyxobacter sp.
TGTAGATCGCCACGCAGGCGCGCGCCCCGAGGGCTCGGTAGGCGCGGATCACGGGATCGCCGCCACCACGGGTGAAGACGAGGTCGTAGCGGGGCACGAGGGCCCGGAACGGGTCGGACGGATCGCGCACGAGCCGCTCCAGCGTCCCGGGCGCGTCCACGTCCCAGAACGCGACGCGGTTCCCGGGGCGGCGGAGGTCCAGCACCCGCCCCTCGAGCAGGGCGTCGTGCACGCCGACCCCGCTCGCCTTCACCACGAGGTCGGCCTCGCTCGCCTCCTCGAGGCAGCGCTCGAGATCCTCCGGGCGCGACGGGTCCCACACCACCGACCGCGCCCAGGGCGGATCCGGCAGGTCGCGGTGCGCCTGGCGCTCGAACGCGTCGGGCTCGTAGAACGCGAGGTCGTGCCCGCGGTCGTGGAGGGCGCGGGCGAGCCCGCGGTAGTAGGACGCCGCCCCGTTCCAGTACGACGACACGAGGCTCGAGGCGAAGAACGCGATTCGCAGCCGTTCGGGCATTGGCGTCGCGAAATGTATGCCCTCGCTCCCTCGGCCGCAGGATGCCCCGCGGGGCGCGCCCCACGCACTCTGAGTGCGGGATGGCGCCGCAGGCCCGAATGGGCCTCACCCTCCGCGGTCCACGCAAAGGGGGTGGCGCCGTCAGAACGCCGTCGGCTTCCCGGGCTCGAGCACGAGCACCTTCGCCTTCCCCTTGAGCGCCGCCTCGAGCTCCTTGGGCGTGCCCGTGAGCGCGGGGAAGGTCCCGAAGTGCATCGGGATCACGGTCTTCGCCCCCACGTAGCTCGCGGCGAGCGCCGCGCCGGCGGGGTCCATCGTGAAGTGGCCGCCGATGCAGGCGAGCATGAGGTCCACCTTCCCGTAGCGCTCCGGGATCAGCTTCATGTCGAGCGTCACGTCGGTGTCGCCCGTGTGGTAGACGGTCGGCCCGCCCTTCACGCGGATGACGAAGCCCACCGGGTTTCCGCCGCCCTGGTGGCCGCTCGCGTCGTTCACGTCGGAGGAGTGGATCGCCGAGACCATCGTCACCGTCGCGTCGCCGGCCTGGATCACGCCCCCGACGTTCCCGACCGTCTCGGTGCCCGCCTGCTTCTCGGGGAAGCCGCCGCGCACGAGCGCCCGGGCGAGATCGCCCGAGGCGATGAGCTTCGCGCCGGTCCGCTGGGCGAGCGCGATCGCGTCGCCGACGTGATCCGCGTGCCCGTGCGTCACGAGCACGTAGTCCACCTTCTCGAGCTTCGCGGCCGCCTCCGGGTCGGGCGTCCTCGGGTTCTTGAACCAGGGATCGATCGCCAGCACCGTCCCGCCGGGCGTCCGCATCACGAACGCCGAGTGCGAGTACCAGGTGATCTCGGTCTTGCCGCGGGCCGTGGCGGGCGGCGCCGCTTCCGCGGCTCCGACGACCGGAAGGGCGAGCGTTGCCGCGGCGAGCAGCGAGCACCAGCGTTCGAGCATCGGGGTCTCCCAGGGGGGAAAGAGGACGCTTCGAGCCCGTCGAGGGCGCGTGAGCGGCGATCTAGGCAGCGGGGCAGGCGCGTGCGTGCCCCTTGGCGGGGCGGGCGGGGCGGCGGGCGGGTCTGCGCCCGCGGTGCGGGCGGGCGCGCCCGTAACCCTTACGCCGGCGCGGCGGTGAAACTTACAGCCGCCGGGCACGCTCAACGCTCGCCATCGTCGTGATCCCCCTGGGAAACGGGCTCCTCCGGTGCGCGGACCACCCCCGGCACGCCCATTGCTCGGCGGGATGCGGGCCTCACGAAACTCGAACCCCGGAGGAGCGATGAATCGGACGACCGGCGCGAGCAGCACCCTCGACCAGTACCTCAGGGAGATCAACAAGGTCGCCCTCCTCACCGTGCAGGAGGAGCGGAGCCTCGCGCGAGACTTCAGGGACCAGGGGAACAAGCGGGCGGGCCACCGGCTCGTCGAGGCGAACCTCCGGTTCGTCGTGAAGGTGGCCTTCGAGTACCGGTCCTACGGCCTGCGGATGGCGGACCTCATCCAGGAGGGGAACATCGGCCTCATGAAGGCCGTGCAGAAGTTCGATCCCGACAAGGAGATCCGGCTCATCTCGTACGCGGTCTGGTGGATCCGCGCGTACATCCAGAACCACATCCTCAAGTCCTGGTCGCTCGTGAAGATCGGGACCACGCAGGCCCAGCGGAAGCTGTTCTTCTCGCTCGCCCGCACCCGCCACGAGATCGAGCGGCTCACGCCTGGCGCCGGCCTCGACAAGGAGGGCATCGACGTGAACCTCGTCGCGAAGAAGCTCCGCGTGAGGCCGTCGGACGTGGTCGAGATGCAGCAGCGGATGGAGGGGCGCGACCTGTCGCTCGACGCCCCCGTGGCGGACGGCACCTCCACGCACCTCGAGTTCACGCCGTCGGACGGCGAGCCGCAGGACGAGGAGCTCGCGCAGGCCGAGGAGACCGCCATCGTCGCGCGGCGGGTGACCGAGGCGATGGCGCGGCTCGACCCCCGGGAGCGGCACATCGTCGAGGCGCGCATCATGGGGGACGGGAAGGAGACCCTCCGCGACCTCGGCAGCCACTTCGGCTTCTCGCGCGAGCGCGCGCGGCAGCTGGAGATCCGGGCGCTCGAGAAGCTGCGCCGCGACCTGCAGCCCCTCGCGGACGAGGTCGGCTGGCCGTCCAGCCGCAGCGGCGGGGAGCTCTAGCCGCTACGGGTCGCGGGAGATCGCGAAGGGCGAGAAGGCCTGCTGCACGGGCATCAGCTCGATCGCGTTCACGTTGACGTGGGGCGGGAGCGAGACCGTCCACAGGACCGCCTCCGCGACGTCCGCGGCCGAGAGCGGCTGGACGCCCTCGTAGACCTTCGCCGCCTTCGCGGCGTCGCCGTTGAACCGGACGAGCGAGAACTCCGTCTCCGCCATGCCGGGCTCGACGACGGTCGCGCGCACCGCGGTCCCGAGCAGGTCCGCGCGGAGGTTGAGCGTGAACTGCCGGACGAACGCCTTCGTCGCGCCGTACACGTTGCCGCCGGGGTACGGGTAGCTCGCCGCGACGGACCCGACGTTCAAGACGTGCCCGCGGTTCCGCGCCACCATCCCCGGGAGCACCGCGCGGGTGAGCGTCACGAGCCCGCGGCAGTTCGTGTCGATCATCGTCTCCCACTCGTCCAGCGAGGCGCGCTGGGCGGGCTCGAGGCCGAGCGCGAGGCCGGCGTTGTTCACGAGCACGTCGATCGCCGCGAACGGTGCGGGCAGCCCCGAGATCGCGCGCTCGATCGCGGCGCGATCGCGCACGTCGAGCGTCAGCGCGTGGACCCGGTCCTTCCCGAGGCGCGCCGCGAGCGCGTCGAGTCGCTCGCGCCGGCGCCCGGCCGCGATCACCGTTGCGCCGGCGCGCACGAACGCCTCCACGCAGGCCTCGCCGAAGCCCGCCGACGCGCCGGTGACGAGCGCGATCTTGCCGCCGAGTGGGGTGTGCATCCGGGGATGCTAGCGCGGGGCGCGCGGGCGCGACAGCGCGCCGGGATCGTGGTCCCCTCGTCCGAGGAGACCGTTCGCGGGACCTAGTCCGGCGCCGCGCCGGAGGGGTCCGCACGCAGCGGCAGCACCACCGAGAACGACGCCCCTCCCCCCGGCCGCTCCCCCGCCTGGATCTCGCCGCCGTGCTGCAGGACGAGCTTCTTCACGATCGCGAGCCCGAGGCCGGTGCCGGTCCCCTTGGTCGTGAAGTACGGGTCGAAGATCCGCTCGCGCACCGCCGGCTCGATCCCCGGCCCCTCGTCGGCGACGGTCAGCACCGCCCGATCCCGGGTCCGCGCCACCCCGAGGCGGACGCGCGCGCGCGCGGGGAGCGCCGCCTCGACCGCGTTCGCGCAGAGGTTCGCGAGCACCCGGCGGAAGAGGGCGCGGTCGAGCGCGACCGGGCACGACGGCGCGGCGCGCACGATCTCGACCTCCGCGCGCTCCGAGATCTGCGGGCTCGTCCGCACGAACTCCTCGACGAAGTCGCCGAGCTCGGCGGGCTCCGGCTTCACCTCCGGGAGCTTCGCGAAGGACGAGAACTCCTCCACGAGCCGCTGGAGGGTCCCGATCTCGTCCCGCAGGATCTCGGCCGCCTCCTTCACCGCCTTCCCGAGGGCCGGGTCCGCGTCCTTCGCAGGCGAGCGCGCCCACCGGACCTCGAGCTGCTGGAAGGCGAGCTTCATCGGCGTGAGCGGGTTCTTGATCTCGTGCGCGAGCCGGCGCGCGACCTCCTGCCAGCCGGAGATCTTCTCGAGGTAGACGATCCGGTCGCGGCTCTCCCGCACCTCGCGCACCATCGCGTTGAACGCGCGGGCGAGGCCCGCCACCTCGTCCCCCGACCGGCCCGGGTCCACCTGCACGGCGAGGTCGCCGGCCGCGAGCCGCCGGGTCGCGGCCACGAGCTGGGAGACCCGCCGGGTGGTGCCCCGCGCGATGAGGAGGCCGATCATGGCGGCGACGAGCGCGGCGAGGATCACCATCGAGCCGAACGAGCGGATGAGGCCCGAGCGGATCTCGCCGCCGAGGCGCTCGAAGTCGCGCGAGCGCTCCGCGACGGCGCGCGCCTCGTCCAGCTCCGCGAAGAAGCGCGCCTCGATGGCGAAGGTGCACTCCAGGGTGCCGCCCCCGGGCAGCTCCACCCGCGCCGGGGCGTCCCGCCACTCGCCCTCGGGGAGCGGGGCCGTGTCCTCCGCCTCGGCGAGCACGTCGCCGCCGGGCGCGAGCCAGACCGCGCGGCGCAGGCGCGGCGTGTCCGCGACCGCCGCGCCGAGGTACTTCGTGCCCCGGGCAGGGTCCCGCGGCAGCCCCCGGGCGACCTCGCGCGCCTGCTCGGCGTAGAGCTGCTTTCGCGAGCGGAAGATCTCGAGGTACAGCGCCGGGATCGACTCGAGCCGGTCCACCACCCGCGGGTCGAGGCCGAACGCGAGCGCGTGCTCGGTGAGCCGGCCGGCCTGCCACACCGCCACCCCGAGGGGAGCGGTCGCGGCGACCACGAGCGCGACGGCGATCGTGACCTCGAACCGCGAGACGCGCAGCCGTCCCGCCGCGCGCCGGAGCGGGCCCGGGGCGGCGTCGCCCGGAGGAGCCCCCGGGGCGGACGGGGGCGGCTTCGCCGCGCCCTCTCCCGAGCGCGTCACGGGGGGGCCACCTCGGCCCGGGCGAAGGCGCGCGAGCGGAACAGGTGGACGTCGCTGCCCGGATCGGGGTCGCGCAGGAGGAAGCTCGCCATCGCCCCGAGCACGGAGCGCGAGCCGCCGCCGCCGGCGCGCGTGCCGGCCGACGGGTTCGCGATGAACTCGCGCGTCCGGCGGAGCTGCTCCTTCGAGACCGGGTTCAGCTCGACGCGGGCCTCGACCACGAACGCGCCCTCGGGCAGGAGCGCCGCCGGGCCGAGGTCGAGATCCCGCTGGTCCGAGAGGAAGGCCCGCAGCGCGGCGGCGTCCTTGAGCACGAGCCGTACGCCCTGCGGCGCGCGCGGGTCCTTCACGGTGACCACGTAGACCTCCTCCCACACGTCGAAGAGGATGTCGATCACCCGGCCGTACACGAGCGCGGCGGGGCCGCCTTCGGCGGGCATCACCGACAGGTACAGCGCGACCACGTTCGTGAGCCCGTTCCCGAGCTCGCGCTCGCCGGCCGGCGCGAACGCCCGGTCGACGTGCACCGAGGCGAGGACGCGCCCCTCCTTCACCCCGAGCGCGACGGTGAGCGGCGCGGCGGGCGCCGCGGCCGCGGGGCCGGCGAGGGCGAGGGCGGCGAGTGCCGCGAGCGTGCTCGTCCGCGCGCGGGTCACAGGAAGAGGTCCGAGAGGTAGGCGGCGGAGAGGTTGAACATCCCCACCGGCGTGTCGAACCGGAGCGCCACGTCGGCCGAGAGCGGGGTCCGCGAGAAGGGCGTCCGCGCGCCGCCGAGCGTCGCGGTGGAGTAGACCGCGCGCGCGCCGAGCGCGACGAACCCGCGCCGGAAGAACCCGGTGCCGGCCCAGAGCGGGATCCCGTACTCCGCTCCGCCCATCGCGAGGAACGCGTCGTAGCGCGAGTCGGTCGAGAAGTTGAGCTCGAGCGCGCGGCCGAGCGCCGGGCCGAGCGCGAAGTAGGACCAGTCGGCGGCGTAGAAGCGGTCGAAGAACGGCGCCGCCCCCTGCGCGGCGCCGACGGCGCCGAGGAGGCGCAGGCCGCCGAGGAGCGAGTAGGCGGACTCGGCCTGGAGCAGGTACCGGCTGTACTCATAGTCGCCGCCGAGCAGCCGCGAGCCGAACGTCATCTGGAACGTCGCCCGCATCCCCTCGCGGGCGAAGAAGAAGTCGTTCCGGGTGTCGATCTCGTAGGTGCCGGTGAGCGCGGAGACGTTCGAGCGGCCGGGGAGGATCGCGGGGCCCGGCCCGACGGGCACGCCGGCGAAGCCCACGTCGGTCGCGTCCACCGCCTCGTACCGGTAGCTCCCGAAGAGCCGCTCGAACGGCCCGGGGCGGAACCCGAGCGTCCCCTCGCCCATGATCCGGCGGTAGCGGACGTGCGGCGCGTTCCCGAGCGTGGAGCGGGTGTACGCGCTGCACTCGGGGTCTGCGCACGCGAACTCCTCGCCCTGCAGGACGAGGAACGAGGCGCCGACCACGAGCCCGAGCCGGGTGCCGGGGAAGTCGAGATCGGGGGCGAAGAAGGAGCCGCGCACCGCGAAGCGGCTCGGGTCCTCCGGCCGGCCCTCCGGCGAGCCGCCCCACACGAATGCGCCCGACAGCCCGAAGCCGCGCCCGAGGAAGTTTTGCTGCGAGAGCCCGAGCCCGCCGTAGATCGGCTCGGCGGTCGTCCCGCCGACGATGAGGTCGGTGACGATGAGGGTGTTCCGCTCCGTGACCTCAACGACGAGGACGACGAGCCCGCGCTCCGACCCGCGCTCGACCCGCGTCTCGACCCGGGAGAACCAGCCGAGCTGGAGCAGGCGCAGGCGCGAGAGGAGGACCCGCTCCTCGTCGAGCAGCTCCCCGGGCGCCACCAGGAGGTGGCGGCGGACCTCCGACTCCTTCGCGTGCTGGAGCCCCTCGATCCGGATCCGCTCGATCTGGTAGCGCCGCGGCTGGGGGGACGGATCGAGCGGGAGCGGCGCGGGGGGCTCGACCCCGGGCGCGGGCGCCGCGGGGGCCGTCAGGGCGAGGGCGAGCAGGGCCGGCACGAGGGCGGTCATCGGGAGCCGATTGTACTGAAGGAGCGACGAGTCGGGGCGACGCCCGATTCACTGCAGGCGCTTCCGATGCGCTCCGCGGGGAGCCGCCGCAACGTGTCGGCACGGTGCGAGAGGCGACGTCGCGGACCCGTCAAATCCCTTGACGTTGCGCCGCTTCACCTGTTCTTACGATCGGAGCCATGCCCGATTACGGAAAGATGACCTTGGAGAGCCTGCGGAAGCTCGCGCGCTCGCTCCTCGGCCCGGGTCACTCGAGGAAGACCAAGGCCGAGCTCGTCGCCGCGCTCGAGGGCGCGGGCGGGAAGGCGGCTCGCGCGGCGGTGAAGGTCGGGAGCGCCGCCCGCAAGGGCGCGAAGGCGGTGAAGGCGGTCGCCCGCGCCGGGAAGGCGGCGGCCACGGGCGCGAAGGATCCCGCGCGGAAGGCGGCGGCCACGGGCGCGAAGGCTCCCGCGCGGAAGGCGGCGGAGGAGAAGGCTCCCGCGCGGAAGGCCGCGGAGGAGAAGGCTCCCGCGCGGAAGGCGGCGGACGAGAAGGGGAGCGTGAAGGCGGGGTCGCCGAAGCCGCGTGCGCGCAAGCCGGCGAAGGCCTCGCGCGTCCCGGCCGTGCGCGCACCGCAGGGACCGGACCCGGACGGCTTCTTCGTCGCGCGCATCCGCGGCGAGGACGCGATGCGAGATGCGCCTCATCCGATGACCGAGACGGCGGAGGGAGGCGGCTGGCACGAGGTGGAGGAGCCGCGCGGCCCGGCCGTCTACGACGAGAAGCTCGGCGACCTGCCGTGGAGCTACGGCGACGACGCGTTCGTGGCGCTGCCGCGCGACCCCACCTGCCTCTTCCTCTACTGGGACTTCGGGGGGGACACCCTCTCGCGCGGGTTCGAAGGGCTCGACCACGCCCGCACCCAGCTCTGGATCCACGCCCGCGCCGGCGCCGGCTGGGACCGCGTCCGGGTCGTCGACTTCGCGCTCGAGGCGCGCGGCTTCTACGTGCACGACCTCGAGCCGGGGCGCGTGTACCGCGCCGAGATCCACCTCGTGGATCGCGGCGGGCGCGAGAAGCTCCTCGGCGCGCCGTCGAACGAGTGCGCGCTGCCCCCGGTCGGCCCCTCGCCGATCGTGGACGACCGGTTCATTCGGATCCCGTGGGACCTCCCGCTCGGCAAGCTCCTCGGGCCGGGCCACCCGGGGACGCCGTTCCCGGAGGACGTGCGCGCGATGCTGGCGCGGCTCTCCGACTGGACCCGCTTCTCCGGCCCGACCTGGGGCGGGAGCGCGGGCGGCATGGGCGGGCGCCCGTTCTCGCCCACCTCCGCGCCGTCCTCGCCGTCCTCGCCGTCCTCGCCGGGCGGACGGGAGCGCTAGATGAACGACGTCCTCGGCTACGTCGCCCTCCACCTCCACGCGCACCTGCCGTTCGTGCGCCACCCCGAGTTCGAGGACTTCCTCGAGGAGGACTGGCTCTACGAGGCGATCTCCGAGACCTACCTCCCGCTGCTCAGGATCTTCGACCAGCTCACCGACGAGGGGATCCCGTTCCGGATCTCCATGACGATGACGCCGCCGCTCGTCGCGATGCTGCGCGACGAGCTGCTGATGGCCCGCTACGCGCGCCGGCTCGACGCGCTCTGCGAGCTGACGGACAAGGAGGTCCACCGCACCCGGCACGATCCGACGTTCCAGGGGCTCGCGCTCCACTACCAGCACGAGTTCCGCGAGCTGCGGGAGCTCTTCAACGACCGCTACCGGCGCGACCTCGTCGCCGCGTTCCGGCGGCTCGAGGACGCGGGCCGGCTCGAGATCCTGACCTGCGGGGCGACGCACGGGTTCCTGCCGCTCATGCAGCAGTACCCCGAGGCGGTCCGCGCGCAGATCTCGATCGCCGCCACGAGCCACCGGCGCCACTTCGGGCGCGATCCCGCGGGGATCTGGCTGCCGGAGTGCGGGTACCACCCGGGCCTCGAGCGGTTCCTCGCCGAGGAGAACATCCGCTACTTCTACGTGGACACCCACGGCATCACCGACGCGACGCCGCGCCCGCGGTTCGGCGTCTACGCGCCGATCTACACGGGCAGCGGGCCCGCCGCGTTCGGCCGCGACCCCGAGTCCTCGATGCAGGTCTGGAGCGCGGAGTCGGGCTACCCGGGCGACCCCGTGTACCGCGAGTTCTACCGCGACATCGGCTGGGACCTCGACTACGAGTACATGAAGCCCTACATCCAGCCGACGGGGCAGCGGAAGAACGTCGGCATCAAGTACTTCCGGACCACGGGCAAGACCTCGAGCAAGGAGCCGTACGAGCCGGGTCGTGCCCGGGAGCGCGCCGCGCAGCACGCGGGGAACTTCATGTACAACCGCGAGCGGCAGGTCGAGCACCTCGCCTCGCGGATGGGCGGGGTCCGGCCGATCGTCGTGTCGCCGTACGACGCGGAGCTGTACGGGCACTGGTGGTACGAGGGGCCCCTCTTCATCGACTACTTCGTCCGCAAGGTCGCCTTCGATCAGCGCGTCTTCAAGCTCGCGACCCCGGGTGACTACCTCAAGGAGAACCCGGAGCAGCAGCTCGCGACGCCGCCGCTCTCCTCCTGGGGCGCGGGCGGCTACGCCGGCGTGTGGCTCGACGGCTCGAACGACTGGATCTACCGGCACCTCCACAAGGCGGCGGAGCGGATGATCGCGCTCGCCCGCGACTATCGCGAGCCGACCGCGCTCGAGCGCCGCGCGCTCGACCAGGCGGGGCGCGAGCTGCTCCTCGCGCAGTCCTCCGACTGGGCCTTCATCATGAAGACCGGGACGATGGTGGACTACGCCATCCGCCGCACGAAGGAGCACGTCCTCCGCTTCACGCGGCTCCACGACCAGCTGCGCGCCGGGCGGATCGACGAGCCGTGGCTCGCGCACGCCGAGACGAAGGACAACGTCTTCCCGGAGCTCGACTACCGGGCCTGGGCGCCGCGGTAGCGCCGCGCCCGCGCGTGGCCGAGGCCTGCCCGAGGGGCTGGGGCCCGTGCGGCCCCCCACGGGGCCGCGCGAGTGCAGCCGCCAGGCCGAATGGTCTATTCACTTAAAGTAACTTGAAACGGCGGACGTTGACGCGACCATCGCTCGCCGGCCCTCACGCCGCCCGAGCGTAGGCCGCCTCGGGCTCGCGGGCGATCGGCTCGCGCGCGACGGAGCCGCGGGATCGTAGGAGCCAGCTTCGCGGTTCCGACACGGGCGGCGGGAGCCCGTCGGGCCCGCGCGGTGCGGCGGACGAGTAGGGGTCCAACCAACCCGGGTCGAGCGGCTCCCCGCGGCGGCGCGCGTGGGA
>DASWCJ010000216.1:0-10396 GCA_036390155.1 Anaeromyxobacter sp.
GGGACGGGGCGCGCCGGGACGGGGCCCGCTCAGGGCGGCACGCCCTCGCCGTGCGACAGGAACGCGCGGACCGCGTCGCGGACCCTGCGCCGGAGCTTGCGGCGGCGCTTGAACTGCAGCGCGTGCACCTCGTCGTCGTGCTAACCTCCGGCACTCCCAGGAGAATGCACGAATGAAGATCGCGGTCGTGGGCACCGGCTACGTCGGCCTCGTCACGGGAACCTGCTTCGCGGAGTCCGGCCACGAGGTCCGCTGCATCGACGTGGACCTGAAGAAGGTCGAGCTGCTCAAGGGCGGCGGGGTCCCGATCTACGAGCCCGGCCTCGAGGAGCTCGTCCGGCGGAACGCGAAGGAGCGACGCCTCACCTTCACGACCTCCTACGCAGAGGGCATCCCCGGCGCCGACGTCGTCTTCATCGCCGTCGGAACCCCGCCCGGCGAGACCGGCGAGGCGGACCTCTCGTACGTCCTCGCCGCGGCGAAGGACATCGGGAAGCATCTCTCCGGCTATGCCGTCGTCGTGAACAAGAGCACGGTGCCGGTCGGGAGCGCGGATCGGGTCGCCGAGGTCCTCCGCGGCGCGACGAAGCAGCCCTTCGACGTCGTCTCGAACCCCGAGTTCCTGAAGGAGGGGGCGGCGATCGACGACTTCATGCGCCCCGACCGCGTGGTGGTCGGCGTCGCCTCCGACCGCGCCCGCGCGGTGATGAGCGAGCTCTACGGCCCGTTCGTCCGGGCGGAGCAGCCGGTGCTGTTCATGGACCTGCGCTCGGCCGAGCTCACGAAGTACGCGGCGAACGCGATGCTCGCGACCCGCATCTCCTTCATGAACGAGATGGCGACGCTCTGCGAGCGGCTCGGCGCGGACGTGGACCAGGTGCGGCGCGGCATCGGCTCGGACCGGCGGATCGGCCACCCGTTCCTGTTTCCGGGGGCAGGCTTCGGTGGGTCCTGTTTTCCTAAGGATGTACGGGCGGTTATGACGATGGCCCGGCAGATCGGCCTCGACTTCGACCTCCTCCGCTCGGTCGAGCGGGTGAACGAGCGGCAGAAGCGCTGGCTGCTCGAACGCGCGACGAAGCACTTCGGCTCCCTCGCCGGGATGACCTTCGGCGTGTGGGGGCTCGCGTTCAAGCCCAAGACCGACGACATGCGCGAGGCGCCCGCGATCACCGTCGTCGAGGGGCTCCTCGGGAACGGGGCGAAGGTGCGGGCCCACGACCCGGTCGCCGCCGAGGTCGCGGAGAAGCTCTTCCACGGGCGCGGCGTCGAGCTCGTCTCCGAGCCGTACGCCGCCGCCCAGGGCGCCGACGCGCTCCTCCTCGTCACCGAGTGGAACGAGTTCCGGAACCCGGACTTCGCGCGGCTGAAGAGCGCGATGCGGCAGCCGGTCCTCTTCGACGGCCGGAACATCTGGGACGGGGCGAAGGCGCGGGCCGCCGGCTTCACCTACTACGGCGTGGGGCGCTCGGCCTAGCGATCGGGCTCAGCGACGACGCCGCGCCGCAACGAGCTCGGCGCGACGGAACGCCTCTCCCACGGCGCCGTGATCCCGGTGGAAGAGGCACAGATCGGCATACCGGACGTGGGCGCAGCCCTGGTACCGAATGTGAAGCTCATCGAGCAGGATCGGATCCGAGAGGGGAACCGAGCCGGCGAACTCGCCAACATTCTCGTACGCGAGCGCTCGCTCGTATCCGATGGCGCGAAGCCCTTCGAACATCGGGCGGGGGTCCCACTCCGGATAATAGTCCGGGTCGTACTCGAAGAAGAGGACGGGCCGATGCTTCTCCCAGAACTCGAGGCTCCCCTCGATGATGGGGCAGTCGAAGCCGTCCGTGTCGACCTTCACGAGGCCCGGGCCGGGGAGCGCGGGGTTCCTCCGAAGGATCTCGTCCAGGGTCTCGATCTCCACCGAAGAGCCGTCGGTCGCCTGCTCCAGGCTGGCGGTCCCGCGCGCCGAGTTGACGTGCGCGCGAATCGTGGCTCGCTTCGGTCCCACGAACACCGTCTCGACATACACCGCGGGCCCGAGTCGCGCCGCGTTCTTGACCAGGAGCGGCGCGAACTCCGCACTGCCTTCGATGCAGAGCAGCGGCGCCTGGCTGGCGGACCGGATGACCGCCGCGGTGTCCCCGACGTTCGCGCCGATGTCGATGACGGAGCTCCCCGGGCGTGCGTCCCACACGACGCGCGCGAGGCGGCCCACCGCCGTGTCGTAGAGCGGGTAAGCTTCTCGGTACTGGGGCAGCGGGTGCGACAAGGGAAGGTCGATCTCGAAACCGCCGATCGGGTACGGCGCAGCGGGGTTCCCGAGTCGGATCAGGGCGCGGCGTAGCCTGCGCGCGAGCGGGCGAACGAGCCGCTGAAGGCGCCCCTTCCTGTCGGCCCACATCGAGAGCTCGCGCACGGAGCGGGTCAGGGCGGCCACCGCCGGGCGTTCGACCCAGGATCCCGTCGTCATTGGCTTCGTCCTCGTCATCGGTTCCTCGGATCCGCGGGAGGAAACCACAGGTGCCGGGGCGGGTCGAGGCGAGAACACCCCCGCAGGACCCTGCGA
Source organism: Anaeromyxobacter sp. (assembly GCA_036390155.1). GTDB lineage: Bacteria > Myxococcota > Myxococcia > Myxococcales > Anaeromyxobacteraceae > Anaeromyxobacter. The sequence continues at coordinate 2,561 of DASWCJ010000216.1, forward strand.
CGGCGCCCGCCCGCCTATCGGCGCGGCGCGGCGTCCCGGCGCGCGTACAGGTAGTCGTGGAACGAGAGCTGGTCGACGCGGTCGTAGAGCGCGCCGAGCAACGCGTCCACGTCCTCCGGCTTCGCCGTCTCCACCAAGAGAAAGCGCGGCCCCTGGCGCGAAAGGTCGAGCCCCTTCAGCACCTCGAGCTCGTACCCCTCGACGTCGAGCGAGAAGAGGTCCACGGCGGGCGCGCCGACCTCGTCCAGGATCGACCCGAGCGTCCGGGCCGGAACTCGGACCTCCCGGACCGCCACCCCGGGCTGCACCGCCGCTCCGCTCTTCACGTGCGCGTCGTCCGACCCGTCGGAGCCGCGGGCCCCCTTCACGATCGACATGAGGTTCGCGGTCTTCATCGTGACCTCCTTCACGGACGGGTCGGCGACGAGGGCGGCGTGGACCACGGTCGCCTTCGGGCGGTTCTTGCGCGCGGCGGCCGCGAGCTCGGGGACGCCCTCGACGAGGAGGCCGCGCCAGCCCCGGAAGCGCTCGAGCCAGTACGTGTTGGACTGGTTGAGCCCGTCGTTAGCGCCGGACTCGATGAAGTAGCCACCGCGCTGGTCGCAGTACTTCCTGAGCTTCACGTCGAGGTCGTTGATGGCGAAGCGCGAGTACTTGTCCGAACCGAACGCCTCGTGCAGCGCCCGCTTCATCCGCCTGCCCCATCCGAACATGAATTCTCCTGCCCGGGCGCGACGGCGCCGGGATCTCGAGCCGAGGTCAGTTCTTCGGTCCGCGCCCCCTCGACAGCACGAGGACGACGCTCGCGACCTCGCCCACCACGAGGTCGAGGCGCCTCCCCACGTCCGCCTCCTCCAGGATCTTCTGGCGCGGGTCGGGCTCGGCGACCGCCGCCGCCGCGACGAGGTCGGCGATGGCGGAGGGGTCCTTCATCTGCGCGACCGCCTCGGCGAGCTGCGTCGCGCCGGACTCGGACGGGAGCCGGGTCGAGAGGTCGAACACGATCTGCCGGAGCGACTCGACGCGCGACGACAGCGCGGCGGCGCCGCCCTCGGGGAGGACGTCCTCGACGAGCTCGGCCTTGAACTCGCGGTAGAGCCGGGTCTGGGGGCGCTCCTCGAGGAGCCGCACCCGGGCCACGCCCCGGAGCACGAGGTCGAAGCGGCCGTCCTCGTGCTTCTCCACCGCCTCGATGATCCCGGCCCCGCAGATCGCTCGGAGCGGGGGCCGGAGCGCGAGCACGTCGGACTTCCCGAACAGCCCGGGGACCGCGAGGATCCGGTCGCCCGCGAGCGCGTCCTCGACGAGGGCGCGGTAGCGCGGCTCGAAGACGTGAAACGGCGCCGGGGTCCCGGGCAGGACCGCGACGCCGTGGAGGGGAAACACCTTGAGGGCGGCGAGCGCCTTGCGCAGCGCCGCCCTCGAGTCCGGCGGGGAGATGAGCTCGGCCATGAGGCCGCTCCCCGAGGCCGCTACGCCGCGTGCTGCGACGCGGGCTGGTCCTCGGCCTTCACCGCCACCTCGATCCGCATCCCGTAGAAGGAGCGGTGGACGAAGAAGAGCGCGACCGCGAGGAACGCCGCGGCGAGCCCGATGCGGGCCCCGAGGCTCATCTTGATCGCGAGCTCGACGGCGAGGAGGCCGAAGAGCGTCGTGAACTTGATGATGGGGTTCATCGCGACGGAGGAGGTGTCCTTGAAGGGATCGCCGACGGTGTCGCCGACGACGGTCGCGGCGTGGAGGTCCGTGCCCTTCGCCTTGAGCTCGACCTCGACCACCTTCTTCGCGTTGTCCCAGGCGCCGCCGGCGTTCGCCATGAAGATCGCCTGGAAGAGGCCGAAGAGCGCGATGGAGATGAGGTAGCCGATGAAGAAGAACTCGTCGGCGAAGGCGAAGGCGAGGGTCGCGAAGAAGACCGTGAGGAAGATGTTGAACATGCCCTTCTGCGCGTACTGCGTGCAGATCTCGACGACCTTCTTCGAGTCCTCGACCGAGGCCCTTTCGACGCCCTCGAGGCGGATGTTCTTCTTGATGAACTCGACCGCCCGGTAGGCGCCGGTGGACACGGCCTGGGTGGACGCGCCCGTGAACCAGTAGATGACCGCGCCGCCCATGATGAGGCCGAGGAGGAAGAGCGGGTTCAGGATCGAGAGCTTCTCGAGGTTCGTGGTGAGGCCGAGGGTGAGGAGCACGATGATCGAGAAGATCATGGTCGTGGCGCCCACCACCGCGGTGCCGATGAGCACCGGCTTCGCGGTCGCCTTGAAGGTGTTGCCGGCGCCGTCGTTCTCCTCGAGGAAGTGCTTCGCCTTCTCGAAGTTGAGGTCGAAGCCGAAGTCGCGCTTCACCTCCTCCTTCACGTTCGGGACGTTCTCGATGAGGGAGAGCTCGTAGACCGACTGCGCGTTGTCGGTCACCGGGCCGTAGGAGTCGACCGCGATGGTGACCGGGCCCATGCCGAGGAAGCCGAAGGCGATGAGGCCGAAGGCGAACACCGCCGGGGCCATCATGAGGTCGCCGAGGCCGAGGGTGGAGACGCCGTAGCCGATGCCCATCAGGGCGGTGATGACGAGCCCCATCCAGAAGGCGGAGAAGTTGCCGGCGGTGAGGCCGGCGAGGACGTTGAGCGACGCGCCGCCCTCGCGGGAGGCGGTGACGACCTCCCTCACGTGAGCGGAGCTGGTCGAGGTGAAGACCTTCACGACCTCCGGGATGATCGCGCCGGCGAGGGTGCCGCAGGTGATGATGGCGGAGAGCTTCCACCACATCGTGCCGTCGCCGAGGTCGGCGATGAGGAGCTTCGAGACGACGAAGGTGAGGACGACCGAGACCGCCGAGGTGAGCCACACGAGCGTGGTGAGCGGCAGCTCGAAGTTCATCGAGGTCGCGTCCTTGAACTTCGCGGACGCCCAGGCCTCGTTGATCCAGTAGGACACGACCGACGCGATGACCATCATGATGCGCATCGCGAAGATCCAGACGAGCAGCTTCACCTGCGTCTGCGGGTTCACGATCGCGAGGAGGATGAAGCTGATGAGCGCGACGCCGGTCACGCCGTAGGTCTCGAAACCGTCCGCCGAGGGGCCGACCGAGTCGCCCGCGTTGTCGCCGGTGCAGTCGGCGATGACGCCGGGGTTGCGCGCGTCGTCCTCCTTGATCTTGAAGACGATCTTCATGAGGTCCGAGCCGATGTCGGCGATCTTCGTGAAGATGCCGCCGGCGATGCGGAGCGCGGACGCGCCGAGCGACTCGCCGATCGCGAACCCGATGAAGCAGTTCCCGGCGAGGTCCCGCGGCATGAAGAGGAGGATGAAGAGCATGATCATCAGCTCGACGCTGATGAGCATCGTGCCGATCGACATGCCCGCCTTGAGCGGGATCGCGTAGGTCGGGAAGGGCTTGCCGCCGAGCGCCGCGAAGGCCGAGCGGCTGTTCGCGTAGGTGTTCACCCGGATGCCGAACCAGGCGACGCCGGACGACCCGAGGATCCCGACGAGCGAGAAGAGCAGGATCACGATCACGCGGCCCGCGCCGAGCCCCACCTGACCGTCCGGGCCGGTGGTGAGGAACCCGAAGTAGGCGACGATCACGAGCGCGATGAACGCCCAGAGGATCGCGATGAACTTGCCCTGCGTGACGAGGTAGGTCTTCGCGGTCTCGTAGATGAGCTCGGAGATCTCGAGCATCGACTTGTGGACCGGGAGCGCCTTCAGCTGCTTCGCGACCACGAGGCCGAAGAGGAGGCCGAGCGCCGAGACGAGGATGCCCGCGAGGAGCAGGGTGTGGCCGGAGACCCCGAGGAAGGTTTCGCTGGCGAGGTCCGGGAGCTTGAGGGTCGCCTCGCCTCCGCCGTGGTGCTGGGGCGCGGCGCCGAGTACGAGGGACTGCGCGATCGAGAGAAGGGTCATGGTACGGGCTCCCTCCGTGCGTGGGGTCGGAGAAGTCGTGGAGGCTCGGTCCGTGGCGCAAGATTGCGCTGGCGGCCGAGAAAATGGAGGGTCGGATACTACTTAAAAGACAGCGTTTTTGGCAAGCGGACGAAACCCCGCCGAGGCGCCGGGCGGCTACCCTGCCGGCTTCGGGGCGGCCGCGGCGACGATCTCCGAGCCGGCGTCGAGGGCCGCGAAGTTCATGTTGAAGTAGCCGGCCACGCCGCACGAGTACATCACGCGCTTCACGATGCGGAAGGGCACGGCCTTGTCCGCCTGGATGTTCACGATGCCGTCCCACTTGGCGCCCGGGTCGGACTTGTGGATGAACTCCCAGCGCTTCTTCTCGTCCCGGAGCCGCTCCTCGAGGGCCGGGATGTTGAGGTAGCCCGAGTCGCGGTCGAGGTCGGGGATGTCCGCGACCTTCACCCCGGTCACCACGATCTGCTGGGCGCTGACCGCCACCACCGGCGCGATCTCGATCATCTGGCCGTGGCGGGCGTCCGGCAGCTTGATGTCCTTCTGCATGTACAGCACCTCGCCCGTGGACGAGAACTGCTGCAGGAGGAAGATGACGAGCATCGTCATCATGTCGACCATCGGCACGACGTTGAGGTCGGCGTTGGTCGCCTTCTTGCCGCGCACGACCCTCCCGCCGAGCACCTTCGACTTCTCGAAGCGCTTCGACGGCCGCTTGCCTGGGATGACGATGGGCATCGGGCGCTCCCGTCAGGCCCCGCTCACGGAGACCGAGATCAGCCCCGCGCCGATCGCCGAGTCGATGACCTGCACGAGGTCGCCGTAGGACACGGTGTCCTCCGCCTGCACGGTGATCGCGGCCGCGTCGGGGAAGCTGCCCTTCAGCTGCTTCAGCTGCGTGCCGAGCGCCTTCAGGTCGAAGCGGATCTTGCCGTCCGCGTCGCGGCCGAGGGTCGGGATGTCCACGGAGCTGCCGGAGGAGGTGGAGAGGTTGAACCCGCGCTCGCCCATCGCGAGCGTGACGAGGAGCGTCACCTTCTGCTCCGCGGCGGAGGGTTCGGGCGCGCCGGTCCCGAGCTGCATGACCTGGAGCCGCGAGATCTGCGTCCAGACCGCCGTGTAGAGGAGGAAGGTGATGCAGCAGGAGAGGAGGTCGATCGCGGGGACGACGTTGATGACCGCGTCGAGCGACTTCTTCTTTCGTCTCCCGCCCTCCTCGGGCATCGAACCGCCGCTCATGCCGTCACCTCCGGTTCCTCACTGGCCCTACTCGTCGGCCGACACGGTGGCCGGCATCTTCATCTTGTCCTTGTTCGCGACGATGAGGTTCAGCACCGCGACCGCGGACTCGTTCATCTCCTCGATCATGTGCTGGCTGCGCCCCTGCAGGACCGAGTAGGCGACGAGCGCGGGGATCGCGGTGAGGAGGCCGAAGGCGGTGCAGTTCATGGCCTCGGAGATCGACGCGGCGAGGATGGTCGCCTTGTCGGCCGGGTTCGCGTTCGCGACGGCGCCGAACGCGCTGATCAGGCCGACGATCGTCCCGAGGAGGCCGAGCAGCGTCGCGACGTTTCCGATCATCGCGAGGTAGCCGGTCCGCTTCTCGATCTTGGGCGACTCGCGCAGCGTCGCCTCGTCCATCGCCGCCTGCACGTCCGCCTCGCCCTTCGGGACGTTGATGAGCCCCGCCTTGACGACCGAGGTGAGCGGCGTCTTCTTCTGGGAGGCGGTGAAGCTGATCGCCCGGTCGAGGTCGCCCGCGTAGACGTGCCTCTTCAGCTCCTTCAGGAACGCCTCCTTGTCGGTGGCGGTCTTGAAGTAGAGCGCGATCGCCCGGTCGATGATGAGACCGACGGCGACGAACAAGGACACGAGGATGGGGTGCATCATCCATCCGCCCTCGTGGTAGTGCTTCGCGAGCGTCCCGAACATTTCGCCCATCGCGCTGTCTCCTCCGGTGCGGTGCCCGCGCGGCTGACAACCCCCCGCGCTTCGGGCCGAATCCCCGATTCCGTACCACGCGGTCGGGACAGGGTCAACGCGCCGAGGTAGGCACCGCGCGGGAGATTGCCCACCGCGCGACCCCCGGCGTAGGGTGGATCGCCGTTCGCCGCCATGCCGTCCGAGCCCGTCTTCGCGCCCTATCGCCTTGCCCCCGGGGCCCTCCCGGAGGAGGCCGCGCGCGCTGCGGCGACGAACGAGGCGTCCCCGCTCCTCGCGGGCGCGGGCGAGCCGCTCCCCGGACCGCTCGTGAACGCCGCGCTGGCGGACGTCCCCGCCGGACGCGCCTCCTCGCCGGCGGAGGCCTGCCGCGCCGCGGACGGGTCGATCGCCGGCGGGGGCGGCCCCCCGCGCGCGTGCGCGTCCTCTCCGCGGCAACGCGCGCGGGTCGCCGAGACGTCGCGCGCCGCGGTCCAGGCCGGGTTCGCGGGCGTCTGCCTGGATCGCCCGGACGCGCCGCTCGCGCTCGGGCTCCTCGGCGCGGGCTATTGCCCCGAGTGCCAGCGCGAGCTCGCCCGCCACCTCGCGCGCGAGTACGGCGAGCACTTCCAGCCGGTGGACTACCTCGCGCTCGCGCGCGCCGCGATCGCGCAGGCGCCCGGCGCGGTCTCCTACGAGCTCCTCCCCTTCGGCCGCGACTTCTGGCGGGTCCGGAACGACGCGCTCCCGCGCGCGGTCGCGGCCTACGCCCGGGACGCACGCGACGCGGCGCGGGAGGCGAACCGGCCGTTCGAGGTCGTCGCGCAGTTCGAGGCGCTCGGGGGCGCGCAGCTCCGCGCCGCCCGCCACCTCGACGCGGCGATCTTCCCGGCGCTCCCCGCCGCCGGCACCTCCGGCCTCGGCCTCGCCCGGCTGCTCCGGGCGGTGATGGGGCGTCGCCCCTGCGCGATCGCGCCGGCCCCCGAGACCTCTCCCGCGGCGCTCGCGCGGCTCGCCGCGATCGGCGCGACCTCGGGCGTGGACCTCTCCGGCGTCGAGCCGTCGGGCGCGCCGGGGCGGGACGTCGCGGCGGTCCGCTCGCTTTCGCGCCGGCTCCAGCGGAACGGGACGGCGCCCGCGTCGTGCGATCCGATCGCCGAGTGCGCCATCCTCTACGCGCCCGAGGCGGACCTCTGGTCCGGCGGGCGCCACCGCGCCGCGGTCGAGCGTGCGGCGGAGGCGTTCGCTGCGCTCCACGTGCAGGCGCCCATCGTGCTCCGCGTCGCGGACGCGCCTCCTGGCGCCGCGATCGTCTTCGCGGGCGCGAGCGGGATCCACTCACATGAGGCGAAGGAGGCGCGGCGGCGGCTCGACGCCGGGGGCAGCGTCCTCGCCTTCGGCGAGCCCCTCTCTGCCGACGAGAGCGGCCGCCTCCTCCCGGGCTTCCTTCCCTCGGCGAAGGTGGGCGGCACGCGGGTGGGCGCGGGCGTCCTCGCCACCGTCCCCGCCATCGAGGGCGACGGCGCTCCGGCCCCGATCGATCTCGCCCTGCTCGACCGCGCGGTCACGGCGGTACTCGGCCGGGGGCGGCGGGCCGCGAGCGTCGCGGGGCGGGCGGAGGTGCTCGTGCTCCTCCACCGCGTCCCGGGGGCGATCTTCGCGCACCTCGTCGCGGGCGGCACCGGCCGGGCGCAGGGCGCGACCCTCTTCCTCGGCCAGCACGTCGCGGGCGGGGCGCGGCGCGGGCGGTTCATCTCGGCGGACGGCCAGGACGTGCGGATCCCGATGAACCCCTCGGGCAGCTCGGTCTCGACGGTGCTCCCCGCGTTCCGCGGGTACGCGGTGATCTCGCTGCCGATCTAGCCCACAATGCCGGTCACTTCGCGGTGCCGGCCTCTCGAGGTCGCGCACGGTGGTGCGGCTCCATCTCGGACGATCTCGTCGCCCGGACCGAACGCCGCCGTGGCGGGCCGGGGAAGGCGCCGTCCTCCTGCGCCGCCGCCAGAGT
>DASWCJ010000217.1:0-1663 GCA_036390155.1 Anaeromyxobacter sp.
GTCGGCCGGCTCGGCCTCAGCTCGTCGTATGGCATGCCCGCCGCCGCCGTCGAGGCCGCCTTCGAGCAGGGGATGAACTACCTCTACTTCGGGAGCATCCGCCGTGGCGGCTTCGCCGAAGCGCTGCGGCACCTCCGGCCCCGGCGCGAGCGGATGGTGCTCGTGCTGCAGTCGTACTCGCGGCTGGCGAGCTTCCTCACGTTCACCTTCGAGCGCGGCCTGAGGACGATCGGGTACGACCACGCCGACGTGCTGCTGCTCGGGATGTGGAACAAGCCCGTGTCGCCGCGCATCCTCGACGCCGCGCGCAGGCTCAAGGAGCGCGGCCTCGTGCGCTTCATCGCCGCCTCCACGCACAACCGGCCGCTCGTCGCTGCCGGCGTCGACGACGTCGACATCTTCCACGTGCGCTACAACGCCGTGCACGCGGGCGCCGAGCAGGACGTGTTCCCGCGCCTCGCGGCGATCGGCCGTCCCGGGATCGTGGCGTTCACGGCGACGAGCCACCGGCAGCTGCTCGGGTCGAAGCGCATCGCAGCCGAGAAGGTGCCGACCGCGGGCGACTGCTACCGCCATGTCCTGTCGCATCCAGGGGTCGACGTGTGCATGACGGGGCTGTCGAGCGCGGAGCAGACCGAGCACGCGCTGGCCGCTCTGCGGCGCGGCCCCATGTCCGCCGACGAGCTCGCATGGATGCGGCGGGTGGGCGACGCGATCTACGGCAAGCCTCGCGCGCACGCCGCGGCGTGACCATGAGTCACGGGGACCGTTGCCGGCGCGAGCTGGCGCGGCGCAGTTCCGCAGCGCCCTCCCGGGCGATCCGAGGTATCACTCCGAGCATGCCGCCTCCCCTCCCGCCCCGCTCGTTCGCGCGCCGCCTCCGGGACAGTGCCGCCTCGCGGACGATCGGGCTCTGGATCTTCCTCGTCATGGTGTTCGTCGGACTCTGGCAGTACTTCCAGCCGAGCGCGACGGGCGGAGGCGGGACGGAAGAGCTCGGGAACGAGGCGGCCTCCCCCTGGCGCAACTTCGCGATCGCGAACGTGCCGTTCTGCGTCGTGCTCGTGATCGTCGGGGTGTTCCTGTGGCGGGTGCGCCGCCTGAACGCCGGGAACAAGCGCGGGATCGACCTCATGGCCATCGGCGAGGCCGGGCAGGCGGCGGAGGTGTTTCGAGGGCTCTCGCGCGCCTGGTTCCTCCCGACGGTCGGCCCGAAGCTGAACCTGGGCTTCGCGCTCGTGCGCCTCGGCGATCTCGACGGCGCGCGCGAGGCGCTCGCCGCCGCGGAGCGGAGCCGCACCCGCTGGTACCGGCCCGTCATCGCCTCCTTCCTCGCGCTCTGCGATGCCCTGCTCGGCGACCTCGACGCGGCGGACGCCTGGGTCACGGAGTCGAAGCGGCGTGCGTCGAGCCCGTCGAGCATCACCCGCGTTCACCTCGCCGCCGAGGCGATCGTCCGGCTGCGCCGGGGCGACGCCTTGGGCGCGGTCCAGCTCCTGGACGCGAGCTGGGGCGAGATCGAGCGGTCCACCGCGGCCGACATGGTCCGCGCGCTCCGGATCGTCCGCGCCTTCGCCGCGGAGTCGATCGGCTCGCCCGCGCTGGTCCCGGACCTCCTCGCCGGCGCGCGTCCGTTCCGCCCGGGCGAGTACGCGTGGCTCGG
>DASWCJ010000218.1:0-2415 GCA_036390155.1 Anaeromyxobacter sp.
CATGGCGCTCGCCGTGCCCGCCACCGTACGGGAACGCTCTCGCGCGGAGCTGGCGCGCCCGGGCGTGCGCCGGCGTCCACGTTTCTGGACCCGTTCGACCGTCCGGTGCCGGTTGCGACTCTGGCGGCGGCGCAGGAGGACGGGGGCCATGCCCGAGGCCCTCGGGAGCGTTCGCCGTTAGCGGCCGGCCACTAAATGACCGGCTTTGCGGCTAGGACCGCGCGCCCTCGAGCGCCGCGAGGAGACTCCGGGCGGCGAGGGCCGCGGGGGGCGGAGCGGCGGGGGGCGGAGCGGGCTCGGGCGGGAGCCGGCCCGCCGCGAGCAGCGCGGCGAGGTGCTCGGCGGTCCGCGGGTTCCGCCACCAGTCCTCGTCGAACCGCTCGACGAGCGTCCGCCGGAGTGACTCACCCGCGTCCGCGCCGCGGAGCCGCGACGCGAGCCGGTCCGCGTCGGCGTCGCGCGCGGCGCGGACCCCGTCCCACGCCGCCGAGGTCGCGGCGTGGAGCGCCGCCCGGTGGGCGTCCCGGAGCGCCTGCCCCGAGAGCCCGCGCGCCGCCTCGGCCGCGACCCGCACCGCGGCGGCGTCGGCCCGGAGGGCGAGCAGCCGCCGCAGCGCGAGCTCCCGCACGACGTCCGCCGCGTGGCGCCGATCGACGTCGGCGCGCGCCGCGAGCCAGCGCGGCTCGAGCGTGAGCGAGCCGAGCACCCAGGCGAAGGCCTCGCCGAGATCCGCGTCGCGCCGCGATGCCGGAGCGGACGTCGCCGCGAGCGCGCGTCCGATCGCGGCGAGGAGGTCCGCCCAGTCGCCGCCGCCGCCGCGAGGACGGAACGAGATCCGCGCGCCGATCGCGTGCGCACCGGGCCATTGCCCCGGCCGCCCGGCGTCGTCCACCCGGACGGCGATGTGCGCGAGGCCGAGCCCCTCGAGCGTGAGCTTCGCCGCGACGGCGAGCATCCCGCGACGGAAGAGCCCTTCCCACCGGCGAGCGCCGACCGCGCGCAGGAGGTCGGCACGTGCGAGCCCGCCCGCCGGCGCGCCGCCGAGCTCGCGACGCACGGTGAACTCGAGGACCTCGCGCCATCCGTCGTCCGTGGCGCGGAGCGACTCGTCCCCGACCACGACCGCCTTCCAGTCCGGCGCGAGCCCGACCTCCGCCGCGGCACGGGCGCGGGTCTCGAGCGCCGCCTCGCGCGGCCGGGCGGCCGCCTCGAGCGCCTCCGCCGCCGCCGCCCCGAACGCGCGACGTCGGGCCGGGTCGTCCTCCGCCGCGGCGGCGAGGTCGAGGGCGGCGAGTGGCAGCGGCCCGTCGGGCCCGCGGCCCGAGGCGGCGGCCTCGGCCGCGCGCCAGGCGTCCTCGTGCTCCGCCTGCGCCCGCTCGGTCCGGAGGCCCGCCACCCGCTCGGCGAGCTCGTCGTGCTTCTGCTCGCGAAGGCGGGCCACGGTCTCGCGGTGCGCGGCGCGCGGCCAGCGGGCAAAGAGCCGTGCGAGCGATGGCTCGGCCTCCATCCCGGCGACGTGGCGGAACCGCTCCTCGTCGAGGGCGGCCCCGAGGGCGTCCACCTCTCCGGCCAGCTGATCCAACTCCTCGCCGTTCATGATAGAAACTCCTCCCCGTTCGGGGGCCGTCGACCGGCCTGGCTCCCCGGGCTCTCGTCGAGGCCGCGCTCGCTTGACAGCGCCCGACAGGACTTTAGCTTCCCGGTCGGAGAAGCGCGCATGCCCATCTACGAATACCAGTGTCCGAAGTGCGGGCGGTTCGACGCCCTCCAGAAGATGTCCGCCCCCGCCTTGAGGACCCACGACGTCTGCGGGTCGAAGGTCCGAAAGCTCATGTCCGCGAGCGCGTTCGCGCTCAAGGGCTCCGGGTTCTACGGCACGGACTACGGCGGCCGAAACTCCGCCGCGATCACCGGGAAGGGCGAGGACAAGGCGAAGGCCGAGGACAAGAAGAAGACCGAGTGCAAGGACGCCTCGCCGAAGAGCTCGGCGTGCGCGAGCTGTCCCGGCAGCAAGCCCGCGGCGTAACGTTCTTGCGCCGCCTCTCCCTCTCCGTCGAGCCCGGCGACAAGGGCGAGCGGATCGATCGCTTCATCGCGGCACGAGGCGGCATCTCCCGCGGGGAGGCGCGGCGCGCACTCGACGCGGGGAGCGTCTTCCTCGAGGGGCGCCGCTGCAAGGTGGCGGGACGGCTCGTCTGGCCCGGGCAGCAGGTCGTCGTGAACCTCGAGGAGGGCGGCCGGGCCGCCGGCGCGCCCACGGCGCTCGCGCGGGAGCAGCTCCTCTACGCCGACGCGGAGCTCGTCGCGGTGGACAAGCCCGCGGGGGTCCCCGCGCAGCCGACCCTCACGACCGACCGCGGGACCCTGCCCGAGCTCGTCTCGGCGCTCCTCGGCTCGCCGGTGACGATCGTGCAC
>DASWCJ010000219.1:0-7327 GCA_036390155.1 Anaeromyxobacter sp.
GGACCGACTCGTCCGCGGCGCGCGCCAGCGCCGCTGCGGACCACGCACCCCAAACTGGGTCGTCCGTGGCGACGTCGAGGAGGACGCTGCTGTCGACGAGGACTGCCATCACTCGGGGCGCGTGAGCGCCATGATCTCGTCGGTGCTCATCTTGAGGGTCGCCCTGCCCCGCAGCCGACCGACCGCCGCCGCGCCGCGCCCGTCCCGGCGGGGAGCCTTCGCGCGCCGGATCCGCACCCCCTTCGCGTCCAGCTCGAACTCGACCTCGGTGTCGGGGAGGAGCCCGGCCTTCTCACGGAGCTCCACCGGGATGGTCACCTGGCCCTTGCTCGTGATGCGCATGCGCGCCTCCTACTCTTACTTGCAGGAGTAATACGAACGATCCGGCTCGGCAAGGTTGCGATCGAACGGCCGGGTCCCGCCGCCGGCCTCTCGGCTCGCCCCGCTCCCGGCTTGCAGCCGCGCCGCGGTCGCGGTAGACGCCCGGAATGGCGCTCACCTACCGCGACGCCGGCGTGGACATCGACGAGGGCGACCGCCTCGTCGAGCTCATCAAGCCGCACGCCCGCCCCACCCTCCGCCCCGAGGTGCTCGCCGGGATCGGTGGCTTCGGCGGACTCTTCGCGCTCGACGTGAAGAAGTACAAGGAGCCCGTGCTCGTCTCGGGCACCGACGGCGTCGGGACGAAGCTCAAGATCGCGTTCGCCGCCGACCGGCACGGCACCATCGGCCAAGACCTCGTCGCGATGTGCGTGAACGACGTGGCGGTGGTGGGCGCCGAGCCGCTCTTCTTCCTCGACTACTACGCGACCGGAAAGCTGAAGGCGGAGCAGGGCGCGGAGGTGGTGAAGGGGATCGCGGAGGGCTGCCGGCTCGCGGGCTGCGCGCTCATCGGCGGCGAGACGGCCGAGCTGCCCGGCTTCTACGAGAAGGGCGAGTACGACCTCGCCGGCTTCGCGGTCGGCGTGGTCGAGCGCTCGCGGATCGTCGACGGCACCTCGGTGCGGCCCGGCGACCTCGTCGTCGGGATCGCCTCCTCCGGGGTCCACTCCAACGGCTACTCCCTCGCGCGGAAGGCGCTCCTCGAGAGGCACCCGCTCGACGCGCGCCTCGAGGGGCTCGGCGGCAAGACGCTCGCGGACGCGCTCCTCGAGCCGACCCGGATCTACGCGAAGGACGTGCTCGCGCTGCTCGAGAAGGTGGCGGTGCGGTCGTTCGCGCACGTCACCGGCGGCGGGCTCCCGGGGAACGTGCCGCGCAACCTGCCCGACGGAACGCGGGCGGTGCTCGAGGAGAAGCGCTGGCCGCGCCCCGCGATCTTCGACGTCATCGCCCGCGAGGGCGGCGTCTCCGCGGACGAGATGTACCGCACCTTCAACATGGGACTCGGCCTCGTGGCAGTGGTCGCGCCCCGGGACGAGTCCGCGACGCTCGCGGCGCTGAAGGCCCGCGGGCTCGACGCCTGGACGGTCGGCAAGATCGAGAAGGGCGAGGGCGAGGCGACCTGCGAGGTGGTGCGGTGATCCGGCTCGGCGTGCTCGCGTCGGGAGGCGGCACGAACCTCCAGGCGATCCTCGACGCGTGCGGCGAGCGCCGCATCGCGGCGGAGGTCGCGGTGGTCGTCTCCAACCTCCCGGGAGCGGGGGCGCTCGAGCGCGCCCGGAAGGCAGGCGTCGCGACCGAGGTCCTGCCCTCGAAGGGCATCACCGATCGCGAGGCCTACGACCTGAGGCTCGTCGAGACGCTGCGCGCGCATCGGGTCGAGCTCGTCTGCCTCGCGGGCTACATGCGCATCGTCACGCCGGCCTTCCTGCGCGCCTTCGGGCCCGCGCCCGAGACGCGCGGCTGTCCGCGCGTGCTCAACGTGCACCCCGGGCTCCTCCCGAGCTTCCCCGGGCTGCACGCGCAGCGGCAGGGCCTCGACTACGGCGCCCGCTTCGCGGGCTGCACGGTCCACTTCGTGGACGAGGGGACCGACACCGGCCCGGTGATCGTGCAGGCGGTGGTCCCCGTCGAGCCGGAGGACACCGAGGAGATCCTCTCCCGCCGGATCCTCGCGCAGGAGCACCGGATCTACCCGCAGGCGATTCAGTGGTACTCGGAGGGGCGGCTCTCCGTGCAGGGCCGCCGCGTGACCGTCGCGGGCGCACGCGCCGCCGCGGTCGCCGAGACCAACCCTCGCGTCGAGATCGGGTGAGCCGTGCCCCAGGCGTTCCGTCCTCCTGCCACCCAGCGGCTCTACGACGTCTGCGTGATCGGCTCGCAGCTCGGCGGCGTCGTCGCGGGCGCGCTCCTCGCGCGCCGGAGCTTCCGCGTCCTCCACATCGCGCACGACGACCCGGGGTTCCACTACGTGGACCAGGGCTACGTCCTCCCGCACGGGCCGGCGGTCCTCCCCTCCCCGCGCCACCTCCCCATGGCGGAGGCGGTGCTCGCGGAGCTCGGGCTCGGCACCGATCTCGGCCGCGCGCTCGCGCCCTCCGACCCCGACCTGCAGCTCCTCCTGCCGCGCCACCGCGTCGACATCTCGCGCGAGGCTCCGGTGCTCCGCGCCGAGCTCCGCCGCGAGTGGCCGCGCGAGGCGGACGCGCTCGAGGCCGGGTTCGGCGAGCTCTCGACGCTCTTCGACTTCTCCGGGTTCTTCCTCCGCGCCGCGCCGCCGCTCCCGCCCGACGGGATCATGGAGAAGCTCGCGGTGCGCAAGGCGCTCCGCACCGCCGCGTCCATGCCGGGGGCGCCGCCGCGCCGGGCGGACCAGGCCACGGCGTTCCCGGGGCTCGAGGAGCACGAGCTCGTCCGGAGCCTCGTCACCTTCCACCGGTTCCTCACCTACCAGGACGGCCCCCCCTCCCCGCTCTCGCTCGTGCGGCTCCTCGGCGGCGCCCTGCGCGGCACGAACCGGCTGCCGGGCGGGCTCGGAACCCTCCGCGAGATGGTGCGCCGGCGCATCGCCGAGTCCCGCGGCGAGCTGCGCGGCGGCCCGGGCGAGCCCGCGCTCGCCTCGTCGCTCGAGTTCGACGGCCGGCGGGTCGCCGCGATCCGGCTCGCCGGCTCGCCCGACGCCCACGCGGCGCGGGCCTTCATCGTGGCGACCGACGCGGCGCGGTTCCTCCCGCTCCTCCCGCCGGAGCTCCGCGAGGCGCGCGCGACCGCGCCGCTGCAGCGGGTCCGCGCGACGCGCCAGCTCGCCACCGTGAACCTCGTCGTCCGGCAGACGGCGCTCCCGCCCGCGCTCGGGGAGAACGTCCTCGCCCTGCGCGACGCGGCCGGCGGCGACGGGATCGACAACGCGGTGTTCCTGCAGGTGCTCCCCGCCCGGCGCGACACGAAGAAGGGCGAGCGCGGCGCCACCGCCGAGACCGTCGCGGACGAGCGGGTGGTCTGCGCGTCGGCGTTCGTCCCCGCCGACGTCGCCCCGGCCACGCTCGCCTCCGCGGCGAGCGCGATCCGCGAGGCGGTGGCCGACGCGATCCCCTTCTTCGAGCGGCACCTCGTGGCCGAGTCGACGCCGGTGCTCGCGACCGCGCGGACGGAGGCCGGCGCCGTGCACCCGCTCTACGCGGGCGACGGCGACGACGCGCTCGGCGTCGCCGGGCTGCCGGTGCGCGGCCACTGGAAGAACCTCTTCTTCGCGGGGCGCGAGGTCGTTCCCGGGCTCGGGATCGAGGGGGAGTTCTACGCGGGCATCCAGGCGGCTGCGCACGTGGCGGCCGCGCTAGGACGGAAGGACCTCCTCAAGTAAGAGAGCTGCTGCCCCCGCTCCCTGCCTCTCCCCCGGTGGGGGAGAGGAGCAGAGGATGAAGTGCTTCCATCCGCGCCGGCCTTGCTTTCTCGAGCCCGTTGCGTAATATGCCGCGCTCTTTCGGTTTTCGGAGTAACCCAATGGCACGCCGCTGCGACATCTGTGGGAAGGGCCCGCTCGTCGGGAACACCGTCTCCCACGCGAACAACAAGAACAAGACGCGCTCCCTCCCGAACCTCCGCTCGGTCCGGGCGAACCTCGAAGGCGAGGTCCGTCACATCCGCGTCTGCACGCGGTGCCTCAAGGCCGGCAAGGTCGTGAAGGCGGGCCGCGGCGGCGCCAGGGCCGCTGCCCAGGCCTGACGTCCCCCTCCGTGCCCGCGCGCGTCCACGCGCCGGGCGCCCGGAGCGCCCGGCGGAAGGTTCGCGGCCTCCCCGTGACGGAGGCGGTTCACCCGGCCGGCGCCGCGCTCGAGCGGCTCTCCACCTCGCGCCTCGTCCGGCGCCTCCACGACGGCGATCGCGAGGCGGTCGCCGCGGTGGGCCGCGCCGTGCCCGCCCTCTCCGCCCTCGTCGACGCGACGGCCTCGCGCCTGTCGCGCGGGGGCCGGCTCGTCTACGCCGGCGCGGGGACCTCCGGCCGGCTCGGCGCGCTCGACGCGGCCGAATGCCCGCCCACCTTCGGCGTCTCGCCCACGCGCGTCGTCGCGCTCGTCGCGGGCGGACCGCGCGCGCTCCGTCAGGCGGTGGAGGGCGCCGAGGACGACCGCGCCGCCGCGGCCCGGGCGGTGGCCGCGGCCCGCGTCGGCCCGCGCGACCTCGTGGTCGGCGTCTCGGCCTCGGGCACGACGCCGTTCGTCCTCGCGGCGCTCGCCGCGGCGCGCCGGCGCGGCGCCGCGACCGCGCTCGTCACCTCGAACCCGGCCGCGCGCGCCCCCGTCGATCACCGCGTCGTCCTCGAGACCGGGCCCGAGCGGATCGCGGGCTCGACGCGCATGAAGGCGGGCACCGCCGCGAAGATGGCGCTCGGCCTCCTCTCGTCGGCGGCGTTCGTCCGGCTCGGCGCGGTGCGCGAGGGGCGAATGGTCGCCCTCCGGCCGGCGAGCGCGAAGCTGCGCGATCGGGCGATCCGGAACGTCGCCGCCCTCGCGGGAGTGGACGCGGGCGCCGCGCGCCGGCGCCTCTCCGCGTCGGGGTGGGACGTGGGCGCGGCGATCGCGGTGGCTGCGGGGAAGGCGCGGCGCGGCCGCCCGCGCGGAGGAGCCCGATGAAGGAGAAGCCGGACAGGCCGCTCGCGCGGCCGGAGCTCGACGCGGCACGGGCCGCGCTCACCGCCGCGCGCGGCAGGAAGCGGCTCGACATCCTGCTCGCCTCGCGCAACCCGCAGTCGCTCGTGCGCGCCCTGCCGGCCGACGAGCTCTACCTGACGATCCGCGAGATCGGGCTCGCCGACGCAGCCCCGCTCGTCCAGCTCGCCTCCGCGGATCAGTTCCGCGTCTTCCTCGACCTCGAGGCCTGGAGCCGCGACGGGTTCGACCCGAAGAAGGCGCTGCCGTGGCTGCGCGCGGCGCGCGCCGGCGCCTACCTCGACCCCCGGGCGGCGGCCCGATGGGCGAAGAAGCTCGCCACCATCGACCGCGAGGTGCTGTACCTCACCCTCGGCAGCTCGCTGAACGTCATCGACCTCGAGCAGGACCCGGATCCCGAGATCCAGTCCGATCACTTCATGCGGACGCCGGAAGGCAAGTTCGTCGTCGAGTTCCTCGTCGAGGGGACCGAGTACGTCGCGGTGAAGGGGCTCCTCGACGACCTCTACGCCGAGGACTCGTTCGCGGCGTCGCGCCTCCTCTCCTCGCTTCGCTGGGAGCTCCCGAGCGAGCTCGAGGAGACGGCGCTCCGCTGGCGGACCGCCCGCCTCGCCGACCTCGGCTACCCGACCGTCGAGGAGGCGCTCTCGTGGTTCGCGCGCCCCCCGCGGACGCCGGCGCACCTGCCCGCGCCGCCCGCGCGCCCCCCCGGCTTCCTCCTCGCGACGCTGTCGTCCGGATCGGTGCTCGACGGCGCGATCGCGGCGCTCCCGCCCGAGGACCGCGACGCGGTGGAGGGGGAGATCGTGGCGGCCGCTAATGCGGTGCTGGTGGCGGACGGGATCGATCCCGCCGATCCGGACGCGGTCCGCGGCGCGTTCGAGTCGGCCCGCGGCTACCTCGAGCTCGGGCTCGACCTCCTCGCGTCGGGCGACCCGGCGAAGGCCGCGGACGCCCTCGCCTCGACGCCGGTGAAGCGGATCTTCCAGGAAGGGTTCGGGCGCGTGCTCGCGCTCTCCTGGCGCGCGAAGGAGCTGCGGAAGCGCGCGGGCGAGGAGCGCCGGCTCGGCGCGCCGCTCGACGACGTGCTCGCGGCGCTCGTCCCGCGCAGACCGCGCTACTTCCCGGGGATCGAGGCGCCCGAGGACGAGTGGGGCACGGTCGCGGCCGCCGCCCACGAGCCGCGCCACTTCCGCGCGCCCGCGGACCTCGCGCGCACCGCCGCAGCCCTCGATCGGGTCGAGCAGATCATCGCGAGCGCAGGGGCAGCCGGATGAGGCTGCCCCGTAGCGAGTGGGGGGATCGGGGGGACCCGAGCCGAGCGGAGGCGAGGCGAGTGTCCCCCCGTTCTCATTGACGGAAGGCCCCGGGCGACGTTAGGTGCGGGCTCCGGCTCCGGACCCGTGAACGCGGGCACGCCCCGCGAGGAGGACCCCCATGGCCCGCATCATGAACTTCAACGCCGGCCCCGCCGCGCTCCCGCTCGCGGCCCTCGAGCGCGCGAAGGCGGAGCTCACCGACTTCGCCGGCAGCGGCATGTCGGTGATGGAGCACAGCCACCGCGGCAAGGAGTACGAGAAGGTCCACGACGAGGCGATCGCGCTCCTCCGGAAGCTCCTCGGGATCGGCGACTCGCACGAGGTGCTCTTCCTCCAGGGTGGCGCCTCGCAGATGTTCGCGCAGATCCCGATGAACCTCCTCGAGGACGGCTCGGTCGCGGACTACGTCGTGACCGGTGCCTGGAGCGAGAAGGCGCTCTCGGAGGCGAAGGTCGTCGCGAAGCTCTTCGACGCCGACGTCCGCGTCGCCTGCTCGACCGGCACCGGCGACGGGAAGGAGAAGAGCTACGTCCGGGTGCCGAAGCCGTCGGAGGTGAACGCGACGCCGCGCGCCGCCTACCTGCACGTCACCTCGAACGAGACCATCCACGGCGTCGAGTTCGAGGCGGCTCCGTCCCGCCCGTTCCCGGCGGCGGGCGACGCGCCGCTCGTCGTGGACATGTCGAGCGACTTCCTCTGGAAGAAGATCGAGGTCTCGCGCTTCGGGCTCGTCTACGCCGGCGCCCAGAAGAACATCGGGCCCTCGGGGATCGTCGTCATGATCGTCTCGAAGGAGCTCGTCGCGAAGGGCCGGAAGGACATCCCCAAGATCTTCCAGCTCCGCACCCACGCGGAGAACAAGTCGCTCTACAACACGCCGCCGACCTTCGGCGTCTACATGGTCCGCAACGTCCTCGCCTGGCTCGACGGCGAGGGCGGGCTCCCGGCGATGGAGGCGCG
>DASWCJ010000220.1:0-19600 GCA_036390155.1 Anaeromyxobacter sp.
CGGCCGGTGCGATGGAGCTCGTGATCTCCGGGCGGCCGGCGGAGGCATCGGCGCTCGCCGATCCGGAGAAGGGCGCCCCGACCGATCCGACGGGGCGGGCGCTCTCGCTGCCGCTCGCGCGCCGGATCGTCGCCGAGATGCGCGGCTCGCTCGCGGCGGGCGGCGACGGCTGGCGGCTCACGCTCCCGGCGGCGGACCACGCCGCGCGCCCCGATCCCGACCTGGCGCCATGACCCGTCCGCTGGTGCTCGTCGTCGACGACGACCCCGACATCCTGGATGCCATCTGCGACATCCTCGAGGCGGAGGGGTACCGGGTCGCGCGCGCGCGCCACGGTGGCGAGGCCCTCGAGCGCATCGAGGCGGAGCGGCCGGCGCTCATCCTCCTCGATCTCATGATGCCGGTGATGGACGGCGTCTCGTTCGCGCAGGCGCTCCGAGCGCGGCCGGCGGTCTCCGACCTGCCGATCGTCGTCATCTCGGCGGACGGAAACCGGCAGCGCGCCGCGCCGGTGGGCGCGGCCGGCTACCTCGCGAAGCCCTTCGACATCGACTCGCTGCTCGCGCACGTGTCGCGCCTCGCCCGCCCGCAGGACGCCGCCGGCGCGAGGTAGGCCGCCTGCGGGGCTACTCCGGATCCGGGATCATCCCTCCGCCCGAGCAGGCGCGGGCGACGCCGAGCCGGCAGGCGAACACCAGCTCCTCGTCGGCCTCCCGCTGCCGCCCGAGCGCGCGGAGCGCGAGGGCGCGGCCGTGATGCATCGGGCCGTCCGCCGGGGCGAGCCGCAGCGCCAGGTCCCACTGCGCGAGCGCGCCCGCCGGATCCGCGTGGGTGTACTGGATCACGGCGCGCGCGTGCGCGGCGCGCGCGGCCGCGCCGCTCTGGCCGTACGCCGAGGCGAGCTCCCTCCAGGCGCTGTCGTAAAATGGCACGAGATCGATGGCGCGGCGAAGGGGCGCGACCGCCTCCGCGGGACGGCCGTTGCGGAGCATCACGAACCCGAGCATGCGGTGCGCCGATGCGAGCCGCGGGCTCTTCTCCGCGACGTCGGTCCACATCGCGACCTCGTCACCCCAGAGCCGGTTCCGCGCGATGGTCGCGGCTCCGAGCGCGAGGACCGCGACCGCGGCGAGCGCGACGGCGGCGGCGCGCCAGGGCGCCGGCCGGGCGCGCACGGCGGCGGCGCCGGCGGCGGAGATCGCGAGGAAGAGCCCGACGGACGGGTAGTAGACGCGGTGCTCGTTCATCACGTCCATGATGACGACCGCGAACGTCTCGACGGAGAGGGCGACGTAGGCCCAGAGGACGCCGAAGGCGACGAGGGTCCGCGCCGGCGCGCGCTCCCGGGAGCGCCACCCGAACCAGCAGGCCGCGCCCACCGCGGCCGCGTGGAACGCGACCGCGGCCGCGGTCGCGAGGTCGAGGGAGCGGGTGATCGGGAAGTCGGGGAAGAGGTTCTGCCCGGAGGGCCAGGCGAGGAGGCGCAGGTACGAGAGCACGACGTGCGCCTGCGTCATCAAATATTCGGCGCGCGAGAGCCCGAGCGCGGCGAGCGCGGTGTCGCCGCCGACCTGGACGCGCTCGGAGAGCGCGCCGCCGAGGACGGCCAGGCCGGGCACGATCGCCATCGTCGCGACGAGCGGCGAGAGCCCGAGGACCCTGCGCGCCGCGGGACCCCGGAAGAACGCGAGCTCCGCGAGGATCGCGAGGACGGGGAAGGTGAAGGCGATCTCCTTCGTGAGCATCGCCGCGCCGGTCGCGGCGACCGCGGCGGCGAGCCACGCCGCGCGGGCACGCCCATCCGCCCGCCGACTCCGGAGCCACGCGACGAGCCCCGCCACGCCGAGCGCGACCGCGAGCGAGGTCATCCGCTGGATGACGTAGGAGACGGACTGCGTCTGGATGGGGTGGACCGCGAAGAGCGCCGCCGCGGCGAGCGAGGTCCACGGCGCGTCCTCGGCGGCGGGCGATCCGGCGAGCCGCGGGGTGCGGTAGAGCTCCCGCACGAGCGCGTACACGAGCGCGACCGCCCCGGCGTGGATCGCGAGGTTCGTCAGGTGGAAGCCGCGGGCGTCTCGCCCCCAGACGAGGAGGTCGAGGCCGAGCGTCGCGTAGGCGACCCACCGGGCGATCGCGTCCACGCCGGTGTGGAACATCGCGAGCGGGTTCAGGAAGACCGCGGGATCGCGGAGGAAGGCGTAGTCGAAGAGCTGGAAGTCGTCGAACTGGAAGGTCCGGCTGATCGACCCCGCATAGGCCGCGACCGTGAGGAGCAAGAGGAGCGGGACGGCGACGCGCGGCTTGTCGAGGTTCACGTTCCGGCCTCCGGGGCGCGCATCGTACCCCGGAGGGAGCGCCCGGGGGGAGCGGCCAGCCTGCGAGGGCGGCGGGGAGCGCGCGCCTTGACACCCCCCGGCGCCCCGGGTACACACGCGCCTCCCACAGGCACGTCCACCGCGGCCTTCTGCGACGCGCGGCGGACCAATGCGAGGTGCAACACATGGCTACGGGTCTCTTGGCGAAGAAGGTCGGGATGACGCAGATCTTCACCCCGGAGGGTGACTGCGTCCCGGTGACGGTGCTCGAGGCGGGCCCGTGCACGGTCATCCGCCGCAAGTCGAAGGACAAGGACGGCTACGACGCCGTCGTCCTCGGCTGGGGCACGGTGGACGAGAAGCACGCGCACCGGCTCTCGAAGCCGGAGGTCGGCGTCTTCAAGAAGGCCGGCACCGCGATCTTCCGCCACCTGAAGGAGGTCCGGGTCAAGGACGCGAAGCTCCTCGGCGAGCTCAAGACCGGGGACGTCCTCACCGTGGACAAGGTCTTCAAGGCGAACCAGCGGATCGACGTCTCCGGCATCACCAAGGGGCGCGGCTTCGCGGGCGTCATCAAGCGGTGGGGGATGAAGGGCGCGGCGCGCGACTCCTCCACGGCGCACGAGCACCACCGCCACCCGGGCGCGATCGGCCAGCGCAAGACGCCGGGCAAGGTCTGGAAGGGCAAGCACCTCCCCGGCCACTACGGCACCGACAAGATCACGATCCAGAACCTCACCGTGGTCGGGATCGAGCCGGCGCAGAACATCCTCCTCGTCTCGGGCGCCGTGCCCGGCCACGCGGACGGGCTCCTCTTCGTGAACACCGCGTCGAAGGGCCAGCCGCGCCCGAAGCAGAAGCAGGAAGTCCGCGAGCGCGCGAAGCCGAAGGTCTAGCGACCTTCCGGCCGCACGCAGGACGCCGCAAATGCGCCGCTCCGGGAAACCGGGCGGCGCATTGTCGTTTCCGGCGACCGCCCGACGTGCGGTCCCCTACGCGCCGCGAGGGGACGTGCCTATCGCCGTAGGCGCAGGAGCCGGCGGAAGTACAAGCGGTCCGCCGGGGTGAGCGTCAACCTCCACGCGAGGGCCGCGGCGAGAAGGGCCGTCGCCGCGATGGCAGCGAGTGCCCAGGCGGCGCGTTCCGGCGCCCCGCCATTGGCGGCGGACGGCGCCCAGCGGCGGAAGGTCCAGTGGAGCGCCGTGGCAAGCGCTCCCAGCGCGCCGGCGTAGAGCGCGGCGGGGGCGACGATGTCCCTTGCGTACTCGCGCACGGAGACCCCGAGGATGCGCAGCGCGTACGTTACCTGGATCCAGGACAGGGTCGCGGCCTGCGCTGCCAGGGATCCCCACGCGAGCCCCGCGAAGCCAAAGGTCGAGGCCCCGGTAGACGCGAGCACGACATTCAGCACGCCGCCCGTGACCGTGGGGCGGGCGAACGGCCACGTCCCCACGTTCCAGACGAAGTATGCGTGGGTGACCGCGTGCAGCTCGAGGAACATGGCGAGGACAAGGGGGGCGAGGACGACGGCGCCGAGGTAGTGGGGCGCGCCCACGAGGAGCTCGATGAGCGTCCCCGCCCAGAGAAAGGCGCCAACGGCCCAGAGGGCGTTCACGATCCACGCGTACCGCAGCGCCGCGAGGTACAGGTCCCGGACGCTCTCGCGGTCGCCGGCCGCATGGGCGGCCGCGACCTTCGGCGAGACGGCGAGCGGGATCGCGCCGACGACCGCGGCCCCGATTCCTACGATCTGCCGGAGGAGACCGAAGTCGGCGATGCGCTGCGGGCCCATGAACGAGGCGCCGACGAGGAGCGTGGACTCCTGGGTGAGCCACAGCCCGATGCGCGTGACGAAGAGCGGCCCGGTTTCATGCAAGAGTCCGCGGACGAGCGGCAGGCTCGGGCGGACCCCACGCAGCGAGCCGACGCGGCGGCGGGCGACGACCACGTGCGCGACGGCGAACCCGACGGCGCCCTGGAGCGCGAAGATGGCGCAGAGGACCCCGAGGCTCGGGTGCGCCGGAACGAGGAGGACCGTGAGCGCGAAGCCGAGGAGCGTGACCGCGGTGCGGATCACGCTGTCGAGGGTGACCTCGCCGGAGCCGCTGAGGCACGCGCCCGGCACCGTTGCGACGAGGTTCAGCACGACGCCCGCGAGGAACACGAGGACGGGGCCGAAGATCGCCGCGTGCTCCGCAGGCGGCACGGTGCGGGAGAAGTAGAAGAAGGCGCCCGGGATCGAGAGCGCGGCCAGCGCGATCCCGAAGACCGCCGTTGCGGAGAGGACGGACACGTAGAGCTGGGGCAGCGTGACGTCCCGGTACAGCGCCGATCCCTCGGGCCCAGGCGCGCCGGGCGAGGCCCGTGCGGGCCCGAAGCGGTACGAGACGGCGCGGGCAAATGCGTGTCCGAGCCCGAGATCCGACAAGCTGATGAAGGTCGCGAACGCGAAGAGCAAGTACCAGACGCCGAGCTCCGTCGCGGGGACCCATCGGAACAGGATCGGCGCCTGGCCGACGCCGACGAGCGTGATCACCACGAACCGGACCCAGGTCGCGACGACTCCACCGGCCGAAGCCTTCGGCGGGTCCGCGTCGGCGCGGACCGGCTCGCTGTGGTCGGACATGGCGTCGGGAGGTACGACCGAACCGTGCTGTCGTCAAGGGCGCCCCCCGTGCGGAAGCGCTCTTTCGCGCGACGGCGCGGGCTCGGCGCGGGCGGCGAGGGGCCGGACTCATCGCCATGGTATCATCTGTGGGCCGGGGGCTCCCGCTGCGCGACCGCGCGGGAGATTCCTCTCGCGCGCGGCGGCACCGAACGAGGAGCCAATGAAGAGTCTCACGCTCGTCAATCCCACCTCCGGCTTCAACGACGGCCTCATCCCGCTCGGCCTGGCGTCGATTTCGGCGTACCTCAAGAAGTACGGCGGGTTCGACGAGATTCGGCTGCTCGACTCGAACTGTCAGGACATTTATCGGGAGTTCCGCAAGTGCGACGTCGTCGGCGTCACCGCCGTGACGCAGGACGTGAAGAACGCCGTCCGGTTCGCCGAGTTCGTGAAGGCGAAGCACGACATCCCGGTCATTCTCGGGGGCGTGCACGTCTCCACGACGGGGGAGCTCCCGGAGCCATTCGACCTGGCCGTCATCGGTGAGGGCGAGCGGACGATGCTCGACCTCATGCGGCTGGGCGACTTCTCCCCGAAGACGCTCCGGGCCGTGAACGGCGTCTGTTTCCGGGAGGAGGGCCGAATCGTCCGGACCCCCGACCGCGAGCTCATCGATCCTCTGGACGAGATCCCGATCCCGGATCGCGACCTAGCGAATCTCGACCACTACCTCAAGCCGCGTCACATCATTCCCTATCACGAGGGCCGCTCGCTCACGATGATCAGCAGCCGCGGCTGCCCGTTCACGTGCGTCTTCTGCTCGACCCGGGTGCATTGGAAGCGCTTCCGCGGCTTCTCCGCGGAGCGGGTGATCGAGGAGATCGAGCTCCTCATCGGCAAGTACGGCGCGGAGATCGTCCACATCTTCGACGACCTCTTCATCGCCGACCGGAAGCGCCTCGTGCGGATCCATGACGCCATCGTGCGGGAGGGCATCAACAAGCGCGTGAAATTCATGTGCCTCGTGCGCTCCGACCTGCTCGACCACGACACGATGAAGCTCCTCAAAAGCATGAACGTCGTCGTGACTGGCATCGGGATGGAGTCCGGCGACGAGCGGGTCCTCCGGTTCCTGAAGCGGCAGACTTCGACCGTCGAGGAGAACCGCCGGGCGATCGCCCTCTCCGATGAGCACGATCTCCCGACCATGGGCTCGTTCATGGTGGGCAATCCTGGGGAGACCGAGGAGGACATGACGAGGACGCTCGAGTTCATCAAGAGCTACCGCTACTCGCCATCGCTCGCGCCGCTCGTCTACGTATCGGCCGCGTTCCCCGGAACGGAGTTCTGGGAGTACGGGAAGAGCAAGGGCATCCCCGTGGAGGCCATCGACCGGATCGTGATGGACATTCCGACGGACGTGCGGAAGCTCGACGGCGCGCCGCTCCTCACGGACGTCCCTCGCGACCGGTTCTTCGCGCTGCTCCGGAAGTTCGCCGACGAGATGAGGTACGGAACCATCAAGGGGTTCATGATGAACCCCACGCTCCCCCGCCTCGTGCTTGCGTACCTCATCGGGATACGGATCGAGAAGAATCCGTTCCGCGGGATTCGCGAGGTGACGAAGATCCTCGCGAGCTTCGTCCGCCTGAAGCGCGCGCAGCGTGCGGCGGCGCGCGCCGTCGCTGGCGCCGGGCCGCGGCTCGCCGGGTGACGCGCGGGCGGGCGCGGCGGCATCGGCCTCGTCGATCGCGATTCCCCGAAGACGCCCCGCGCGCTCGAGCTCGGCGCTTGCCACCTCCCGCCGAAGCCCGGGGGCAGCAGATCAAGGCCGCTCGATCACGTCAGCCGGGCAGCGCTGTCAGTCCGCGCGCGATCGAGCCGCCTCGGGATCACTCGCGCTTCTTCACGATGATCCCGAAACACGTGGTCGCCACGGAACCAATCGACATCTTGAGATTGGCGGCGTCCTGTCCCCAGCGCCCCCAGACGTCCTCGCGCCAATCGGGCTGCCAACCATACGGAGGGACATCGATGAAACGATCGAGCACGCCGTCCCCCGTGTCGAAATCGAGGTCGGGGACCGAATGGCCCGCACGCTCGAGCCTCTGCTTGAGGTCGATGAAGTGCTTGCGCAGATACAGGACGATGTCCCGGTTCTCGATCGTCTCGTGCTCCGTCAGGAAGTTGAACTCGGTGGTGTGGACCGCCACGCCTCCGGGGCGCAGCGTGGCCATCGCGTTCTCGACGAAGCGCAGGCCGTTCTCGGCAGACCCGAGGTGCTCGAACGCGCAGATCGACCAGCAGAAGTCGTACGCACCGTCGAGATGCTTCGGGATGGCATTCATGTCGACGTACTCGAGGTGAACGCGCTCGTCGAAGTCTCGCCGGGAAACGAGTTCGGGTTTGAACGCCTTGTCGAGCTCGGTCGTGTGGTAGCCGCGCTCGATCCAGCCTCTCCCCCGCGATATCCCCGGGTCGAGGTCGGTCACCGTGATCCTGGCTCCTCTTCCGGCCAGATAGGAGGCGATCGACTCCTCGCCGCATCCGAACCCGAGGCCTCGCATTCCCTCGCGGATCCTGCCGTGCTCGAAGAGCGCTTGAAGCGCGAACGCGTACTCCCAGAGCTTTCGATAGTAGATCGGGGTGATCTTGAGCTCGGCGCACCAGTGGGCGAACCACGGGCTTTCGATGTCCCGCTGCGTGGTTGCCTTGCAGCGCAGCGAGTGATGGGCCGGCTCCGTGGCGGGTCCCTTCCCGCGCAGGCCGGGCGCCCGCTCGCGCGCGATTTCGTACCCGAGCCCCTTGACGCTGAGATGAATGATCGCGAGGGAATCCGAGGCGGGATTCTGGCCGAGCCAGGAAAGCTTCTTGCCGATTAGCAACCTGCGTACCGCCCAGACGACCTTGCCCAGAACGGAAACGATCTGCTGCCGGCTCAACATTCGATCCCTCCGCCGCAGCGCTGCTGCGCGGTCTCACGGTGCCCCGGCCACGTTCGCGACGCCTCAGCTTCGCACGCTCGTGGGGTGAGGTGCTTCATCGAGACGGGAGAGCGCGAGAGGATATCGGAGGGCCCGATGCACCGCAACACGGCGAGCGGGCGTGCGCCGCGCCGCGAGGCGCGGGCGAAGCCGCCGCACCGTCGCGGACCTCCGGTTGTGCCGAAGGTCATGCCGCAGATACAGTGGCCCGCTCTTCGAGGCCACACCGGAGCAGGGGTTCGCTCATGAGCAGGTCGTCCACGAAGCTGATCCAGTCGATCGACGTCGTGCGTGGTTTCAGCATCCTGGCCGTGCTGTGTGGTCACTTCACGCTCGTCGACCCGCTGAGGACGCCAAGCTGGGCTTGGTCGCTCTTTCTCCTGTTGGCGGCCAACGGTGCGTACGGCGTCTCGACGTTCTTCGTGGCCTCCGGGTTCCTGATCACTCGCATGATCGATGGGCGCAACCAGGAGATGTTCATCGCGAACAAACCGCTCTTCTATATACGCCGTGCGAGTCGCATCTTTCCGACACTTGCGCTCGCAGGCTGCATCGGCATCCTGCTCTTCCTTCATGGCGGCGACCGCGGCGGAGCACTGGCCGTCACGTTCAAAGATCCCAAGGCGGATTTCGGCCTGCTCTTCTGGTCATCGATCCTGCTCTTCTTCTTCAACTGGCTGCGAATCGCCACGGAGACGGCGAACGCATGCTACGGCCTGACCTGGGACGTGCTGTGGTCGCTCGCGATCGAGGAACAGTTCTACATCGGGTATCCGTTCATGCTGTCGCGGCTCGGGACCACGAAGCGGCTCGTCCGTGTGCTCGCGCTCGTCATTGTTTCGGGCCCTGCATACCGTTTGGCCGCGGCGATCGTGAAGCCGGAGAGCTTCCTGCTGGGGTTCACGAGTTCGTTTGCGGCGTTCGACCAGCTTGCCATCGGTGTGCTCTCATACATCGCGTGGCGGGACAAGTGGTTCGCGAGGCTGCCGGGATTCTTGCGATCTTCGCTTCCGGCGATTGGGGTGTTCCTCGCCGGAATCGCATACGTGTTTGCGTCGCTCGGAAGTCCGGTCGGACGGACCTGGGGCCCCACCGTGCTCGCGACTGGAATCGGTTTGCTGTTCGCGTCGGGACTCGATCACCCCGTCTTCGAGCTCGCATTCTGGCGTCCGCTGAAGATCCTCGGCCGCGCAAGCTACGAGGCGTACCTGTTCCACGGTCTCGTTCTGTATCTGCTGTGGCCGGTGCTGATTGGACGAAACTTCCTATGGGCCTTCAGCGGCTATCTGATCGCCGTGACCACGATATCGACCGCAGTGCACCTGGCTTTCGGAGAGCCCGCGAAGAAGAAGCTCGCCGCGGCACTTCAGAAGCTCCTTGGGGTCAAGTCCGCAGGCCCGTCGATCGTGCCGGCGGGCCCGGCCGATTGATGAACGCCGGCTCGACGCGGTCCTCGTCCGGACGACGTCCCGATCTTGCACACCCGGCGGCGTATGCTCGACGGGTGCTCCGGGAGGACACTTGACCCCGCGTGGAGAGCGCTTGCCGCGAATGCGCGCTCCCGGACGAGATCGGCGATGAAGATACTACTCGTGGTGGGCTCCTTCCCGCCGATGCTCTGCGGGGTCGGCGATTACACCCGTTCGCTCGCCCGTGCGCTCACCACGATACCGGGCGTGCACGTCGCGGTGCTCACCAGTGCCGAGGCAGAGGGCGGCGGTCGCGCCGGGGAGCCCTTCGAGGTGTTCCCGGCCGTGCGCCGGTGGGAGCTCTCGGAAATTGCGGCCGTACGCCGCGTGATCCGCGAGTGGCAGCCGGATGTCATCCACGTCCAGTACCCGTCGCGCGGCTATTCCGGCCCGCTGTCGTGGCTCCTGCCGATGCTGCTCCTGGCCGAGCGTCCCCCGGTAGTCCAGACCTGGCACGAGTACGTCCCTGGCGCCCGCACCGCGCTCTGGCACCTCGCCATCGGCGTCGCGCCCGGCGACGTCGTCGTCGTGCGGCCGGAGTTCAGGGAGCGCATGCCGTGGTGGTACCGGGCCCTCACCGGCCGCCGTGAGTTCCACCTCGTGCCGAACGCGCCGACGTTACCGCGCGTCGAGCTGAGCGACGCCGAGCGGGCGGAGATCCGTGGCAGGTACGCCCCGCCGGATCGCAGGCTCCTCGCCTACTTCGGGTTCCTGTACGCGAACAAGGGCATCGACGATCTGCTCGGGATCGTCGACCCGGAGCGGCATCACCTCGTCGTCGTCGGCGAGCTCCAGCGCGCCGATCCATTCCAGGTCGCGCTGGCGGAGCGGATCGCGCGCCCGCCGCTCGCGGGCCACGTGACGCTGGCGGGCTTCCTGGAGGCGCCCGAGGCAGCGCGCGTCCTCGCCGCGGTGGACGCGGTCGTGCTCCCGTTCCGGGATGGGGGCGGAGAGTGGAACACGAGCCTCAAGGCGGCCGCGGCGCAGGGGACGTTCGTCCTCACGACGAGCACGCGCCGGAGCGGCTACGTCGCCGCGCAGCACGTGTACTACGCACGCCCGGGCGACAGAGGTGAGCTCCGGGCCGCGCTCGACCGGCATGTGGGCAGCAGGATCGCGTCACCCGCGCCCGAGCTCGCGGGTCCGAGCTGGGGCGAGATCGCGCGGGCGCACGTCGCCATCTACGAACGGCGCATCGGGCGCTGACCCCGAGGCATCACCCGCCGTTCACCATCCGCCGCGCCAGGTCTTCGAAGCCCACGGTGGGAGCCCACCCGAGCGAGCGGATCGTAGCGGGGTCCGAGACGAGGCGGCGGTACTCGGGAACGAACCCCGCGCGTACGTCGACGTGATCGCGCCAGTCCTTCCCCGCCACTGCGAAGCACCGCTCGATCCACTCCTGAATCGGGTGCGCCTCGCCGGAGCCGATCGCCGCCTCGACTGCCGCGTCCTGCCGGACGAGCGTGAAGATCGCCCGCGCGATGTCCCCCGCGAAGGTCCACTCCTTCGCGACCGAGAGGTCCCCGATCTCGAGCCGCTCAGCGCTCCCCGCCACGATCCGTCGCGCGGCGAGCGCGACCTTCATCGCGACGTGCTCCGGCTTTCGAAGCGGGCTCTCGTGGTGGAACAGGTACCCGACGTAGGCGCGGACCCCGAGCGATCGAAAGTACCGCGCCGCGTAGACCGACTGGATCCGGGCGACCGCGTAGGGGCTCGTCGCGGCGAACGGAGCCCGCTCCGAGATCGGTGCGCCCGTGTTCTCGAACTGGACCCCACTGCCCGCGATGAAGACCCGGGCCTCGGGCGCGTGCAGTCGGACCGCCTCGAGGACGTTCAGCGCGCCCGTCGAGATGGTCTCGTGGTTCTCGAAGAGCGCCTCGTGCCGCGTCGTGGACGACGCGGCGAGCTGGAAGACGTAGGCCGGGCGATGCGCGCGGACGAGCTCTTCGACCTCCGCCCGGTGCGCGACGTCGCCGCGGACCGGGGCGCTGACGCGCGAGATTCCGACCGGCTCGATCCCTTCGGCCCGGCAGAGCGCGCCGAGATAGTGCCCGTCCTGCCCGCTCGCGCCGAAGATCAGCGCCTTCATGCCACGCCGGACGCCTTCACGACCTCGATCGTCGGCAGCGGGAAGATGAGGCTCGTGCCGCGCGCGAGCGTCTCCTTCTCGCGCTCGAGGAACTCCGCCTTAAAGTGCCAGGGGAGCACCAGGTAGTAGTCCGGCTTCATCGCGCGCGACTCGGCCTCGCTGATGATCGGGATGTCCGTTCCGAGCGTGCGGGCGCCGTACTTGTCCGGGTTCCGCTCGGCTGCGTAGTCGATGATGAACCGGTCGACACCGCACCACTGGAGGATGGTGTTCCCCTTCGTGGACGCGCCGTAGATGTGGATCTTCTTGCCGGCCGCCTTGAGCTTCTTCAGCAGCGCGGTCAGCTCGTCGCGGTGGACGTTGATCCGTTCCTGGAAGTTCCGGTACGGCTTGTCCGTGTCGAGCTCGAGGTCGAACTCCTCCTGGCGGAGCGCCTCGAGCGGCTGCGCCCACTCCTTTTTCGCGAGCTGGAAGCTCTCGGCGTGGGTCGCGTAGCAGCGGATCGACCCCCCGTTGATGTCGTTCATCCCGACGCGGACGACCTTCATCCCCGCCTGGTCGAGGATGCCCTCGAGCACCGCGAGGCTGTAGTACTCGAGGTGCTCGTGGCAGATCGTGTCGTAGGAGTTCATCTTCAGCATCGTCGGCATGTACGACATCTCGAAGATCCAGATGCCGTGCGGCGCGAGCGAACGCTTGATGCTCCGGACGAACGCGACCGGGTCCTCGAGGTCGTAAAACATCGCGATCGACGTGATCACGTCGAACGGCTTGCTGTCCGCGCGCTGGTCGAGGAGGTCGGACGGAAACGTGTCCTGCACCACGGTCACGTCGCCCTTGACCTCCTGGGCCACGTCCGACGGATCGATGCCGAACTTCGCGAAGGACCGCGGATAGGCCTGCAGCAGCGTGCCGTCGTTGCAGCCGATGTCGAGGGCGCGGGCGTCCGCCTTCGCGATCATCGCGGCGGCCTCGTCGGCGATGCCCTTGAGGTGGGTCCGCATCGTCTGGTTCGTGCCGGACCGGTACCAGTAGGCGGAGTAGAGGATCGCCGGGGGCACCGAGTGCTCCATCTGGAGCAGCCCGCAGGCCTTCTCGTCCCGCGCCGGGTCGCACCGCACGAGGACGCACGGGATCCGGCGCATCGGCGGCAGCTCCTTCCCGGGCTTCACGAAGGAGCCCTGGAGGTACTGCTCGCCGAGGTCAATCACCTTGGTGAGGGCGGAGGACCCGCAAACGCGGCAAGTGGTTCTGTGGGTGAGGTGCATGGGGTTCCTCAGGGATTGAGGGCGGATGCTGGCACACGCCGGGAGGTGGCGGCAAGCCGCGAGCGCCCGTCAGCGCGCGGGGCGCGACGCACCGCGGGAGGCGGGGGCGCGCCTGGCCGCATGCCGAACGGAGAGGAGCGCTCGGTACGCGGGCTTCGCGACCGCGAGCACGGCGAGGGGGGTGTGCCGGTAGATCGCCCGCCCGAGGCGCACCTGGAGGTCGCGGTCCACGTAGAGCGCCTCGACGAGTCGATCGAGCAGCGCGACGCCCTCCGCGTCGCCGCCGAGGCTCGCCAGGAGGCGCGCGTCGGCGCGAGTGCGGCCACGTCCTCGCTGGGTCGTGGTAAGACGCTGGGCATGCTCCGGCGATCACCAGGGAGCGGGCAGGCGGGCCCGAGTTCGTGATGCGAGCGCTCATCCTCGGCGTGTCCGGTCAGGACGGGGCGTACCTCGCGCAGCTGCTGCTCGCGAAGGGATACGCCGTGTTCGGCACCTCCCGCGACGCGAACCTCTCGACCTTCGCGAACCTCGAGCGGCTCGGTATCGCGGACCGCGTGAAGCGGCTGTCGGTCGCCCCGAACGACTTCCGCTCGGCGCTGAACGCGCTCGTGCAGGTGGAGCCGGACGAGGTCTACAACCTCGCCGGGCAGAGCTCCGTCGGCCTCTCGTTCGATCAGCCCGTCGAGACGATGGAGAGCATCAGCATCGCGACGCTCAACCTGCTCGAGGCGATCCGCTTCACGAAACGCTCGGTCCGGTTCTACAACGCGGGGTCGGGAGAGTGCTTCGGCGACACGCGAGGGAAGCCCGCCGACGAGGAGACGCCGTTTCGACCTCGAAGCCCGTACGCGGTGGCGAAGGCCGCCGCGCACTTCGAGGTCGCGAACTACCGGGAGGCGTACGGCCTGTTCGCGTGCAGCGGGATCCTCTTCAACCACGAGTCGCCGCTCCGGCCCGAGCGGTTCGTCACCCGGAAGATCGTCGCGGCCGCGTGCCGGATCGCGGCGGGAAGCGGCGAGCGGCTCCGCCTCGGCAACACCAAGGTGAAGCGCGACTGGGGCTGGGCGCCGGAGTACGTCGAGGCGATGTGGCGCATGCTCCAGCAGGAGCGGCCTGACGACTACGTCATCGCCACCGGACGGACCCACGCCCTCGAGGAGTTCGTCGGCGCGGCGTTCGCCGCGGTGGGGCTCGACGCGCGCGACCACGTCGACGTGGACCCGGCGCTCTACCGCCCCGCGGACATCGAGGGGAACTACGCGAACCCCGAAAAGGCCGCGCGGGTCCTCGGCTGGCGCGCGACCCTGGGGATGGCGGACGCAGTGAACTGCATGGTCGCTGCGGAGCGGGAGTGGCTGGCGCCCCCGGGGCACTGAGCCGTCGAAGCGGCATGGGCGATCCGGCAGACGCGGGGGGCGATCGCCGCCCGTATCGCGTGGTCGGCTTCATGACCGGGGACCTGGGGCTCGGGGTCGCCGCCCGGAACACCGTGCAGGGGCTCCGCGCGAGCGGTCGGCCCCTCGAGGAGGTCACGATCCAGCACCGATGGGCCCCCGGTGCGGCCGCGGAGCGACCGCCGGGGCCGGTGCGCCCCGGCGAGGTGACGCTGTTTCACATGAACCCTCCGGACATCGCGATCTACCGTGCCGGCTGGCGCCGCGACGTCTCGCCCGTCGGGCCCGCGGTCTGCGTTCCGTTCTGGGAGCTGCCGCGGGTGCCGGTGGAGTGGGAGCCGGTGCTCGGCGCGCTCGACGCGGTGCTCGCGCCCACTCGCTTCATCGCGGAGTCGTGCGCGCGCGCGATGCCTGTCGAGCGCGTGATCCACTATCCGCAAGCGGTGTTCGTCCCGGACGCCGTCCCGGCCCGGGAGGCCTGGGGATTCCCGGCGGGAACGACCGTGTTCCTCGCCTCCTTCGACATCGGGAGCGACATCGATCGGAAGAACCCCTGGGCGGCCGTGGAGGCGTTCCATCGCGCGTTCCCGGCGGACGCCGACGTCCGGCTCGTTCTCAAGACAAAGCCCTGGCGAAACGTGCCGGCGCTCCGCGCTCAGGTCGAGGAGCTGTCGGCACGCGTGGCGGTCGATGCGCGCATCCGGATCCTGGACCGCTCGCTCGGATACGGCGAGCTCATGAGCCTCTACGCGAGCTGCGACATCCTGGTGGCGATGCACCGCTCGGAAGGGCTCGGGCTCCACCTCATGGAGGCGATGAGCCTCGGGAAGCCCGTGGTGGCGACGGGCTGGTCCGGCAACATGGACTTCATGACGCCCGAGAACTCCGTACCCGTCCGCTACGCCCTCGTCCCGGTGCGGACCCGGCACGATGCCTATCTGCGCGAGCTCGGCCGCGACGGGCAGGTCTGGGCCGAAGCGGACGTGGCGCACGCGGCCGACGAGCTTCGAGGCCTGCACGCGTCGCCCGCGCGGCGCCGGGCCCTCGGCCTCGCCGCGGCGAACGAGATGGAGCACCGGCGACGGATGCTCCTCGCCGGCGCTCCGTTCGCTACGCTGGAGGCGGCGCTCCCGCGGGTCGGGGCTCGCCCGGCCGCGTTCCGGCGCGCGGTTCTTCGCACGCGTGTGTCGGCGTCGTTCGGCGTCCTGCGCCGGGCACCCCGCGCCATTGCACGCCGGCTCGGTCTCGCGAGGACGTGACGATGACCGCGTTCCGCCTCTCCGTCTGCATCCCCACCTACAACTTCGGGGCGTTCATCGGTGAGACCCTCCGCGCCCTCGTGGACCAGGCGACCGACGACGTCGAGATCGTCGTGCTGGACGGCGGCTCGACCGACGAGACCCCTGCCGTCGTCGAGCGGTTCTCGCGCGAGTTCCCGCGCCTCGTCTACCGGCGCCTGGATCGCCCCGGAGGCGTGGACGCGGACATCGAGCGCGCCGTCGCGCTGGCGCACGGCGAGTACGTCTGGCTCATGTCCGCGGACGACGTGCCTGCGCCGGGCGCGCTCGCGCGGATGCGGGAAGAGCTCGGGAGCGGCGCCGACGTCTACCTCTGCGACCGCGTCGTGTGCGATCGCGATCTGCGCCCGCTCGGCGAACAGGCCTGGCTCGCGCCCGGGGCCGGGGTCGGCCCGTTCCGCTTCTCGGAGCCGGCGGAGCTCCGGCGGTACCTCACGAACGCCCGCTCCATCGGAGCGCTCTTCAGCTTCATCAGCGCGATCGTCGTCCGGCGCGAGGCGTGGGACGCGAGTCCGCCCGGC
This sequence comes from Anaeromyxobacter sp., assembly GCA_036390155.1. Lineage (GTDB taxonomy): Bacteria > Myxococcota > Myxococcia > Myxococcales > Anaeromyxobacteraceae > Anaeromyxobacter. The sequence goes on from DASWCJ010000220.1 coordinate 15,947, forward strand.
CCCGGGTCGATCGGCACGAACTACGCCCACGCGGCGCGGATCCTCTCGATCCTGCGGAGCGGCGGTCGGCTGCGCCACGTCCCCGCACCACTCGTCCTCTGCCGGGGAGAGAACGACAGCTTCGCGCGAGGGGGCGTCGTGCGCAGGTTCGTCATCGACCTCGACGGGTACCTGCACCTCGCCGGCGTCCTCGGAGGCGGTCCGGAGGCGCGCGCCGAGTTCCTGGCGGTGATGCGCCGAGAGCACCCCTGGTACGTCTACGCGGAGATCCGCAGCCGCGCGGCGAGCCGCGAGGAGTGGAAGGCGATCCGCGGGAAGCTCCTCGCGTACGGCTACGCGCCGTGGCAGGTCGCGGTCTCGGGGAGCGTCGGCGCGGTCCCGGCGGCGATCCACCTGGCGCGCCTGGCGTGGTTCGGGCTCCGCAGGATCCGCCGCGCGCTGGCGCGGGCTGCCTGAGGGCCGGCGGCGCGGTCAGCCGCGCGCGACCCGTCGGCAAGCCTCGAGCGTCGTCCGCGCGCATGCTTCCCACGTGGCGGGCGTGCGCTCGAGCACGGTCGGCCCGGGGAGCCGGAGCGCCGCGAGGAGCGCCTCCGGATCCGCGAAGTCCACCTGCCGCTCCCGCGGGACGCCGAGCTCGTCGAACACCGGCAGCCGCGAGGTGACGACCTTCTTTCCGAACTCGACCGCCGCCTCGAGCACCGGGATCCCGAACCCCTCGTAGCGCGACGGGAAGACCACCGCGGCGGCGCCGGCGAAGACGCGGCGGGTCTCGGGGTAGGGGAGGTAGCCGAGGTGGACGACGTCAGCCTCCACGCCGAGCTCCCGGGCGAGCCGCTGGAGCCCGGGCCACGCGGCGGTCTGCATCCCGGTGAGGACGAGCTTCTCGGCGAGCTCGCCGCGCCGCCGCAGCGCGGCGTACGTCCGGATCAGCTCCGCGTGGTTCTTGTGGGCGAACGTCGCGGCCGGGTAGTAGAGGTACGGCCCGGCGACTCGATCGGTCGGCGCGACCGCCGCCGCGTCGCGCGCCTCGTAGCCGAGCGGGATCGCGGTCACCTTCTCCGGCGCGATCCCGCAGCGCTCGAGCACCGTCGTCCGGACGAACTCCGAGATGGTGAGCAGCTGGACTGCCCGCGCCATGCCCTCCGGGTAGATCGCCGCGCGGAACGCGCGCTCGAACGCCGGGATGTGCTCCGGGTGATAGAGGTGCTGCACGTCCACGACCGTGAGCACCGCCCGCCCGGAGGCGCGCTTCGGGAAGATCGACTGCTGCGGGAAGAGGGTCACGTCCGCGCCGACCGCGGCGAACGCTCGCTCGATCCCGCGGGCGCGCCAGGGGGTGAACGCCTCGAGGATTCGGTCCGCCACGATCCGCGTCGCGGAGCGGGGCAGGACCACCCGCTCCCAGCCGGGCGTCTCGTATGCGGCCCCGACGTCCCGGTCCATCACCGCAACGAGCCGGTCCCCCGGTGCCGCAACGATGGGGAGCTTCGCGACGAGCTGGCGGACGTAGGTCTCGGCGCCGCCGACCTGGCCGGGCCGGAGCGAGAGCAGCGAGAGCGCGAGCTTCACGGCCGGAGCGCCCTCAGGACCCGGTAGGCGCCGACGATCTGCGCGGTGCGGAGCCGCTTGTGCAGCTGGAGCAGCCCACCGGGCGGGGCGTGCCGCCGGAACACCGCGTAGTCCTCGGCGAATTGCTCCTCGAACCGGGCGCCGCTCTTCGAGGAGGTGTACCAGCGGAACGCCGCGATCCGCTCCGGGACGAAGAGGGGGTCCCCGAGCCTCGAGAGGCGTAGCCAGTACTCGTAGTCGAAGGTGTACCGGAGGGACTCGTCGAGGAGCCCCACCTGCTCCATCGCCGACCGGCGCCAGAAGACCGTCATCTGGGAGACGAAGTTCTCGACGAGCAGCGCGCGGCGGCTGTAGTTCCGGCACCGCCAGTCCTTGTAGGCGGTGATCCAGCGCCGGATGGGACGGTCCTGCTCGTCCACGATCTCGCATCCGCCGTGGAGCCACTTCGCCCCGGGGTTCGCCGCGAACGCGGCGGCGACGCGCGCGAGGGCGCCGGGCAGGAGCAGGTCGTCCGAGTTCACCCAGCCGACGATCTCGCCGGTCGTCCGCCGGAGCCCACGGTTGATCGCGTCGGGCTGGCCGGCGTCCTTCTCGATCCGGAGCGAGAGGCGCCCCTCGTGCCGCCGGAGGAGCTCGGCGGAGCCGTCGGTGCTCCCCCCGTCCTGCACGACGTACTCGAGCTCGAAGTCGCCCTGCTGCGAGAGGACGCTCTCTAGGGTGCGCGGGAGGAACGCCGCCTGGTTGAGGGACGGCGTCACGATCGAGATCCGGGGGCGGGTCATCGCCTCGCGCGCTCCCCGTCGTCGCCGCGGGGCGCGTCCGAGAGCCGGCCGCGCAGCTCGGAGAGCTCGGCGCGGAGCAGGGCGCTCTCCTGCGCGAGCCGCCGGACGCTGGTCGTGTTCTGCGAGAGCCCGATGGTCACGGCGAGCACGTTCACCGCAAGATAGAGGAGCCCCGCGCCGAAGAGCGCGTTCGCCGGGACCTGGATCCCGACGAGCCGGGAGGCTCGCACGAGGAGATCGGGCCAGGCGGTCACGGCGATGGCCGCGAGCGTCGTGACCAGCCAGATGAGGCTCTCCCGGAGATGGAGTCGCTGCCGGCGGATGAGCGAGACCACCCACGCGCTGAAGGCGAGCAGGACCGCGAGCGAGATGAGCTGCACCTCGATCGGGAGGATCCCGGAGCTCACGAGGCGTCCCCCTCCGCGCGCTGGGTCCGCGGCGGCAGGAGGACGAGCGCGAGCGACACCTTCACGAGGTAGTAGAGCGTGCGGAACGCGGTGATGGAGGACTGGCCGTGGGACCGCTCGTTCATCCGGACCGGCACCTCCGCGAGCCGCAGGCCGGCGCGCTTCGCGAGGGCGATCGCCTCCGGCTCCGGGTAGTCGGAGGGGTAGTACCGGGCGAACAGCTCGATCGCCCGCCGGCCGGCGGCGCGGAAGCCGCTCGTCGTGTCGGTGACGCGGGCGCCGCAGCGGACGCGCAGGAACCAGGACAGGTACCGGATCCCCGCCCGGCGCAGGAAGGTGGAGCGGAACCCGCCCTCGGCGAGGAACCGCGAGCCGATGACCACGTCCGCCGCCCCCGCCTCGATGGGCGCGACGAGCGCGGCGAGGTACGCGGGATCGTGCTGGCCGTCGCCGTCCACCTGGACCGCGACGTCGTACCCGCGCTCGAGCGCCCAGAGGTAGCCCGCCTGCACCGCGCCGCCGATGCCGAGGTTCACCGGGAGACGCAGCACCGACAGCCCGAGCGAAGCGGCGACGCGGGCGGTGTCGTCCTTGCTCCCGTCGTCCACCACGCACACGTCCACCGCCGGCGCGCAGGCGCGGAACGCTTCGGCGAGCGCGGGGAGGCTCTTCGCCTCGTTGAAAGCGGGAACGATCGCCGCGACGCGCATGGGAGGCGGAGTTTAGCACGCACCCCCGCCGCTACGCCGGCGACACCCCGATGCCCTTCTTCTTGTCGCGCTCCTGCTTGTAGCGCGCGTTCTGGTCGAGGAACCTCTTGCGCAGCCGGATCGACTCCGGCGTCACCTCGACGAGCTCGTCCTCCGCGATCCACTCGAGCGCCTTCTCGAGCGTGA
>DASWCJ010000221.1:0-2655 GCA_036390155.1 Anaeromyxobacter sp.
CGTTCGGGCCAGCTCTTCTTCCGGACCGCGCGCGGCGGCCGGCCCGAGGCGCTCTCGGCGCTCCGCCTCCCGCGCGGCAAGGGGATCGCGGGCGTCGTCGCCCAGCGCGGCAAGCCCATCCTCGCAAACGACGTGCGGCAGGAGCGGGCGTTCGACCCGGAGCTGGCGAGGCGGATCGGGTACGAGGTCCGCTCCGCGCTCTGCGTCCCCATCGCGCACGGCGGCGAGGTGCTCGGCGCGCTCGAGCTCCTGAACAAGCGGACGGACTTCGACGACGGCGATCTCGCGATCGCCAACGCGGTCGCGGCGCAGGTCGGCGCGCGCGTCGCGGCGGAGCGGGTGCGGGAGGAGCGGGCGCGCGACGAGCGGCTCTCGAGCATCGGGCAGCTCCTCTCGGGCGTGATGCACGACCTCCGCAACCCGCTCACCGTCATCTCCGGCTGGACGCAGCTCATGGTGATGGAGAAGGACCCCGCCGAGCGGCAGCGGATCTGCGACAGCCTGCTCAAGCAGTTCGAGCTCGTGAACGCGATGACGCGCGAGGTGCTCGACTTCGCGCGCGGCAAGGTCGAGGTCTTCCGGCGGAAGGTGAGCGTCCACGTCTTCGTGCACGACCTCGTGGAGGCCCTGCGCGCGGACCTCGCGCCGGCGGGCGTGGAGCTCCGGGTCCGGGTCTCCTACGGGGGCGCGGCGCGGTTCGACGAGGTGAAGCTCCGCCGCGCGATCGTGAACGTCGCGCGCAACGCGGCCCAGGCGATGCCGGAGGGCGGGCGCTTCTCGCTCCACGTCTCGAAGGCCGGCGACCGGCTGGTGTTCCGGATGAGCGACACCGGGCCGGGCATCCCGGAGGAGATCCGCGCGCGGCTCTTCCAGTCCTTCGCCACGCACGGCAAGGAGGACGGGACGGGGCTCGGCCTCGCGATCGTGAAGCGGATCGCGGAGGAGCACGGCGGCGGCGTCGACTGCCGCACCCGCACCGGCAAGGGGACGACCTTCATCCTCTCGATCCCGGCGTGACCGCCGGGCCGGAGGCTCCCCTAGATGAACTCGCAGAGGTAGGCCGACGGGCCCGACGCCTTCACGTCGAACCCGCTCTGGGCCGGGACCTCGAAGCTCGTCCCCGCCGGGAACGCGCGCCAGGCCTCCTCGCCCGGCAGCTTCGCCCACAGCTCGCCGGAGACGACGGTCATCCGCTCCGCGCCGTCGGTGCCGAAGTGGAACTCGCCGACGTCGATCACCCCGACGGTGGCGCGCCGCCCGTTCCGCTCGAACCCGACCGACTGGACCTTCCCCTCGAAGTAGCCGTTGTGCTTGAGCATGCGGCGCCGTTGTAGCGGGAGCCGGGCGAGATCGGCAAGGGGCGGGTTACGATGCCGGCCATGGCCAAACCGAAGATCGACGACCTCGTGAAGGGGAAGGGCCCCGAGGCCGTCCGCGGCAAGACGGTCGAGGTCCACTACACCGGCTGGCTCGAGGACGGGACGAAGTTCGACTCGTCCGTCGGGGGCGCGCCGTTCTCGTTCCGGCTGGGCGCGGGCGAGGTGATCGAGGGGTGGGACCGCGGCGTCACCGGGATGAAGGTCGGGGGCAAGCGCAAGCTCACCCTGCCGCCCGAGCTCGGGTACGGCGCGCGGGGCGCGCCGCCGGCGATCCCGCCGAACGCGACGCTCGTCTTCGAGGTCGAGCTGCTCGCGGTCTTCTGAGCGGGGCGGGGCGCGTCAGGTCGCGAGGCCCGCGAGCGCCGTGTCGATGACGAGCAGCTCGAGCTGCGCGCGCACGTCGTCGGGGAGCCTCCCGAACACGAACGAAACGCGCACGGTGCCGCCGAGCTGCTTCGAGTCGCCCGCCGTGACCGGCGCGGCCATCGGCTTCTCGACGCCGGGGACGCGCAGCGTGGCGGTCAGCTCGTCGTCGTGCGGCGGCGGCTTCGCGAGGAGGGCGGAGAAGCCGGCGACCGAGATCTCGATGGTGGTGGCGCGGACGTGCGTCACCTTGCCCTCGATGGTCACCTGCAGCGCGCGCGCGACCCGCAGGGTGTGCCGTGGGGTCTCGCCTGGCTTGAGGGTCAGCTTCTGCGCGGCCATGAGCGCCCGCGCGAGCTCGTCGCAGCCGCCGCGATAGTCGTCCGCGTCGGCGCCCTTCAGCTCGTTCTTCTTCGCGCGCTCGTGGAGCGAGCGGAACACGCGAAGCCAGTCGGCAAGCCCCATGCATCACCCGTCGAATCTCCCCGAACTCCCTCGAAGGAGAGCACGAAGGGGCGTGCGTGTCGATGCACGCCGCGCCCACCGCCGTCCCGCGAGCACGGGACGTTCGGCCCTCGATCGCGACGTCTACGAGTGCCGGCGAGAGCGCCGCGGCGTACCTCAGGGAGGCGGGCGCTACCGGATGCCGAGGAGCGAGCCGAGGCGAGGCTTCCCTGCGCTCGACCGCTCCGCCCGGAGATGGAACCCGCCGTCCGAGAGATCCGACAGCGTCCTCGCGAGGTGCTGCACCCCCGCGGGCGCGGGCGTGATCCGCGGCCCGATCCAGAGCGACGGACGCGAACGCCTGCGGCGTAGCACGAGCAGCGCGGCGGCGGCTTCGCGAGGAGGGCGGAGAAGCCGGCGACCGAGATCTCGATGGTGGTGGCGCGGACGTGCGTCACCTTGCCCTCGA
>DASWCJ010000222.1:0-10907 GCA_036390155.1 Anaeromyxobacter sp.
CGCCAGACTCGGCGACTCGACGGACCATTGCGAGCGCCTCGGGGCGTCCCAGAGGGGGCATGCAAGCTCGCGACCCGACGAGCGGATCCTCGCCCGGCGTCCCCGGCGCGGAAGGCGCCGTCGAGCGGGCTCCCGTTCCCGGCGGTGGCAAGGGGCCTGCACCCCTGGCATGATGTTGCGCCTGGAATTTCGCGTCCCGTCGCGCAACCGGAGGTCCATCACCTTGAACCGCTCGCTCATCATCGGCCTCGCGGCCGGTCTCCTCGTCGGCGTCTTCATCGGCTATCAGGCCGGCTCCATCACCTCCCCTCCCCCGGGCGCCGGGACGATGGGAGTCCTCCCGCCCGGCATGCCCCCCGGGATGCCGCCAGGGGGTGGCGCGGTCGGGCAGCCCGCACCCGGCGACAACGTCCAGGCGCGGATCAGCGCGATGCAGGCGATGCTCGCGCAGGACCCTAAGAACCGGGATGCCTGGGTCCAGCTCGGCAACGACTACTTCGACACCCGCCAGGCGCAGAAGGCGATCGAGGCCTACGGACGGGCGATCGAGCTCAACCCGAACGACGCGAACGTCCTCACGGACCAGGGCGTCATGTACCAGCAGCTGCACCAGTACGACAGGGCGATCGCGAACTTCACCAAGGCCAACCAGGTCGACCCGAAGCACGTGCAGAGCCTCTTCAACCTCGGCGTCGTCTACCTGAACGATCTCAAGCAGCCGAAGAAGGCGCTCGAGGTCTGGAACAAGGTGATCCTGACGGCGCCCCAGAGCGAGCAGGCCGCGCAGGCCCGCGTCGCCATCGACGAGGCGAAGAAGAAGTCCGCGATCCCGTAGCGAGCGCAGGGGTTGCTCGATCAGGCATGCAGCTCCACCACGTCCCCGTCCGCGAGGGCGTGGTGGCGATCGACCTGCTGCCCGTCGAAGCGGGCGTGCGCCCCCCAGATCCGCGCGAAGTGCAGCTTCGCGGCGAGGTCGCCGTGCACGAGCCGAGCGAGGTCCTCGACCGTCGCGCCGCGATCGAGCACGAACGGCTTCGCACGGTCGGGCGGGTGCCCCGGCTCCTTCGTGTAGACGCGGAGCCGTCCGAGCTCCGCGAAGAGCCGCGGCCGGAGCGCGTCGAGCCCGTCGCCCCGCGTGGCCGACACGGGCAGGAACGGCAGCTCCGGCCAGACCGCCTCGCGCGCGAGCGCGGCGTAGGTCCCGTCCGGATCGAGGTCGCACTTGCTCGCGAGCACGAGCACCGGCCGCTCCACCGCGAGCGGCGAGGCGTCGGCGGGGCGCGGCCGCCCGCGTGCGAGCACCCGCGAGCGCTCGAGGAGGTCCGCCACCGCGCGCCAGCCCTCCTCCGGCTCGTCCGCCTCCACCTCGACCACGGCGAGGACGCCGTCCGCCGCGTGCACGAGCGCGGGCAGCCATGGCTCGATGCGCCCCGCCGCGATCGCCGGGGTGTCCACGAGCTGGACCTGCAGGTCCTCGACCGCGGCCATCCCGGGCTGCGCGGTCCGCGTGGTGAACGGGTAGTCTGCGATCTCCGGGTGCGCGTGGGTGAGCGCCGCGAGCAGGGAGGACTTCCCGGAGTTCGGCGGGCCGACGATCGCCCACTGCCCGGCTCCCTCCCGCCGGACGTGCCCGGGGTCGGGCGCGCGGTGGCCGCTCTTCGCGACGTGCGCGCCCTCCTCCTCCAGCTTCGAGAGCTTCTTCCGGAGGTCCGCCTGGAGCTTCTCCGTCCCCTTGTGCTTGGGGAGGAGCGCGATCATCTCGCGCAGGGCGTCGAGCTTCTCCTCGTGACCGGCGGCCTGCCGGTACCGCTCCTCGGCCGCCTTGTACTGCGCCGTGAGGTTCGCCGGCATCGCGTTCCCCCGTCCGCGCCGTTTGCGTGCCGCGCTCCCATGAGCGTATCACCGAGAACGGAGGGACGCCGATGGACCCGAGGGAGGCGTTCGAGCGCGCCGCAGAGGGGCTCCGGGGCGCGGGGGCGCTGATCGTCACGGCCGGGGCCGGGATGGGGGTCGACTCCGGCCTCCCGGATTTCCGCGGGGATCGCGGCTTCTGGAAGGCCTACCCGCCCTACGAGAGGCTCGGCCTGTCCTTCGTGGACGCGGCGAACCCCGAGCACTTCGACCGGGACCCCCAGTTCGGCTGGGGGTTCTACGGCCACCGGACGAACCTCTACCGCGCGACGGTCCCGCACCGGGGCTTCGGGATCCTGCTCCGCTGGGCGGAGCAGCGCGGGCTCCCCTCCTTCGCCGTGACCTCCAACGTGGACGGCCACTTCCAGAGGGCGGGCTTCCCCGAGGAGCGGGTGCTCGAGGTCCACGGGTCGATCCACCACCTCCAGTGCACGAGCCCGTGCTCGCCTGCGATCTGGACGAACGGCGAGACCTTCGACGTGGACCTCGCGAGCATGCGGTCGCGCCAGGTGCCGCGCTGCCCCAACTGCGGCGCGGTCTCCCGCCCGAACATCCTCATGTTCGGCGACTGGTCCTGGGTGGACGAGCGGACCGCCCACCAGCGTCAGCGCTTCGACGAGTTCCTCGGCGACGTGCAGGGCCTCCGGCCGTTCGTGATCGAGCTCGGCGCCGGGACGGCCGTGGCGACGATCCGGCACCTCACCGACCAGCTCGCGCGCAGCGACGCGTTCGTGGTGCGGGTGAACCCGCGCGAGGCGGACATCCACCCGCCCCACCTCTCCATCGCGGCGGGGGCGCTCGAGGCGATCACCGGGATCGACGCGGCGCTGTAAGGTACCCGCACCGATGACCGCTCGCGTCCGCCGCCCGCTCCTCCTCGCCGCGCTCGCCCTCGCCGCCGGCTGCGCGCCGCGGTTCGATCCACGCCTCGTCGACGTCCCGATCGCCGGCCGCCCCTGGGTGAGCCAGGCGGGCGTCCGCCACCCGCTCGTCGGCCGGATCTGGGAGCCGAAGGCGGGGCGCTTCACGGACGAGGCTGCCCTGGAGGCGGCGCTCCGCTCCGCGGACTTCGTCGTCCTCGGTGAGGTGCACGACAACCCCGACCATCACCTCCTCCAGGCACGGCTCCTGCGCGCGGTGCTCGCGGCGGGGCGTCGCCCCGCGCTCGCGTTCGAGATGCTCACCTCGGACGTGCAGCCCGCGATCGACGAGTCGCTCACCCGGGCGCCGCAGGACGTGGACGCGCTCGGGCGCGCGGTGAAGTGGAGCGAGAGCCGCTGGCCGGACTTCCGCCTCTACCAGCCGATCTTCGCGGCGGGGCTCGAGGCGGGGCTCCCGGTCGTGGCGGCCAACCTGCAGCGCGCGCAGGTGAAGGAGATCATGACGAAGGGACGCGACGCGCTGGATCCCGAGCTCGCGGCGCGGCTCGCCCGCGACGAGCCCGTGCCCGTCGGGATCGAGAAGGCGCTGCGGCAGGAGATGAACGAGGCGCACTGCGGGGAGCTGCCGGAGTCGATGCTCGCGCCGCTCGTGGTCGCCCAGCGGGCGCGCGACGCCCGGATGTCGGAGCGGATGGCGACCGCGGGCCGGGAGCGCGGCGCGGTGCTCATCGCGGGCAAGGGGCACGCGCGCGACGACCGCGGCGTCCCGGCTGCGCTCGTGAAGGATGCGCCCGGCCGGAAGGTGGTCGCGGTCGCCTTCGTGGAGGTGGACGACGAGGAGACCGCTCCGTCCGACTACAAGGAGGACGGGCTCGAGGGGCGTGCGCCGTACGACTTCATGGTGTTCACCCCGCGCTCGGGCCGAGGCGATCCCTGCGAGGCGCTGCGCGCGCGCATGGAGGCGCAGCGCGCGAAGCGGAAGGAGCCCGCCGGTGGGATGGAGCCCTCCCCCGCGCCGACCACCGCGCGCTGAGGATTCACGGCGGGCAGCGGCGGGCTAGGATCCCCGTCGTGCCGTCGCTCGAGGACACCATCCGGTTCATCCGGGCCCGAACCGCGCCCGCTCCGGTCCCCCTCGTCCCCGAGCTCTCCCTGTATCAGGCGAGCGAGCTCACGCCGCTGTGGCACGCGACCGCGGCCGACCTGCGCGGCTGGGACGACTCGCCGTTCTGGGCGTTCCCCTGGGCCGGGGGTCAGGCCCTCGCCCGGCACGTGCTCGACCACCCCGCCCTCGTCGCCGGGCGGCGCGTGCTCGACTTCGCCGCGGGGAGCGGGCTCGTCGGGATCGCGGCCGCGCGCGCGGGCGCGGCCGAGGTCGCCGCGGTGGACGTGGACCCGTTCTGCCGTGCGGCGGTCGCCCTCAACGCCGCGCTGAACGGCGCCGCGATCTCCTTCCGCGAGGAGAGCCCGCTCGACCTCCCCCTGCCGGACGCGGACGTGGTGGTCGCCGGGGACGTCTTCTACGAGCGCGCCCTCGCCGCGGGCGCGGCGGCCTGGTTCGCGGCGCTCGCGGCGCGCGGCACCCTCGTCCTCGCGGGCGACGCGGGGCGCGCCTACCTCCCGGCGGAGGGCCACGTCGAGCTGGCAGCGTATGAGGTCCCGACCACGATCGAGATCGAGGACGCGCCGGTGCGGCGGGCCCGGGTGCTCCGGTTCGGGGGCGAAGGGTGCGCCGCGTGAGCCCGATCGCCCTCGTGGTCGGCCACGCGACCCTCGACGAGTCCGGTGGGGCCCCGGTGCCGGGGGGCTCGGCCTACTACGCGGCGCTCGCGCTCGCCGGCCTCGGGGCCGACGTTCGGGTCCTCACGCGCGCGGGTCCGGACCTCCCCGCGGACTTCCTCTCCCCCGCCGCCGGAGCGGGTCCGGGCGCGGGGGCGCCCTGCGGCCGCGTCGAGGCGCTCGTCCTGCCCTGCCCGGCGACCACGCGGTTCGTGAACGTGCACGACGCGTCCGGCCGCAGGTCGCAGCGGGTGGTCGCGGCCGCGCCCCCGCTCGAGCCGGAGGCCCTGCCCCTGGCGTGGCGCGGACCGGACCTCCTCCTCCTCGCGCCGGTCGTGGGAGAGGCCGACCCGGCCGCGTTCGTCCGCGCGGTCCGCGCGCGGGTCGTGGGGCTTTGCGTGCAGGGGCTCGTGCGCGCGATCCGGCCGGACGGAGCGGTGGTCCCGCGGCGACTCGACCCCGGAGCCGGCGCGCTCGCCGGGATCGACGCCGCGTTCCTCGGTGACGACGAGGCCGCGGGCCAGCCGGACCTCGTGGACGCGCTCGCCGCGGCGGTGCCCATCGTCGCCGCGACGCACGGCGCGCGCGGGAGCGAGGTGCGTGCGCGCGGGGGGACCCTGCGCGTGGGCGTCCACCCTGCGCGCGAGGTGGACCCGACCGGCGCGGGCGACGTCTACGCGGCGGCGTTCCTCCTCGCCCTCGCGCGCGCCGGGTCCCTCGAGGAGGCCGCCCGGCTCGGGGCCGCCGCCGCGTCCATCGTGGTGGAGGGGCGCGGGGGCGCGGCGCTCCGCCGGATCGGCGAGGCGTTCGCGCGCGCGGCGGGCGTCCCGGTCGAGTAAGGTCGGCTCCGTGGATCCGGTCGTCACCATCCGGGGGGTGTCGAAGCGGTTCGGCGATCTCGCCGCGCTCGACGGCGTCGACCTGGAGGTGCGCGGGGGCGAGATCTTCGCGCTCCTCGGGCCGAACGGCGCCGGGAAGACGACCCTCATCTCGATCGTGGCGGGGCTCCTGCGCGCGAGCGCGGGCGAGGTGCGCGTGCTCGGTCGCGACGTCGTGCGCGACTACGCCTTCACGCGCCGGGCGATCGGGCTCGTCCCGCAGGAGCTCAACTACGACCCCTTCTTCACGGTCGAGGAGACCCTGCGGATCCAGGCCGGCTACTTCGGCGTGCGCCTCTCGGAGGCGCGGCTCGCGGAGCTCCTCGACGCCCTCGATCTCGCGGCGAAGCGCCGGACCAACAGCCGCCACCTCTCGGGTGGGATGAAGCGGCGGCTCCTCATCGGCAAGGCGCTCGTCCACGAGCCGCAGGTGCTCTTCCTCGACGAGCCGACCGCGGGCGTGGACGTGGAGCTGCGCCGGTCGCTCTGGCGGTACGTGCGGTCGCTCCGCGAGCGCGGGACGACGATCGTGCTCACCACCCACTACCTCGAGGAGGCGGAGGAGCTCGCGGACCGCGTCGGGGTGATCGACCGCGGGCGGCTGCTCGTGGTCGAGGAGAAGCGCGCGCTGCTCTCGCGCCACGGCACCCGGACGCTGCGCCTCTCGCTCGCGACGCCGGTCTCGGAGCCGCCGCCGTCGCTCGCGGCGCTCGCCCCCCGGATCGTGGACGGCGGCCAGGCGCTCGAGCTCGAGCTCCCGTCGGGCGGCACCGCCGGCCCGGCGCTCGCGGCGGCGGGCACCGCGGGGCTCACGGTGGTGGACGTCGAGACGCGGCGGACGACGCTCGAGGACATCTTCGTCCGGCTGGTCGCCTCGCGGCCGCGGGAGGGCGCGCGGTGATCTCGTACGGGCTCTGGACGCTCTTCCGCAAGGAGGTGCTGCGCTTCCTGCGCGTGCCGGGCCAGACGCTCCTCTCGCCGGTGATCACCACGGTCCTCTACTTCGTGGTCTTCGGGTGGTCGCTCGGCGGGCGCCTCCGCGAGATCCACGGGGTGCCGTACGCGCGCTTCATCGTGCCCGGGCTCGTCGCGCTCGGCGTCGTCACGAACGCCTACTCCAACTCGGCGTCGTCGCTCTTCGTGATGAAGCTGCAGGGGACGGTGGTGGACCTCCTCGTCTCGCCCCTCACCTACGGGGAGATCCTGTCGGCGTTCGTCGCGGCGGCGGTGGTCCGGGGCACGCTCGTCGGCGGGGTGATGTGGATCGTAGCCGGGGTGTTCGAGGGCTACGGTCTCGCGCACCCGCTCGTCGCGCTCGCGCTCGTCCTCCTCGCCGCGACCCTGTTCGCCGCGCTCGGGCTCATCACCGCGATCTGGGCGTCGAGCTTCGAGCAGGTGAACTTCATCCCGACCTTCTTCATCACGCCGCTCACGTTCCTCGGCGGCGTCTTCTACTCCGTCGAGATGCTGCCGCCCGGCTTCCGCCGCTTCACGCTCGCGAACCCGATCTTCTACATGGTGGACGGGGTCCGGTACGGGATGCTCGGGGTCTCGGACGCGTCGCCGTGGACGGGGGCGGCGCTGCTCGCGCTGCTCGCCGGGACGGCGGTCCTCGCCGCGTACGCCCTGCTCCGGTCCGGGTACGAGCTGCGCGGCTGAGCCGCGGCGGCACCGTGTCCAGGCCCTCGCGGGATCGGGCGCCCGTCGGCCCGGCGGAGTACGCTCGGGCCATGCTCGACCACATGACGTTGACGGTTCACGACATGGACCGCTCGAGGCCGTTCTACGAGGCGATCCTCGCGCCGCTCGGCTACCGCGTGCTGATGGAGTCCGAGGGCATGTACGGCTTCGGCGACACGAAGCCCTACCTCTGGTTGAAGCAGGGCGACCCGCCGACGACGCCCCAGCACATCGCGTTCGTGGCGCGACGGCGCGCCGACGTGGACGCGTTCCACGCGGCGGCGCTCGCGGTGGGCGGCGACGACAACGGCGCCGCGGGGCTGCGCCCCGCCTACCACGAGACCTACTACGCCGCGTTCGCGATCGACCCCGACGGCCATAACCTCGAGGCGGTGAACCACCGCGAGCCGACCGTCGCGCGGAGGAGGAAGGCGCGGCGCGCGCCGCCGCGGAAGCCCGTCGCGAGGCGGCAGGCGCCGAGGCGCGCCGCGAAGCAGCCGAGGAAGGCGCGGAAGCGGCGCTGAGCTCGCCACGCTGCCAGGTCCCCTCATGCCCGGACCCCTGCTCGTCTACGGCGCGTACGGCTACACCGGTGAGCTCGTCGCGCGTCGCGCCGTCGAGCGCGGCCTCTCCCCGGTGCTCGCCGGGCGCGACTCGGAGCGCGTCGTCCGCCTCGCGCGCGAGCTCGGCTGCGAGTGGCGCGCCTTCCCGGTGTCCGACCCGGACGCGCTCCGCAAGGGGCTCCGGGGCGTCGCCGTGGTGGTCCACTGTGCGGGGCCTTTCGTCCACACCGCCGCGCCGATGGCCGAGGCGTGCATCGACGAGCGCGCGCACTACCTCGACGTGACCGGCGAGATCCCGGTGTTCGAGGCCCTCGTCGCGCTCGGGCCGGCCGCGCGGAACGTCGGGGTGATGCTCCTGCCCGGCGCGGGCTTCGACGTCGTCCCGACCGACTGCCTCGCCGTCCACCTCGTGCGCCGGCTCCCCGGCGCCCGGACGTTGACCCTCGCGCTCGCGGGGATGGACCGGGTCTCTCGCGGCACGGCGCGGACGATGCTCGAGGGCGCGGGGAGCCTGCCGAAGGGTTCGCAGGAGTCGCGCACGTTCGACTTCGGGTTCGGCCCGGTGACGACCGTCCGCGTGCCCTGGGCCGACGTCTTCACGGCTCCGCGCTCGACCGGCGTCGCGGACGTCCGCGTCTACCTCGCCGCCTCGCTCCCGTCCCGGGCGCTGCTCCGGGCCGCGCCGTACCTCGCGCCGTTGCTCGCGTCACCCAGGGTGCGTGAGCTCGCCGCGGCCGCGCTGACCGGGGGCCAGGCGGGCCCCGCGGCGGCACAGCGCGTCGCGCGCCGCTCGCTCGTGCTCGGCGAGGCGACTGCGCCGGGCGGAGGGCGCGCCGCGGCGCTGCAGCGCCACCCCGATCCGTACGGCCTCACCGCCGACGCGGCGGTGGAGATCGCCGCGCGGGCGCTGCGAGGCGAGGCGCCGCCGGGCTGGCAGACGCCCGCGACGGCCTACGGCCCGGAGCTCGTCCTCTCTCTGCCCGGGGTCTCGCGCGAGGACCTCTGAGCGGCGCCAGGTTCCCCCGCCCACGCTCGGGTCGTCTAGAATGCGGGCCATGCTCGATCCAGAAAAGCGGAACCTCATCGCGCAGTGGGCCTTCGACACCCGCCCCGTGCTGCTGCGGTTTCACCTGTGGCTCGAGGACGTGGAGGTGCAGCGGGGACAGTCCGAGCCGGTCTCCGCCCACTCCTTCACGCCCCGCGGGATCTCCCGTTGCCTGGCGGTGACGTCGGCGGCGACCGCCCTCGGGACGCGCCTCTTCGGCGACTTCGGCGCCGGCGCCGGCAAGGACAAGCAGACCTACAACCAGGTGAAGAAGGCCGCCGACGCCATGAGCGCGTATGTCATGAGCGAAGGGCTCTGGCACCTCACCCGGACGTTGCCCGAGAACCACGCGATGATGGTCTCGCTCGGCGAGGGGCTCATGCCCAAGGCCGGCGAGACGCCGGAGATGGGCGCGAACCCGCTGCTCGGCTTCGGCCGCGTCTACGCCCGCCCCGAGGTCGCCCACACCGTGGATCGCCGCGTGCGGCGGCTCCTGAACGAGCCCGGCCACTCGTTCGACCAGTTCCACGGCTGGCTCTCCGACCGCGGCGTCACGATCTGGGGCGCGGCCGTCGACACGCTCGAGAACACCTCGCGCTTCGCCGAGGGCAAGACCACCGGGCCCATGGTGGTGTTCCACCTCTTCGACTCGCCGCTCACGGTCACCCGGCCCTACGAGTCGTACATGGGCTGCCTCACCGTCCCGCGGGCGGTCACCGAGACGGCGAACGCGAGCGCGACGCTCCTCGACTACCGGACGCCGCGCGCGAAGGTGATGGAGGCGATCGAGCGCACCTACCCCGGCGTCGAGCGTGGGAACGTCCACGTCTGGACGCTGCGAGGCAAGAGCCGCGTCGGCCGGCTCGGGAAGCTCTGGGAGGAGTGGAAGGCGGCGGGCGCCCACCTCGTCGAGGACGGGTGGAAGGGCCCCTCGGGCATCGAGGTCTTCACCGACTCCGGCACCTACGCGCCGACGTTCCTCGTGGGGAGCTGGAAGGACGCGGCGGGGAAGACCCACGTCTTCCTGTGCGACGGCTATGCCGCGACGGCCGAGGCGATGCAGGCCGCGAGCCTCTCCGAGGTGCTCGCGGTCGACGCCTCGATGGCGATCTTCTCGCCGCGCTTCGACCTGCCCTGCCGCGAGGAGGCGCTCGCGATGCGGCTCGATCCCGACGTCGCGGACTTCGGGCAGCGGCTCGCCGCCCTGTTCACCGTCGCCGGGAGGGAGCTCCCCCCCGGCAAGGCGCAGGAGTACGCGGAGGCGATCCGGGAGGCGCGCGAGACCGGGATGCCGCTCGACAAGCCGGTGCTGCACGCGGACGACTTCCTGCCGGAGAAGGGATGGAACGTGCTCGCGTCGATCGGCTACATGTGCGACGACCCGTACACCGGCGCGCCGGGCGTGCGCGAGATCGCGAAGGGCGTCTACAAGGTCACGACGCGGCTCGCGACCCGGAACGCGTCCGCCGACATCACCTTCACCTTCCGACTCATGGAGAGCCTGGAGGAGACGCGACTCGTCTTCAGCCCGCTCCTCAACCGGTTCCTCTCGGGGATCGACCCGGCGTCGCGCGCGGTGAAGGTCTCGGACTCGGGCCGGATCCGGAACGAGCTCCAGACCATGATGTCCCAGGCGCTCGAGCACGACGGGGACAAGATCCGCGTCCACTTCGACCGGGTGGACGAGAAGGTCGTGCCGAAGGACAAGCTCGCGGCCATCCGCAAGGTGCTCGAGTGGTACAAGGCGAACCATTCGGTGTGGTTCTCCTGGCTCGAGATCGGGTAGCGCGGAACGGGTGACGAGGCCCTCCGGCGCGCACGCGCCGCGAGGGCCTCTCGTATTTCAACGCACCGCAGTCGCGGTGCGCGGCCGCCACACCTGGATGAGGCCGCGGGGCTCGGACAGGAAGACCGGCTCGTAGCCTTCGCCGAGCTCCACGGCGAGCGCGCCGCCGCACGGTGTGCGCAGCTCCTCGCGCGTCGCCCCCCATACGAGCACGTAGCCAGCGGGCGCCCGCGCCGCGGCCTTCAGGTCCACGCACGGCGGCATCCCCTCCATCCGCCCGAGCGAGCCCGCGATCAGGCGGAACGGGTTCCGATCCGGTCGGTCGGGCTGTACGACACGTGGCCCGGCCTCGCGGTCGCGCGCCGCGCGTGTAGCGGGGCGCCG
>DASWCJ010000223.1:0-14940 GCA_036390155.1 Anaeromyxobacter sp.
GGGTTCTCGGACACGCGGCCGCGCGCGGACAACGACACCGCGCCGGGTCGGTCGAAGAACCGCCGCATCGAGATCAAGATCATGAAGAAGGGGTCCGAGGCGACCTGAGCCTCCGGGCGCCGCGCGCCCGTCAGCCCTGCATCCCGAGGACGGCGATCCGGCCGCCCTCGCGCGCGACGAAGAGCACGACGGTCCTCCCTCCCACGTCGGCGATCGCGACGAGCACGCCGGGGCGCGCGAGCGCCGCGAGCCGGGGCGGAGGGCGGCCGTGCTTCGCGACCGCCTCGGCGACGGGCACCACCTGGACCTCGCCGACGCGCGGGGCGGGGGCGGGCGCCCGATCGAAAAGGATCGTCCGCCATCTCCGACGGATCGCCTCGCGCCCGCTCTGCACGTCGCCGTCGAAGCTGAACCGGTCGCCGGCGGCGGCGGCGAGCGCCTCGGCGTCGCGCCGGGCGAGCGCGTCGAGGAAGGCGCGCGCGACCGGCTCGACCTCCGCCGGGCCGAAGGCGCTCTCGCCGGTCGGCGTCACGGCCCGAGCCGGGGAAGCGGGAGCGGCCGTGGCCGGCGCGGTCGGCCGCGGTCGCGCCGGCTTCGGCACGGACGGTCGTGCCGGCGCGGGCTCCGACGCGGGCTCGGGAACGGCGGCGGGCTCAGCGACGGGGGGCGCTTCCGGCGCGGGCGCCTGTGCCAGCGCGAGCGAGGCCGCGAGCGCGAGAACGTTCATCAGGCCTGAGAGCGTATGATACCTTCCGTGTCATGACCAGCGCGCCTCGGGAGGCGTGGGGCGACCTCGCCACCACCGCGTTCGTCGAGTCGAGCGTGCTCTTCAAGGTGCTCGACCCCGAGGCGCGGCGCGATCTGCTCCAGCTCGCGCACGTCGCCGACTTCGCGCCGGGGGAGGTCGTGTCGTCGGAGGGCGAGGACACGTTCCTGCTCCTGCGCGACGGCACCGGCGCGGTGCTCGCGAACGAGGCCGCCGGACCGACCGAGCTCTACCGGATCGAGCGCGGCGCGGTGTACGGCGTCGGGCGGGTCCTCGGGCAGCCGCGCCATTCGTGGCTCGCGGCGATCGGCGACGTCACCGCGATCGTGTTCCCGGCGCCGATCGTCGAGGCGATGGTGGAGCGGTTCCCGAGGGCGCGAAAGCTCCTCGAGGCGGTCGCCGCCGCGCGCGCCCGGGAGGCGGGGAACCGTCCGCCGTCCTGATCCCCGGCGCCCCGTCCCCCGCGCCATCGCTGGGGATTTTCCCGAGCGCCCGGCGTGTCTCGACGCCAGACAAGTGTGCTAGGTTCCCGCCGCCCATGCCGCGCCGCACCGACATCAAGAAGATCATGATCGTGGGGTCCGGGCCGATCGTCATCGGCCAGGGCTGCGAGTTCGACTACTCGGGGACCCAGGCCTGCAAGGCGCTGAAGGAGGAGGGGTACGAGATCGTCCTCCTCAACTCCAACCCCGCGACCATCATGACGGATCCCGGGTTCGCCGACCGGACCTACGTCGAGCCGATCACGCCGGCGGTGGCCGAGCAGATCATCGCGCGCGAGAAGCCCGATGCGCTCCTTCCGACGCTCGGCGGGCAGACGGCCCTGAACCTGGCGGTCGCGCTGGCGAAGAGCGGAGCGCTCGAGCGCCACGGCGTCCGGCTCATCGGCGCGTCGCTCGAGGCGATCGAGAAGGCGGAGGACCGCCAGCTCTTCAAGGACGCGATGAACCGGATCGGCGTGGCGATGCCGCGCTCCGGCTACGCGGCGAGCTGGGAGGAGGCCGCCGCGGTCGCGAAGGACATCGGCTTCCCGATCATCATTCGCCCCTCCTTCACGCTCGGCGGCGAAGGCGGCGGGGTCGCGTACAACCTCGAGGAGTTCGAGCCGCTCGCCCGCCGCGCCCTCACGCTCAGCCCCACCCACACGATCCTCTGCGAGGAGTCGATCATCGGGTGGAAGGAGTACGAGCTCGAGGTGATGCGCGACCGGAACGACAACGTCGTCATCATCTGCTCGATCGAGAACTTCGATCCGATGGGCGTCCACACCGGCGACTCGATCACCGTCGCGCCGGCGCAGACGCTCAGCGACAAGGAGTACCAGGTCCTCCGCGACGCCTCGATCCGCATCATCCGCGAGATCGGCGTCGAGACCGGCGGCTCGAACATCCAGTTCGGCGTCGACCCGCGCGACGGCCGCATGGTCGTGATCGAGATGAACCCGCGCGTGTCGCGCTCGTCCGCGCTCGCGTCGAAGGCGACCGGCTTCCCCATCGCGAAGATCGCCGCGAAGCTCGCGGTCGGCTACACGCTCGACGAGATCAAGAACGACATCACCCGCAACACGCCGGCGTCGTTCGAGCCGACGATCGACTACGTCGTCACGAAGGTCCCGCGCTTCGCGTTCGAGAAGTTCAAGGGCGCGGACGTGACCCTCACCACGCAGATGAAGTCGGTCGGCGAGGTGATGGCGATGGGGCGGACCTTCCAGGAGAGCCTCCAGAAGGCGATCCGCGGCCTCGAGATCGACCGCTGCGGGCTCGAGTCGCCGCTCGGGAAGCGCCCGGGCGAGGCGCCCGCGCCCTCCGAGGTGGACCGGATCCGCGCCGAGTGCCGGGTCCCGCGCGCCCACCGCATCTTCTGGATCGCCGAGGCCTTCCGCGCCGGACTCTCCGTCGACGAGGTGTTCGGCCTCACCGCCATCGACCCCTGGTTCCTCCGCGAGGTGGAGGAGATCGTCCGGACCGAGGCGACCCTCGCCCGCGACGGGCTGCCCCGCGACGCGGTCGGGCTCCGTGGCGTGAAGCGGATGGGCTTCTCCGACAAGCGGCTCGCCCAGCTCACCGGGACCGGGGAGCGCAACGTCCGCGACGCGCGCCACGCGCTCGGCGTGCGCCCGGTGTTCAAGCGGGTCGACACCTGCGCGGCGGAGTTCGAGGCCTTCACCCCGTACCTCTACTCGACGTACGAGGAGGAGTGCGAGGCGGCGCCGACCGGCCGCGAGAAGGTGATGATCCTGGGCGGCGGCCCGAACCGCATCGGCCAGGGGATCGAGTTCGACTACTGCTGCGTGCACGCCTGCTTCGCGCTGCGAGAGGCCGGGTTCGAGACCATCATGGTCAACTGCAACCCGGAGACGGTCTCGACGGACTACGAGACCGCCGACCGGCTCTACTTCGAGCCGCTCACGCTCGAGGACGTCCTCGAGATCGTCCACGTCGAGAAGCCGAAGGGGCTCATCGTCCAGTACGGCGGCCAGACGCCGCTCAAGCTGGCGGTGCCGCTCCACGAGCTCGGCGTCCCGATCTTCGGCACGACGCCGGACGCGATCGACCGGGCGGAGGACCGCGAGCGGTTCGCCGCGCTCATCGACAAGCTCGGCCTGCGCCAGCCGCAGAACGGCGTCGCCCGCAGCCCCGAGGAGGCCTTCGCGGTCGCCCGGCGCATCGGCTACCCGGTGATGGTCCGCCCGTCCTACGTGCTCGGCGGCCGCGCCATGGAGGTGGTCTACGACGACGGCGACCTCGAGACCTACCTGCGAGAGGCGGTGCAGGCCTCGAACGAGCGCCCCGTCCTCGTGGACCGGTTCCTGAAGGACGCGGCCGAGGTGGACGTCGACGTCTGCTCCGACGGCAAGGACGTCGTGGTCGGCGGGGTGATGGAGCACATCGAGGAGGCCGGCATCCACTCGGGCGACTCGGCCTGCACGCTGCCGCCCTTCAGCCTCCAGCCCGAGGTGATCGCCGAGATCGAGCGCCAGTCCGTCGCGCTCGCCCGCGAGCTCGCCGTGGTCGGCCTGATGAACGTCCAGTTCGCGATCCAGGGGGCGGACGTCTACGTCCTCGAGGTGAACCCGCGCGCGAGCCGGACGGTGCCGTTCGTCGGCAAGGCGACGGGCCTGCCGCTCGCCAAGGCGGGCTCGCTCTGCATGGTGGGCAAGAGCCTGCGCGAGGCGGGCGCGCTCGGCACGCCGCGCCCGAAGCACATGTCGGTGAAGGAGGCGGTCTTCCCGTTCGCGCGGTTCCCGGGCGTCGACACGATGCTCGGGCCCGAGATGCGCTCCACCGGCGAGGTGATGGGCGTGGACGACGACTTCGCGCGCGCCTTCCTCAAGTCGCAGGCGGCCTCCGGCAACACGCTGCCCGCGGGCGGCGAGGGGCAGCGGGCATTCGTCTCGGTCCGCGACGCCGACAAGGAGCAGGCGTCCGGGATCGCCCGGGCGCTCGTGAAGCTCGGCTTCGAGGTCCTCGCGACGCAGGGGACCGCGCGCTTCCTCGAGGCGAAGGGCATCCCCGCCACGGTCGTCCGCAAGGTGGGGGAGGGCCGGCCGTCGATCGTCGACCGCATCAAGGACGGCGACGTCCACTTCGTCGTGAACACCACGGCGGGCAAGCGCGAGATCGCCGACAGCTACTCGATCCGCCGCGAGACCCTGATGAAGGGGCTGCCCTACTTCACCACGCTGACGGGCGCGAGGGCGGCGGTTGGAGCGATGGAGGTCGCCCGGGCCGGCCCACCGAGCGTGCGCACCATCCAGGAGTACCATCGGGCCTCCCGTTGACAGGGCGCCCCGGCGCCCGATACGGTTTCCAATCGACGCGGCCGCCCCGGAGCTTTCGGGCCGGCCGCCTGCTTTTTCGCGGAAGGTGACGGATGTCCGAACGTGTCCCGATGACCCCCGGCGGCCTCACCCGGCTCAAGCAGGAGCTGAAGCGGCTGAAGAACGTCGAGCGCCCCAAGATCGTGAAGGAGATCGCGGAGGCCCGCTCGCACGGCGACCTCTCCGAGAACGCCGAGTACCACGCGGCGAAGGAGAAGCAGAGCCACGTCGAGGGGCGCATCCAGCAGGTGGACCACTGGATCGCGAGCGCCGAGGTCATCGACATCTCGAAGCACGCGGGGGATCGCGTCGTGTTCGGCGCGACGGTCACCCTCGAGGAAGCCGAGAGCGGCGACGAGGTCACCTACCGGATCGTCGGGGAGCTCGAGGCCGATCTGAAGCTGGGCCGGATCTCGGTCACGAGCCCCATCGCCCGCGCCCTCATCGGCAAGGAGGAGGGCGACACCGCGGTGGTGCAGAGCCCCGGCGGCAAGAAGGAGTACGAGGTGAAGGCCATCGCCTTCGTCGAGGAGCAGGTCTCCGGCGAGTCGGGCGAGTAGGCCGGCTGCGCTGTCGGCGCCCATGATCGACGTCGACCGGCTCACCTTCGATTACCCCGGCACGCGGGCGCTGCACGGCGTCTCGTTCCAGCTCGCGCCCGGCAGCATCACGGCGCTCGTCGGCCCGAACGGCGCAGGCAAGACGACGCTCCTGCGCTGCCTCGCTGCGCTCGAGGAGCCGCTCGAGGGCGCGATCCGGATCGACGGGGTGGACGCGCTCGCGGAGCCGCGCGCCGCCCACCGCCGCCTCGGCTACCTCTCCGACTTCTTCGGCGTCTACGACGACCTCACCGTCGAGCAGTGCCTCCGCCACGCGGCCGCGCTCCGCGAGATCCCGGCGGGGGAGGAGCGCGCCGCGGTCCGGCGCGCGGCCGACCGCCTGGGGATCCTCGATCGGCTCCCGTCGCGCGCGGGGGAGCTCTCTCGCGGGCTGCGGCAGCGACTCGCCATCGGGCAGGCCATCGTGCACCAGCCCCGGATGCTCCTCCTCGACGAGCCCGCCTCCGGGCTCGACCCCGACGCGCGCCACGCGCTCGCGGCGCTCTTCCTCCGGCTCCGCAACGAGGGGATGACGCTCCTCGTCTCCTCGCACATCCTCGCGGAGCTTGACGCGTACTCGACCGACATGCTCGTGCTGCGCGACGGACGGGTCGTGTCGCACGAGCCGCTCGCGGGCTCGCGCGCCCGCCCCGCGGGCCCGGTGACGGTCACGATCGAGCTGGCGGAGCCGTTCGCGGGCGTGGTGGAGCTCCTCCGCGGGATCGAGGGCGTCTCGGGGATCCGGGTGGAGGGGCTCACGATCACCGCCGAGGTCCCCGGC
The DNA here is from genome assembly GCA_036390155.1 of Anaeromyxobacter sp. Lineage (GTDB taxonomy): Bacteria > Myxococcota > Myxococcia > Myxococcales > Anaeromyxobacteraceae > Anaeromyxobacter. The sequence continues at coordinate 5,967 of DASWCJ010000223.1, forward strand.
GACGTCGAGTCGCGGCACCGCGTGCTCCGCCTGCTCGTCGAGGCCGGCGCGCCGGTGTGCGCCTTCGGCGGCGGGCGCCGCTCGATGGAGGAGGCCTACCTCGCCACCGTCGCCGCGCGACGCGGGAAGGGCGCATGAGCACGAACCCCGAGCTGCGCCGGAACCTGTGGCTCGAGGTGACCCCGGCGCGCCTCCTGCTCCTGCCGCTCGTCCTCGCCGGCGTCTTCTACGTGGCGTACGACGTGGACCAGGGCCGGCTCGGGTCCACCACCGCGACCGTCGCGCTCGCCGCCTTCGCGGGGCTCACCTGGCTCTGGGGCGCCCACCTCGCGTCCGAGTCCGTGCTCGCCGAGCTACGCGGGCGGACCTGGGACTGGCAGCGGATGAGCGGGCTCGGTCCCTGGACGCTCGCGTGGGGGAAGCTCGCCGGGGCGACCGCAATCCCTTGGTACGGCGGCGCGCTCTGCCTCGCCGTCTACGCCGCGGCGCAGCCCGCGCCGGCGACGCGCAAGGGGTGGATCGCCGCGCTGTTCGTCCTCGCCGGCGTGCTCGCTCAGGCCGCGACGCTCCTCGCGGCGCTGTACGCCGCCGGGCGCGAGCGGGCGACGCCCCGGCTCCAGTCCGTGGCCTACCTGCTCGTGGTCGTGCTCGGGATCCAGCCGCTCGTGTCGCTCGGCCTGACCTCCGAGCACCTCCGCTGGTACCGCGACGGGGTCCCGCCGCTCGAGTTCGCGGTCGCCTCGCTGGGCGCCTTCGCCGTCTTCGCGCTCGCGGGGGTGTGGGTCCGGATGCGGTGCGAGCTCCGGGTCCGGACCGTCCCGCTCCTCTGGCCCGCGTTCGTCCTGTTCGCGATGGGCTGGGCCGGCGGGTTCGCCGCCGAGGCCTACCGGGCGCCTCCGGGCGCGCCGATCCTCGTCGCCTTCGGCGTCGCGATCGCGCTCACCTGGACGACGGCGCTCGTGGAGCGGAAGGACCCCGTCGCGTTCCGGCGGATCGCCCGGGCGCTGCGCGAGGGGCGCTGGCGCCGGGCCGCCGAGGACCTCCCGCCGTGGCTCGTCGTGCTCCCGTTCGTCCTCGCCGGCTGGGCGGCCCTCGTCGCGGTTCCGGAGCTGGTCGTGCGCGAGACGGGGCGGCTCGACGTCCGGCTCGCCGCGACCGCCGCGGTGCTCTTCCTCCTCCGCGACCTCGCGCTCTTCCTCTACCTCGCGCTCGGCGCGCGCCCGCGCCGCGCCGAGGTCTTCGCGATCGTCCTGCTCCTCGTCGGGTACGTCCTCGTGCCCCTCGTGCTCTCGGCGCTCCGGCCGAGGTGGGCGGCCGCGCTCTTCTACCCGAGCCCGGATCACGCGGGCTGGAGCGTCGCGGGGGCGCTCGTGCAGGCGGCGATCGTGGGGATGCTCCTCGTGCGCCGCTGGCGCGTGCGAGAGCTCGCGTTCGCCGGCCCGGCCCCCCTCGCGCCGCCTGGCGAGCCGGGCGGCGCGTAGCCCGCGTCAGCGAGCGGGACCGCCGTCGAGCCGCATCCGCGCGGCCTCGACCTTCGCGCGCAGCGACGGATCGGTGACGCCGGGGAGCGCCACCAGCCGGCCGAACGTATCGGAGGCCTGGGCCGCCATCCCGAGCCCCTCGTAGAGCGTCCCCGCGCGCGCGAGCGCGTTGCCCGCGGCGTTCGGCCCGGACTTCTGGCAGGCGAGGTCGGCGCCCACCGCCGCGAACCGGTCCGCCGCGACCGCGCGCCTGCTGGCCGCCTCCCACGCGACGCCGGCCTTGAAGGCGGCGAAGCAGCGGTCCGCGCCCTCGGGGAAGAGAACCGGGTACCGGTCCAGCTCCGCCGCCGCCTCCGCCTGGCGCCCTGCCTTCGCGAGCGCGTCGGCGCGCTGGAGGAGGGCCGCCGAGGTGGCCGGGGCATCGGGCGCGCCCGCCACCGGGACCGCGGCCACGAGCTCGGCGACGAGCCCCGGGACCGCCGCCGAGAGCGCGTCCTCGGTCGGTGCGGTGAAGCGGGCGACGCGCGCGACCGTGACCGCCTTGCGCGCGTCCACGAGGAGCAGCGAGAGGCGGTTCTGGGACCCGATCCGTCCGGCCTGACCCGACAGCACGAGCTCGGCGCCGACCGCGCCGCCGATCTCGGCGAGGCAGCCCGACTCGGTGCAGCCGAGCACCTGGCGCTGCCGCTCGTACCCGAGGAGCGCGGTGAGATCGGCGCGCCCGACCACCTGGAAGCGGCCCGTCTTCGCGAGCTCCGTCGCGACGACGTCGACGAGGACCTGGGCGGCGCCGGCGGAGATCCCGTCGGCGGGCTGGATGGTCCACACCGCCACCTTCTGGGCAGCGGCGGGGCGGGGCTCCGCCGCGAGGAGGGCGAGCGCGAGCAGTGCGATCATCGAGTGCTCCCTACTGGCCGCGCTCTTGCTGCCACTCGCTCACGACCCCCTCGGCGCGGGCGTCGATGTCCTTCTTCACCTCGGCGGAGAGGGCGCCCGCCTGCTTCAGCCCCTTCAGCGCCTCGACGAAGGCCTTCGAGTCGAGCGCGGCGAGGGCGAAGTGGGCCTTCAGCTGCTCGTTGTAGTGGACCTTGGGGATGGAGACGGCGTGGAGCGTCTCGTCCACCGCGGCCTGCGCGAGGGTCTGCACCTTCTGGACGGACTCCTCGCCGGCGCCGGACTTCGACATGCTGTCCTGCACGGCGCGGGTGAACCCGTCCACCTTCGACTTCAGGACGGCGCCCATCTCGACGCGAGCGCGCGTCGCCGCGGCCTCGCGGCCGAGGCTCAGCGAGGCGATCGACTCGGCCGTGCCGACCGCGCAGAGCATGCCCTTCAGCTCGGGGAGCGTGCACGGTCCGGATCGCGTGCACGTCCAGTCGGGCCCGGTCTGGCACTGGGCCTGGGCGGGCGGAGCGGGTGGGGGTGCGTGTGCGCAAGCTGCGAGCGCGGCGGCAGAGACGAGAGCGGGGACGATCCTCTTCACGTTCACGGTGCCTCCCAAGATGGTTGGCGCACATCCTACCCCGGCTCCGTGGGTGCACGGATAGTCGGGCAATCAGGGGATGGCGCCGCCGCGTCGTTTCGACTGAGATGGGCGGCACGCTCCGCTCGAAAGGAAGAGTCGAGATGAACCTCCGGCATCGCGTCCTCACATCGCTGCTCCTCGTCGCGGCGGCCAGCCCCGCCGCCCTCGCCGCGGACGCGGCGCCCGTGGACTGGCCGTCGATGTCCACCGCGAAGGTGGCCGCGCCGCTTCCGGCCACCGGTCCGACGGCGACCGAGCTCATCACGCGCGAGGCGACGAAGGCCGCCGGGATCCCGCTCCCACCGCCGCCCGCGGGCACGAAGCTCACCTCCGCTTCCGGCACCGGCGACGCCAAGGCGCCGGCCGTGGCGCCGGCGACGGGTGCCGCCGCGTCGGGCGCGGGCCTCGCCGGCATCGCGGGCGCGGACACGTCGCCGGAGAAGGCGACGGAGGGCGCGAAGCCGGGCGAGCCGAAGGTGAGGATGGCGGCGGATCAGACCGGCGCGATGGTGTCCATGACCCAGGACCTCGAGTCGGACAAGCTCCGCCAGGACTGGGCCGCGAGCGGCGGGACGCTCCCCGGGTTCGAGGTCAACGCCGGGATGACCCTGATGTACAAGGACCTGTCGGCGCTCGCGGGCGCAGGCGCGTACATGAACGGCGTCGGCTTCAATGTCGGCGGGCGCGTCGTCCTCTACACGCTCGAGCCGCCGAAGTACGAGACGCGCGACCGCAACTGGATCGCCTGGAAGATCGGCGGCGGCATGGATCTGGGCGCGCTCACCACCACCACCTACATCCCCGCCACGTACACCACGGTGCTCGGCAGGACCTACCAGAACGGTCCCTTCGTGATGACCGGCAGCATGAGCTCGTTCACGCTCGTGGGCACGGCCGGGTTCATGTACGCGATCGGCTCCTTCGACTCGCCCGAGAGCTGGACCGGCTTCGCGATCGGCGCGGACTGGGCGCCGAGCTACCAGTCCACCTCGATCACCGACTCGGAGTCGAACACGACGACCACGAGCTCGAGCTTCAACGCGGCGGGCTTCGCCATCAACTTCGAGAGCGGCTCCATGAAGTCGATCGCCGCGAAGATGGGGAAGAAGGCGCGGCTCAAGGTCTCGGTCTTCTTCCTGCCGCCGACCGGCGATCTCCCGCTCCTCGTGACGGGCTCCCTCGGCGCGGTCTGGTACTGACCCAGGAGCACGACGATGAACCGCCTCGCCTGGCTCGCCGCCGCCGCCGCCCTCGCCGCGCTCTCCGCCTGCGCGCCGGTGCAGGTCCGCCGGATGGACACGAAGGAGGAGAAGGACCTCTCCGGCCGGTGGAACGACACCGACGCCCGGCTCGTCGCCGAGGAGATGATCCCCGACTGCCTCGGCCGGCCGTGGCTCGCCACCGCGCAGCAGCGGCTCGGCGGACGATCCCCGACGGTGATCGTCGGGCTCGTCCGCAACCAGAGCCTGGAGCACATCAACACCGACTCGTTCGTCGAGGCGCTCCAGCGCGCGCTCATCAACTCGGGGAAGGTCGCCTTCGTCGCGAGCAAGGAGGAGCGCGCCCAGCTCCGCGACGAGCGCAAGGACCAGGACCAGAACGCCTCCGACGCAACTCGCAAGGCGCACGGCGAGGAGCAGGGGGCCGACTACGTCCTCTCCGGCGCGATCAACGCGATCCAGGACGAGGTCCAGGGCGAGAAGGTCGTCTTCTACCAGGTGAACCTGAAGCTCCTCGAAGTGAAGAGCAACCAGATCGCCTGGAACGGCCAGCAGCAGATCCGCAAGAACGTGGTCCGTTCCGCCTTCGGCCTGTGAGGAGGCCCTCCGTGCACCGACTCCGCATCCTGTCCCTCGCCGCGCTCGCCGCGGCGGCCACTGCCTGCGTCCCGCCGTCCGTCGCCTATCGCCAGTACGTCGGGAACCTCGTCGCCGACCGGAGCTACGACGCCGCCGTCCGGGTCATCGACGAGGGGAAGGACGACAAGTACGGCGAGAAGGACCGGGTCCTCTACTGGCTCGACAAGGGGGCCGTCCTCCACTCCGCCCGCTCGTACAAGGAGAGCGACCAGGTGCTCGACCAGGCGGAGCTCCGGATCGAGGAGCTCTACACGAAGAGCCTCTCGCAGGCGGCGGGCACGGTCCTCGTGAACGACGCGACCGAGGACTACGCCGGCGAGCCGCACGAGCGTGCGCTCCTCTACGTGATGCGCGCGCTCAACTACGCCTACCAGCAGAAGGTGGACGACGCGGTGGTCGAGGCGCGGAAGGTGACCGCGTTCCTCGACGGCTACGGCGAGCGCGTGCAGATGAAGACCTACCGGGAGGACGGGTTCGCCCACCTGCTCTCTGCGATGCTCTTCGAGGACGCGGGCCGGCTCGACGACGCGCGCATCTCGCGCGACGCGGCGGAGCGCGCCTACGCGCGGTACGCGCGCGACTACCAGGTGGCCACGCCGAAGTTCGGGCTCGGCGCGCGAGCGGCGGGCGACGGTGAGCTCGTGCTCCTCCACTACAACGGCCTCGCGCCCCTCCGCGGCTCGAAGCAGACCTCCGTCCCGGTGGGCCGCAAGCAGACCGTCCGCGAGATGCAGAAGTCCGGGTCGGACGACGACCAGGCCCAGCTCCCCATCGCGCTCCCGACCATCCTCGAGCACCCCTACGGGATCCGCGGGTCGTCGATCGAGGCGGGCGGACGCACGGGCGAGACGGTGCTGGTCGAGCCGATCGGCGACATCAGCGTGAAGGCGCTCGAGGACGAGCTCCCCGCGATCAAGGCGCGCGCGGTCGCACGGGCGACGGCGAAGGGCGGCGCGTACGGCGCGGCGGAGGCGGCCGGGGCGAGCAAGGTGCTCACCGGCGCGGGGCTCTCCGCGCTGGGCGCGACCGAGTCGGCCGACACGCGCGCGTGGGCGACGCTGCCCGCCGAGATCCGCATGGCGCGGCTGGCGCTCCCGGCGGGCGTGCACGACGTGAAGGTCTCGTACCGCGACGCGAACGGGAACGTCACGCGCGAGGAGACGCTGCCCGGGGTCCAGATCTCTGCAGGGTTCCGGACCTACGTGCACGTCCGCACCGCCCGGTGATGGTCGCCGCCGCGCTCCTCGTCGCAGCGCTCGCCGCCCGCCCGGACTGGGTGGACGGGATGCCCGCAGCGTTCCCGCGCGAGCGCTTCGTCGTCGCGGTGGGCGAGGGCGAGGACCGCGCCGCCGCGGAGGCGCGGGCGCGGGCCGGGATCGCGGCGTTCTTCGAGAGCCGCGTCGCCTCCGTGTCGCAGTCGCAGCAGGCGGAGGGCAGCGCGACCGCGAGCCGCACCGAGCGCGTCGAGGGCAGCTCCGTCACGACCACGACCGAGCTGCGCGTCGCGACGCTCGCCGCGCGGCAGGAGGTCACCTCCGCGACCGCGAAGGTCCTCGAGGGCGTCGACATCGCCGACGCCTGGACCGATCCGGCCGGCCGGCTCTTCGCGCTCGCCGTCCTCGATCGCGCGCGCGCCGTGAAGGCGCTCGGCGCCCGGCTCGCGGAGGTGGACGCGGAGGTCGCCGCGTCCGCCGCGCGCCTTGCGGACGAGAAGGCTCCGTTCGCCCGGGCGCGCATCGCGCACCGGATCGTGCGGACCTCGGCCCGGCGAAGGCCGCTCCTCGACGACCTTCGGATCCTCGATCCTGCCGCCGAGCCGGCTGCGCCTCCCGGCGTCGCCGGCGCGCGGGCCGCAGCGGAGCGTGCGCTCGCCGCGGTGGCCGTCGCGGTCCGCACCTCCGGGGAGGAGGCCGATCGGCTCCGCACCGCGGCGACGCGCGGCGTCCTCGCGACGGGCATGCGCGTCGCCTCCGTCGGCGGAGCGATCGACCTCGCCGTCACCCTCGAGGCGGAGGCCGCGCCCCCGGCACAGACGGAAGGGTGGACCGTGGTGCGGCTCACCGCCCGCGCCCGGATCCTCGACTCCCGCAAGGAGTCCGTGGGGTCCTTCGTCGAGACCGCGAAGGGGTCTGCGGGGCGACCGGAGGAGGCCGCGCGCCGGGCAGGCGAGGCGCTCGCCGCCCGCGTGGAGGACCGGCTTTCGGAGGAGCTGCGCTCGCGCCTCGAGGCCGAGTGAGGCAACGCCAAGGCGGCGTTGAAGCGGTTGTGTCTCTAAGATTGTGTGAATCGGAAGTCCTGACGCCCACGAAGACGCGTGGACGATCGCGAGCGCCGCGATCCACGGAAGCTTCTCATGATTTCCCCTCGAGCGAGGTGGCGGCACGACGAGGCGCCGGCGCCTGATCGCGTCGGGATCCGTTTCACGGCCGGCGTCCGGCCGTGTGTGGCATGTCGCCGCGGTGGGCAAATCCGCGTCGCCGTGAGCGAAATCTCGCGGCGAGCCATTCACGGATCGTAGCGGGTCGTTGACGCTCCGTGCACCAGAGATTTGGCGCGGTACCAGAGTCGCGAGCCGGGCCAGGAGCTCGTCGGGCGTGAGATTTGAGTTACGCTAGCTCGCTCGTTTCGTCTTGACTTGTGGTGCTGCCTCCAAGAAGCTGCGCGCTCCATCGTAGCAACCCTGGGAGGGGACCCATGCGTACGCGCGAGCACGCGCCCGCTTCACTCTTCGTCTCGTTACTGGCTGTCTTCTTCGTGGGATGCGGAGGTTCCGAGCACGAACTCGGTTCCAAGTCCTCTGCGCTCACTGTCACGCCGACGGCGAAGGGGGTGGTCCTGCTCGACGCGGCGGCGTACCGCGCGCCGGGCACCGTCCAAATCACGGTCCTCGATAGTGACGTCAGCGGAGGCGTCGCCGTGCACGTTGCGAGCACGACGAACCCTAAGGGGTTCTACACCAACATCAAGCAGACGAGCGACGGCGTGTTCCAGGGCTCAGTCGGTCTGGTCCTGACGGCGACGAAGGGGTCGCTGCAGGTGAAGAACGACGACACGATCACCGTCACCTACCAGGACGCGGATGACGGGACGGGGCAAGCTTACACGGCGCCGACGACGGCGAAGGTGGACAACACCTTGCCGGATCTCTACGAGGCCTCCGTGACGTACTCGGCGAGCTCGGTGCCCGCCGGCGGCACCATCAGCGTCACCGACACGGTCACGGCGGACCCGAGGGGGAGTAGCCCCGCCGGGCCGTTCTACGTGTACTTCTACGTGTCGCAGTCGAGCACGTTCTCCCCGAATGCGATCGGCGCCCAGCTCGGGTACCGGTACGTGAGCGGGCTCGCGACCGGACAGTCGAGCACGGCGACGACGGAGCTCGCGCTGCCGCTGAACTTGAACGGACCGTACTACATCTACGCGTGGGCGAACCCCTGGAGCGGGTCCGTGGTCGAGACGGACGGGGCGGGGTGGCCCAACGTCGACGCGAACAACGTCGCGGGCGGGCCTCAGTTTCCCATTCAATAGTCTTCATCTCGCATGCTGAAAAACGACGGCCCCGTCAGCACTTAGCTGGCGGGGCTTTCGACTTCCCGGGCGACATCGATTTCGGGCCGCAACCCGGCGGTGCCGATGGCTTCCCCGCGCTCGCGGGGATCGGCCTTCGACGTCCAAACCCGTAGGCGTCCTGCGGGTAGCCGGCGCTCGTCCCGACGAGCCTCCACTCCGCGGACGAACCGAACATCGCTCCGCGCGGGTACGACCGGATCGTCGACACGAGAACCGGCGCCGCCGTCGTGCCCCAACGTCGCCGCGGTGGGCCGCGCAGAGCCCTCGCGGAGCGTCCACTCCGGACCTTTCGGTCGTGGACCCAATGGCGCGGCGTGCCTCCGTCGCCGCCCGTCCGTATCGTCCGTCGGTTCGCTTTGATGCGGCCTTTCGCGCGCCGCGGCGTCGCTCGGGGGGCGTCATGGATCCAAGGCAGCACATCCGGAACTTCATCTCCGAGACGTTCTTCGTGGCCGACTTCGAGGACCACGCGTCGTTCCTGCGCACCGGGATCATCGACTCGATGGGGATGGCGCAGCTGGTCTCCTTCCTCGAGCAGG
>DASWCJ010000224.1:0-2075 GCA_036390155.1 Anaeromyxobacter sp.
CCAGGTCCAAGTCCAAGTCCAAGTCGTTCGGTTATTTAGGCGACGTGACGGATCCGCACCGCTACCTCTCCGGCCTCCAGCCGCTCGCGATGCGGTTCGGGCTCGAGCGCATGGAGCGGGCGCTCGACGCGCTGTCGCACCCCGAGCGCCGGTTCGCCGTGCTGCACGTCGGCGGGACGAACGGGAAGGGCTCGACCTGCGCGATGGCGGCGGCGGCCCTCGCCGACGCGGGCCACTCGGTCGGGCTCTACACCTCGCCCCACCTCGTCCGGTTCAACGAGCGGATCGCGGTGGACGGCGTCGAGATCTCCGACGCGGCCCTCGCCGACGCCATCGACGAGATCCGGCGGGCCTGCCCCTGGCACGACGGGGGCGCGGACGAGCGGCTCACCTACTTCGAGTTCGCGACGCTCGCGGGGCTCGTCCACTTCGCCCGCGCCGGCGTGGACGTGGCGGTGGTCGAGGTCGGCCTGGGGGGCCGGTTCGACGCGACCAACGCGATCCGTCCGCGGGTGACCGCCATCGCGCGCATCAACCTCGACCACACGCAGCTCCTCGGGGACACCTTCGAGCAGATCGCCTTCGAGAAGGCCGGGATCTTCAAGGCGGGCGTCCCGGCGGTGGTGCACGCGCACCAGCCGCCCGGCGCGCTCGAGACGCTGCGCGCCGAGGCGCTCCGCCGCGGCGCCCCGTTCCTCGTCGCGGCGCAGTCCTGGGACGGCCCGGTCGCGCTCCGCGGCCCGCACCAGCGCGGGAACGCGGCGCTCGCGGCGGCGGCGCTCCGCGCGCTCGCGCGGGAGGGGGTCGCGGTGGACGACGACGCCATCGGCCGCGGCATCGCCCGCGCCCGCTGGCCGGGACGCCTCGAGGAGGTCGGCGGGGTGCTGCTCGACGGCGCGCACAATCCGGACGGCGCCGCGGCGCTCGCGGCGGCGCTCCCGTCGCTCCACCCGGGCCGCCCGGTGGAGCTCGTCTTCGGGGTCCTCTCCGACAAGGACCACGCCGGGATGCTGCGCGCGATCGCCCCGGCGGCCCGCCGGCTCCACCTCGTCGCCCCGGCGACGCCGCGCGCCCGTCCGGTCGAGTCGCTGCGCGAGGACGCGCGCGCTCTCGGCGCCGACGCGGACGTGCACGCCTCGCTCGTGGAGGCGATCGCGTGTGCGCGGCGCGCCGCCTCGGACGGCGCGCTCGTCTGCGTCGCGGGGTCGCTCTACCTCGTGGGAGAGGCGCGGGCGCTGCTGGGCGCGCCCCCCGGGTAGGAGAGATATCGCCCGGGAAGACCTCGGTTTTTTTGGGGGTCGAGACCCCCGTGCTATCCTCGGCACCGGTCTCTCCCACCCGGAGCTTCCGATGCGCCTTCGTCACCTCGTCGCGACCACGCTCCTCGCCGCCGCCACGCCCGCGGTCGCTCAGACCCTGAACGTCATCACCGGCGTCACGGTGAAGGCGCAGGGGAACACCGTGGTGATGACCGTCGCCGGCTCGAAGCCCCCGAACTTCACGACGTTCTCGATGGCCGATCCGCCGCGGTTCGTGATCGACCTCTCCGAGGCGAAGTTCCAGGGCGTCTCCGAGGACATGCCGGTGAACGACGGGACGATCCTCGTCGTGAAGAACCTCTCCTACGGCTCGGACCAGACCTCGATCGCCCGCATCATGATCGCGTTCGCGGCGGACGTGGACCCGCCGGACGTCGAGACGCAGGGCTCGAGCCTCGTCGTCACGATCCAGAAGCCGTCCGCGGCGGGTGCCGCGGTCGCGGCCGCGGGCGCAGCCGACGCGAAGGCGAAGGCGGACGCGCAGGCGCGCGCCGACGCGGAGGCGGCGGAGCGCGCGGCGGCGGAGAAGGCCCAGGCCGAGCAGCGCGCCAAGGAGCAGGCGGACGCGCAGGCCCGCGCGGAGGCCGAGGCGGGGCAGAAGGCCGCCGCCGAGGCGCGCGAGCGCGAGGCGGCTGCGACGGCGGTTGCGGCCGCGAGCGCGGCCGCGCCGAGCGCGACGGCCCAGCGCGAGGCCGAGCAGGCAGCCGCAGCGGAGGCCGCGGCGCGGTCGAAGGCCGAGACCGAGGCGGAGCTCCA